>NZ_JASATD010000011.1:0-164926 GCF_038440115.1 Ralstonia sp. OTU4908 | reverse complement strand
ATTTTTATCCGTCAACTCGCTGCCAACTACCACTCGATTTACTGTCGATCACCTACCACCCAATCGACCGCAAACCCGCCCCACACCTGCCTCTCCACCACTCAACACCACCACCGCCACTTGCGTTTCGGCGCTGTGTTTTGCAGCGAGGGGCGAATACTAATGCGCGCAAGCGCGGCTGGCAAGCACTTTTGTGAGTCACTCGCAAAAATCTTGTTGATCGCCTGCTCGCTTCGCCGTGGGCCGCTTGCGTTATGGCAGGTTGAGAGGCCACCGAACGCCGCGCCCGACCAACCTGCGACACGGATTGGGCCTGGCCATCGCCCGCCGCTTCGTTACTCATAGAGATGCAGTTGGCATCAATGTTTGCCCGGCGACTGGCACAGCTTCTGGTTGTAGAGGATGGCCTTGCTAGTGGACGCGTCATTGTCGGCGTCGCACGGCGGAAGGATCAGCGATGCGTCCTTCTGCGCTGTGATCGCAGTCGTCTCGGACAGCACAGTGAGGCACTGGGCGGTGTCGTCACGATGGTATTCAGTCACGGCCAAGTCGCTGCGAGCCTTGTCGCGCTCGATCCGGTCCATGAAGGGATCGCAATCGGCGAGCAGCGAACGCAGCGTTGTAAGTGCTGCGTCGTAATCCTTGGCGGCATATTGCTTGCGGGCGTGGCCGATGCGGGCTTGCCGCTGGCGGTCAGTGCAGGCGGCGGGTGCGCGGCGGTAGTCGCCATCAAACATAGCGCGCATGCCACAGAATTCTCGGCAGGCTTCGGCGGTCGCAGATGAATCCAGCTTGAGCCCATCCTTATTACCTGACACGGCGATGTGGCACTCGCCCTCATCCTTGTCGACGCCAACGCGCCCCCCGAAACGTGCCTTCGATCGCGCACGTGTGGCAGTTGCCGCCAATTGTCGTGATGTTGAAGCTACCGCCCTTGACCGTCATCGTGCCGCTTGCGCTGCCACCCAGAATGTAGACATACTCGCCCGGCTCGACGGCAGGGCCGGCCGCCATGACGCACGCGCTAGCCAACAAGCCGGCCATCATCCATGTGCGCCACATCACCATTCGAAGTGTCATGGTGTTCATTCCGGATTCCTGGAGGACGGTGCCTCCTGCACGAGCGCCATTCTGGCTATCCGGCATGTCGGCACGCAACTTATCGGACGAAGAGCGCGCCCGAGGCTGTCAGATGTGAAGCAGCGCCAGCACAGCCACGACACCACCGACAGCGGCCACGCCGTACGACAGCACCTGCATCCAGCGCCGGCGGGAAAGCAACGTGATAGCCGCCAGCGCGATCGACACCTGAATGGCGACCACCGCTTGCGCCCACCGATGATGATGGTGCACGGCGAGCTCGCTGGCGTCGTCGGCCTCTTTGGCCAAGCGCTCCTGGTCTTCGGCCTGGCGACGGATGTCTTCCTTTTCGGCGGCGTAACGCTGGGCTTCGCGCCTGGCGGCGGCCTGATCGGTGCCGGGCAGTTGGGCGGTCAGCTCGGCAATCGCCTGCTTCTGACCTTTGGCCTGGTAGTAGGCCCAGCGGTTTGCGGCCTCGGTCTTGTGGATGGCGGCTTCATTCTTGGCCAGTAGCGCGGCGTTTTGCGTGGCACCGCCCTGGTAACCGAAGATAGCGCCGGCTGTCGAGAGAATCGCCGTCATGACGGCAATCCGCCCGGCAAAGCTGTCGGCGTGGCCGCTTTCTGCTGCGTGCTCAAGCGCATGATCGTGCGCGCCGTGCACGTGAAATTCCTCTGACATGGTTGCTCCCCTTTTTATCTGGTCTTGTACCGTCGTGCGCCCGTCAGGCACGGGCCTCACAATGCATGGCCTTGCACGGAAAGGCAACGCCCTGCGGTGCGCCGCCAACGCTGCAGAGGCGATTTCCCGACATTGACGCACACGGGAAAAAAGTGCAGCAATCGCAAATCATTTGTACGCAGAAGAATAGCGCCGTTGAATACGCAAAACTGGTCCGTATAATCGCGCAGCAGTGCGAATGAGGGCCAATATTCGATTGGCAATCGCATTGTTAATAAAACAAAACAATACTGCGAGTCAGATCCATGGATGCGTCCCAAAAGCCTTTGGCGCCATTGCCCGAAGAGGAACACCACCCTGCCATCGTTCGCGTGGCCGACGCGACGATCCGCGATGCCAATGCGCTGCTCCATGCCAACGGCGGCCTGAAGTTTGGCCGGGGCATGATCGGAACCATCCTGGCGCTGGTGCTGGGCTTTCTGTGCTTGCTGGGCGTGCTGGCGTTTCACTTCCCGCAGTATCTGACGACGCCCGAATTGCGGCGCGCATATTCCGTGGATGTCATTCGGCAGATTCTGTTTGTCTCGCTGTTGATTTCAGGCGGATTATCGCTGGCGAATATCGTGCTGGATAACCGCCGTCGCCTGAATGGCCTGGCATTCCTGTTTGTGGTGGTTGCCGTTGCGCTGGGCGGCTCGCGCGTGCCGGTGGGCGATTTTCCGGATCACACACCGTACATCGGCATGGATTGGTTCATTCTCGACCTGCTCGGTTCGACAGCGATTTTCGTGCTGCTTGAGAAGCTGTTCCCGCTCTACAAGAAGCAGCCGGTGTTCCGCGCCGAATGGCAGACCGACATGATGCACTTCGCGGTGAACCACTTCATCGTGGGGCTGGTGCTGCTGGTGGTGAATTTCCTGATTCACCGGGTGTTCGGATGGATGGTGCATGCGGATTTCCAGCAGATGGTGCAGCACATCTGGTTCATTCCGCAGTTGCTGCTGTGCATGTTGGTGGCCGACCTGATGGAGTACGTCACGCACCGCGCGTATCACGAGGTGCCGTTCCTCTGGCGCTTCCATGCCGTGCATCACAGCGTGAAGACGATGGACTGGCTGGCCGGTTCGCGTCAGCACATTCTTGAACTGATCGTCACGCGGGTAGCCGTGCTGGGCCCGCTGTTCGTGCTGGGATTCGACAAGGCCGTTGTCGATGTCTACATCATCATCGTGGGCTTCCAGGCGGTGTTCAATCACGCCAACGTGCATTTGCCGTGGGGGCCATTAAAGTACATCTTTGTGACGCCGGATTTTCACCACTGGCACCATTCATCGGAAGACGAAGCGATCGACAAGAACTACGCCGCCCATTTCGCCTTCATCGACTATCTGTTCGGTACTGCGGTGAAATCGAAAAAGGCCTTCCCCGAGAAGTACGGCGTGGTAGGCGACTACATGCCCGACGGTTTCGTCAACCAGCAGCGCTTTCCGTTCCGGCGTCAGCAGAACTGAGTCGAAAGTTTCCCATCATGCCGCTCGCCCTAGCCGCCCAGATCCTCATCGCCCGCCTCGGGCTCGAACCGCACCCGGAAGGCGGCTTCTATCGCGAAACCTATCGCAGTGAGGAGCGCATCCAACGAGGCATCCCGCCCGTCGAATGTGCGGCTGCCACCGCCATCTATTACCTGTTGGCGGATGATGCATATTCCGCCTGGCATCGGATCCAGTCGGACGAGTTGTGGCACTTCCATTCGGGGGACTCACTCAATGTGCATGTGTTGGAGGCTGACGGTACGATGAGCACGCATCGCCTGGGCCACGCGGCCGAGGATGCGATGGCGGTGTACCAGGCGGTGGTCCCGGCTGGCCGCTGGTTTGCAGCCGAGCGCGTGCCGGGTGAACATGGGTATGCGCTTGCTGGCTGCACCGTTGCGCCGGGGTTCAAGTTCAGCGAGTTCGAACTCGCCGACGATAGCGCGCTGCTGGCAAAGTATTCGGCACATGGCGATCTCATCCGGAGGTTGCTGCCCCGCCCCGCGTTGCGTTAGTCAGCACCACACCACGCTTTCATAGCCGACCGTGCGGCGGTAGACGCTCATGCCGCGCCACGTGCTGTACTCCATGTACGCGCATGTCAGGACGACGATCCAGTTGGCTGCTGCGGTGGACATATTTCCTCCCATCTCGTCGGTCCGATCGCTTCCTATCGGCACGTTTCCAGTCTATGAGAGGGGGCCCCAAAACCATTGCAAGAGCAATGACGCTTCTTGGTCCCTATTTCGGGACCTCATCTCCGTATAGCATCGCGCGTCGCAAACGCCCGCCGAGCGCGGCTCGCATGCATCTTGGAACGCACAGCATCGGGCTCCGGCTGGTCTTCATTGCTGCATCTGATCTACGCTTGTGACAAGCGCCGCGGCTTGACCCACCCTCCTCATCCACATCCACCTAGACCCTTTCGGAAGAACATCATGGCAACCATCGGATTCATCGGCCTGGGCATCATGGGCGCCCACATGGCTCGCAACCTGCTCAAGGGCGACCACACCCTGATCGTCAACGGCAAACATTCCGTGCCGGAAGATCTGCGTTCGCAAGCCACCGTTGCCGCGAATTCGGCGGCGGTTGCGCAGGTAGCCGACATCGTTATCGCCATGGTGCCGGATACGCCAGACGTGGCCGAAGTACTGTTTGGGGAAGACGGAGTCGCTCAGGGCCTGGCGGCAGGCAAGCTCTTCATCGACATGAGCTCGATCTCGCCGATTGAAACGCAGGACTTTGCCAAGCGCGTCGAAGCGCTGGGGGCGGATTACCTCGATGCGCCCGTTTCAGGCGGTGAAGTCGGCGCGCGCGATGCCACCCTCACGATCATGGTCGGCGGCAAGGAAGCGGCGTTCGAGCGCGCCAAACCGCTGTTCACCCTGATGGGCAAGAACATCACGCACGTGGGCGAATCCGGCGCCGGACAGACCTGCAAGGTGGCCAACCAGATCATCGTGGCATTGACCATCGAAGCCGTGGGCGAGGCGCTGCTGTTCGCATCGAAGGCCGGGGCCGATCCGGCACGTGTGCGCCAAGCGTTGATGGGCGGCTTTGCCTCCTCGCGCATTCTCGAAGTGCACGGTGAACGGATGATCAAGCGGACGTTTGATCCCGGCTTCCGCATCGAGCTGCATCAGAAAGATCTGAACCTCGCGTTGGAAGGCGCCCGCAAGCTCGGCATCGCCTTGCCCAACACTGCCGCCGCGCAGCAGCTTTTCAACGTATGTGCGGCCAATGGCAGCAAGGCGTGGGACCACTCCGCCATGGTGCGCGCGCTGGAATTGATGGCAGATCACACCATTGCCTGAAGCAAAACGGGAGGGGGCCGCACCAAAGCCGCCCCTCCCCGTATACGACCTTCAACCGCCTCCGGCTTACAGCTCAAGCTGCTCCAGCACTTTCCCCTTGGTTTCGATGCCGAGGAAGTGGATCGTGATTGCCGCCAGGATCGGCACCAAGGCCAGGAGCAGAAACGCATTGCTGACGTTGCCCGAGCCGATGGTCGAACCGATCAGCATTGGCGAAAAGATGGCCGCAATCTTCAACCATGCGCCGCCCATGCCGCAGCCGATCGCCCGGATGTTGGTCGGGTACAGCTCCGGCGTATAGACATAGGCAGTGATGAAGCCGCACGCCATCAACCCCAGCGCCAACGAGCACAACCCCGCCACCACATAGAGCGACTGCTCGTGCAGCAGCCCAGCCAGACCCAGCGCCAAACCGCACAGCACAAACGACACCACCATCACGGGCTTGCGGCCGACCTTGTCGACGATCATCGCGCACACCAGCGAACCGACCACACCCAGCACCGACGCCAGCGCCGCCAGGTTCAGCGCCAGTTGGAGCGGTGCGTGATAGATCGTCTTGTAGACCGTCGGCAGCCAGGTCGACAGACCGTACTGGATGAAACCGCACGTCGCCCACAGCATGGCCACGACCACCGTGCGCTTGACGTACACGGGGCCGAACAGATCGCGCATGCCGCGCTTCGGGTGGCGGTGCGACATCTGCTCGAAGGCCGAGGTATCGCCCAGCGGAGGCAGCGGCCCCTTCGCCTTGGCTTCAAAGCGTGCCTGCGCGGCATCGGCCTCGGCCATGCGCCCATGGGTCGCCAGCCAGCGCGGAGATTCCGGCACGGCCTTGGGCAGTGTGAAGAACAGCACCAGCGGAATGCCGCCGAGAAAGTACATCACCTCCCAGCCCAAATGCGGTACAAGCCAGGCCCCAAGCGCGTTAGACACCAGCAAACCAATCGGGAACACCACCTCGTAGAGCAGCACGAAGCGCCCGCGGCCATGGGCACGCGTGACTTCGTTGATGTATGTGGCCGCTACGGGCAGCTCGCCACCCAAGCCGATGCCCTGCACGATACGCAGCGCTGCAAACACGGCAAAACTGGGCGCCACGCCGCACAGCAGGCTCATCAAACCGATGATGCCCGCGCTATAGCCGATCATGCGCACGCGGCCGAATCGCTCCGCAAACATCGGGAACACCAGCGCACCGATCAACTGACCGATGCCGGGGGCACCGATCACAAAAGCAATCTGCGCCGGGGTCAGATGCCATTGCGCGATCAGCAGCGGCAGCGTAGCGGCAATGACGATCACGTCAAAGCCATCGAAGAACGTCGCCAGCCCGATCAGCAGACGCGCGCGCACGTGCATGCCGTTGCTCTTGAGCCGCTCGATGCGGGCAACGATCTTGCCCAGGCTCATCGCGCCCAGCGACGCATCGTGGTCAATTCCGCTATCAATCAAAACACCTGGCTTCATGTGAAGCTCCTTCCGGAGGAAGTTGATGCGCCACTGGGTCGCTGCCCAGCGGCGCGCGTTGGGTCAGGACGTCAGAACGAGTGATGCACCCCGGTGCTGACAACGAGCTGGTTGCGCTGCGCCGCTACACCCACGCCGTTGATGGCAGCAGACTGCGCATCGCCGGACGCACGCTGATACGTGCCTTGCACATACACCTGCGTGCGCTTGGAAAACGCATACACGTTGCCCAGGCTGAACTGGTTCCAACGGGCGCCCTCGTACTTGCTGAAGGTATAGCCCACGTTGAGCGTATTGGCGGCGCTGTAATGCCACGCGGTACCGAGGTCGACGTTTTGCGCCCGGGCGTTGGCGCCACCGAGCGTGATGCGCGTCTGCGTATAGACCGCGTTGATCTGGAGCGGTAGGCCGCTGAACTGATACAGCGTGCCAGCACCGAACGACTTGACCGAACTCATCGGCGTCATCACGCCGGGCACCAGTGTCGTGCCCAGTGTGTTGGTGATGCCCAGGCGCCCAGCAACATCCAGCGCGCGATCATTGGATGCGGTATAGGCCGCGGCTGCGCGGAAACCGCCATTGGTGTAGTACGCCCCGAGGCTGTAACTGCGGCTCTTCGACGGCGAACCGGGTACCTGGCCAAAGCCGTACATGCCGCCCAGCTGCAGCCCGCCGAAGATGGGCGAGACGTAACGCACAGCGTTGTCGATCTGGAACTGGTTGGCCAGGTTGTCGAAGTTGCCGGGGTGGAACAGGTAGAAGTTGGTGAGTTGGAACCCGTTGCTCAGGCGGCCGAGGTAGTCGAACAAGAAGTCCGCTTGGTGGCCAAGCTGGATATTGCCCAAGCGATCGTTCGTCAGGCCCACCCACGCCGTGCGGTTGAACAGCTTGCCGGCGACCACGCTGCTACCGGTGTCGCCCAGAAACCCCGACTCCAATTGGAAGATGGCCTGCGTACCGCCGCCGAGATCTTCCGAGCCGCGCAGGCCGAAGCGGTCCGGCTGCATCGTACCGGGGTCCATGCGCAGAGCCGAGCCGCTCGACGCGCCGCTCTTGAGGCTGTTGATGTAGGCCACGCCTTCATCAATGCTGCCGTACAGCGTCACGTTGCTCTGGGCCGCTGCCGTGCCCGCCAGGCTCATCGCCGCAATGGCGAACAAGGTTGTCTTCATTTGCTGTTTCCTCCACTGGACAAGGTGTCCGCCCCGCCAGTTGTTATCGCCGTCTTGGTGGACGAGCTGGTTGTGGTACTTGCGTTGTTCCGTATGTGAAACGGCGTTTAAAAGAAAAACACGGCGTAAAAAAAGAGGGCGCGGCTGGTCAGGCCAACGCCTAAACCATCCTGCGCTTACAGATCAATCACCAGGCGCTTGCCTTTGCATCCGGACACGCAAACCATCATGGTTTGGTTGGATGCGCGCTCGCTCTTGG
Organism: Ralstonia sp. OTU4908; assembly: GCF_038440115.1. Lineage (NCBI taxonomy): Bacteria > Pseudomonadati > Pseudomonadota > Betaproteobacteria > Burkholderiales > Burkholderiaceae > Ralstonia > Ralstonia sp. OTU4908. Next base: position 156,915 of record NZ_JASATD010000011.1, on the reverse strand, counting down.
AGAGCACGCTGTCACGGTGGTCGGGTTCCCCTTCCAGCACGCGCGTTTCGCACGAACCGCATACGCCTTCCTTGCAGCTGTGTTCCACCTCGACGCCAATCTCCAGCAGCGCGTCGAGCAGCGACTTGCCAGCCGGCACGCACAGTTCAGCGCCGTTGCGCGCGAGCTTGACCTGGTACTCACCGTCCTGCACCGACTCCACACCCGGGTCCGCGGCAAAGCGCTCGATATGGACGTTGGTGTAGCCGAGCGCTTCACATGCGGCCTCAAAAGCGCGCAGCATCGGGCCAGGGCCACAGCAATAGAAATGCGTATCGGTCGAATGCCCTGCAAGCAGCGCTTTCAGATCGGGCGGGCCGCCGGCTTCCGCGTCCAAGTGGAAGCGCACTGCATCGCCATGCCCGGCAAGCTCATCGGCAAACGCAGCTTCGGCGCGCGAGCGGGCGCAGTACAGCATCGAGAACGCCTTGCCTTGCTCGGCCAGACGACGCGCCATGCAGACGATGGGCGTCACGCCAATGCCGCCTGCAACCAGCACGGTGTGCGGCGCGGTTTCGTCCAGCTCGAAGTGATTGCGCGGGCCGCCGATCTTCAGCGTCGAACCGACGCGCAACTGCTCGTGCACATAGCGCGAGCCGCCGCGGCTGTTGCGGTCGAGCAGCACGCCGACCACATAACGGTCACGCACCTCCGGTGCACCGCACAGCGAATAGCTGCGCACCAGCCCGTTGCCGAGATGCAGTTCGATATGCGCGCCGGGTGCGTACTCGGGCAGCGTCTTGCCGTCGACATCGCGCAGCTCCACGCTCACGATGCCTTGGGCTTCGTAGCGCATGGCGTGCACGCGCAGGTTGAGGGGGGGATTCATAGCACGTCTCTCTGCAACGTTTCAGCGCTTTTCCGTCAGGAACTTGCCTTCCGGGCTGACTACGTTTCTCTGACGGCGGGTGTTGCCGTCAATGCCGCCATCAATGGCCCACTCGGCAAACACGGTCGGGCCAGGTTCGAAGTCGCGTGGCTGCCAGTTACCGTCGAGCTGGTCTTCATCGGCGTAGTACTCGATCAGGCCGCCAGCCGGGTTCTTGAAGTACCAGAAGTACGCCGACGAAATCGGGTGACGACCCGGGCCTAGTTGCGTTTCCCAGCCGCAGCGCGACACATGCATGCCACCGCCGAACACTTCGTGGATGTCGCGCACGGTGAAGGCGACGTGGTTGAGGCCGCTCTTGGCCTGCGGCGTCTGCAGCAGGAACAGGTCGTGATGGCCACCCTCCGGCGCGCAGCGCAGGAACGCCCCGCGGCCCGGGTAGTGGTCGGACGGCACAAAGCCGAGCTTGTCGATGTAAAAGCGCTCCGTGGCCGCCACGTCTTTCACAAAGAAGACCACGTGGCCCACTTCGATGGGCGTGGCGCGCTCGTAGATGGGGCTCGGTTGGTTGCGGCGCGGTTTGTCTGTCCACGTGTTCATGGCAGCGCATTGCACGTCGACGTCGCGCTTGGTGGTCAGTTGCACGCGCACGGCCAGGCCGTTCGGGTCGGTGCAACCGACGCGGCCGTTGGCGTCGACGTAGCCGGGCTGGTCAGCCAGCGTGTCGACCAGGCGATCGAGCACAGCCTGCGAATCGGCGCCCCAGATCACTTCGCGCAGCGTCGGGCCGGCTTCCATGGCCGGCGGCAGCGCAGCATCGTCGCTGCGCTTGACGCGCACGCGGCAGCCGTTGAGCGTCTCGAACAGCAGGCCGCTGGCGTCTTCCGATTGCAGGGCGAGCCCCCAATCCAGGAAGAACTGCTTGCAGGCGGCGAGGTCGTCGGCACCGTAGACGATTTCGTCGATGCCTCGAATCGTGTTCATCTTCATCTCCTGTGGTCTGGGTGTTTTGTTTCAGCTTCAGTTGGCGTTGGCCCAGGCCAGCGGTTGTTCGTTCAAGCCCCAGTAAAGGCTCTTCTGCTCCATGTATTGCAGGATGCCGAGGCGGCCCTTCTCGCGGCCCAGGCCGCTGTCGCGCCAGCCGCCAAACGGCGTCGAAATCGAGAACTGCTTGTATGTGTTGATCCACACGTTGCCGGCCTGCACCGCGCGGCCGATGCGCCATGCGCGCTTGTAGTCGCGCGTCCAGATCCCGGCGGCCAATGCGTAGACGCTGTCGTTGGCCTGTTCGATCAATTCGTCTTCATCGTTGAACGGCATGGCGACCAGCACCGGGCCGAAGATTTCTTCCTGGCAGATGCGGGCGCTGTTGGTGAGCCCTTCGATGATGGTCGGCGTGTAGAAATAGCCCGACTCGCAGCCGGCGATTGCTGGGCGCAAACCGCCCGTGCGCAGGTGACCGCCGTCTTCCACGCCCATCGCAACGTACGACTCGATGGTCTCGCGGTGGCGATCGGTGATCAGCGGACCCATCTGCGTGGATTCATCGGCCGGATTGCCGACACGCAGGCGTGCTGCGGCAGCGGCGAGGCGATCCATGAAGGGCTCGTACAGCGAACGCGCCACGAACAGACGCGAGCCTGCGATGCACGACTCGCCCGACGAGCTGAAGATGCCGTACAGCACGCCATTCACGGCGTGGTCGAGGTCGGCATCTTCAAACACCATCGTTGGGGACTTGCCGCCGAGCTCAAGCGACACCGGCATCATCTTGTCAGCGGCAATGTGGGCAATGTGTTTGCCCGTGTTCGTGCCACCCGTGAACGACACGCGGCGCACCAGCGGATGCTTCGTAATCGCATCGCCAATCACGGAGCCCTTGCCGGGCAGCACGCTGATCATGCCCTTGGGCACGCCCGCCTCTTCGCAGATGGCAGCGAGTTCCAGCGCCATCAGCGGCGTGACTTCCGCAGGCTTGACGACGACGGCGTTGCCCGCGGCCAGCGCGGGCGCCATCTTTTGCGCTTCGCTGGCAATCGGCGAATTCCACGGCGTGATGGCGGCCACCACGCCCATGGGTTCATGCACGCTCATCGTCAGGCAATCGCCACGCATGGGCGTGAGCGACTCTTCCAGCGTCTCGCATGCGGCGCCGAAGAACTGGAACGTGGCAGCAGCGCTCGCCACCAGCGCGCGCGTCTCGTTGATCGGCTTGCCGTTATCCAGGCGCTGGCGTTGTGCCAGCGCTTCACTGCGCGAGCGGATCAGCTCAGCTACGCGGTACAGAACGGCCGCGCGCTCGTGCGGCTTGCGCTGCGCCCAGCCGCTGGACAGGAAGGCGCGGTAGGCGCCCGCCACGGCCTCTTCCACATCAGCGACGCTGGCGGCATTGAGTTCTGCAACGACTTCACCCGTGGCCGGGTAGCGCGTGGCATAGCGCTCGCCCGTGCCCAGGCGCCAATCACCGGCGATGCAGATGGGCAACACGCACGTTGCGGTTGCGTTCGGGTTGGAAACAGTCATGGCGCAATGGCCTCGCTTAAATCGAAACGGCGTGCGCGCGGTTGCCCAGCGCACGCACCACGCTGAACACCGTCAGCGCAGAAGTCTTGGGATTAGCCGCCAGCGGCTTGCCGCGCATCGTCAGCTCGAAGCCGCCAAAGGCACCCCGCGCCTCGACGTGATGGATGTTCTCGTCCACCGTTGGATCGGCCAGCAGCTTGACGTGCGTGTGCTCAAGACCGAGGCCCGCCAATGACAGCGTGGCCGCCACGTTGGCGTTTTTCGGGAACAGACGCGCGGCTTCACGGGCGTTGCCTTCGAAGATCACGGTCGGCTCGCGCAGCGCATCAAGGTCGAACTGCTGCTCGGCCGGCGTGTCCTTCCAGGCGCGCGGCGGCTTGCGGCCGGTGTAGACCACGGCGTCCAACCCGCCGACGCGCGCAGCGGCCAGTGCGTCGATGGCGCCGATGGCGCCCGACAGCAGCTGCACCTGCGCGTTGCCACGGCGGGCCGCAGCCTCCAGCCGTTCGGCCACGCCGGGTTCCGACAGCGCACCCACCGATACGACCAGGCAGTCGATGCCCTGCTCCAACGCCGGCAACACATGTTCTTCAAGCGCGTCATGGCCAGCGCACTCGACCAGCAGATCCGTATGCGCGTCGAGCGACAGATGCGTCGTGACACGCGCATTTGGTGCGAACGGGGCGATGGCCTCGCGCGCCTTGTCCATCGCGTGCTCGGGCACGATCACGGCGTCAAAGCACACATCCGGATCGCTCTTGAGCAGTTCCAGTACGCCCTGCCCGATCGCTCCGCACCCGACCATCGATACATGCAGCATGTCCGGCTCCTTCAGTTGGCTCGGTTGCAGGTTCACGCCACCACCGTCGTGCCGTCCGCGGCGCATGCAGCAGCGCGCTCGCCCCGGCCATCCTTGGCCTGCTGGTTGACCGGCGGGCCTGCAAAGATCGTCTTGAAGCTGCCGATGGAGAGCATGTCGATCTCCATCAGGAACGGCCCCTCGCCGCTGGTGGCTTCCTTCAATGCGCTGCCCACGTCGGCCAGATCTGACACGCGGCGATGACGCAGTTGCAGGGACTGCGCGAGCGCCGCGTAGTCCGGCGTGTGCAGATCCACGTAATGGCGGCGGCCGCCGTACTGCGCGTCCTGAATGTTCTTGATGACGCCGTAGCCCTTGTCGTTCATCAGCACGATGACGAGATTGGCGCGCTCCTGCACCGCAGTCGCCAATTCACCGAGATTCAGGATGAAGCCGCCGTCGCCAGCCAGGCAGAACGTCGTCTTGCCGGATTCGGTCGCGGCCGCACCGATGGCCGCACCAATGCCCATCGCCAGGCCTTGGCCGATGCCGCCACCGAGCGCATGCACGCCGGCGCGCGAATCGAAAATACGGAGCTGGCGATTACCCCAGGTGCTGTTCGACACCGTCACATCGCGCACCCAGTTGAACTCGCGGCCCACTGCGGCTTGCAACGCCTCCACCAGCTTGGCGTACGGGCCAAGCCCATCGATCAGCCCGCTTACGGCCGCCCCGTGTGCCTCCCGCAGGTCGGCGGCGAATGTTGCATCGATGTGCATCTTCTTTTCCAGCCGATCGGCCAGGCCATCCAGCGCGAGGGCGGAATCTCCGCACACAAAGTAGTCGCTGGCGTAGCAACGGCCTTCTGCCGATGCATCCGCATCGATGCGGTACAGCGGGCGCGGCAGCTTCAGTTCGTACTTGAGCGTTTCATTGCCGCGCAGGCGCGAGCCGACCACGACCATCGCGTCGCACGTCTGGTAGAACGCTTCGACCGGCTTGTGCAGGTTGAATGCGCCCAGCGAGCGCGGGTCATCTTCCGGCACGATGCCGCGGCCCTGCGTGCTGGTGACCACGCCAAAGCCAAGGTCCATCAGGCGCTTGACCTGCTTTGAAGCGTGGCGGGCACCACCGCCCAGCCACAGCATCGGACGGCGCGCGTGCGACAGGCGCTCAGCCAGTTCGTCCAGCGCGTGGGCAGACGGCACATGCTGCGGCACCAGCAGCGGGCGCAGGTCATCCGGCATGGGGATCAGCGCGGCCTGGATGTCGATGGGAATCTCCACGCTCACCGGGCCGGCCGGCGCGGTCAGCGCGGTCTGCACGGCCAGCTTCATCGTGCTGATCGCCGTGTCCGCACTGCGCACGCGGAAGGCAGCCTTGGAGACGGCCTTGAGCATCGTGAGCTGGTCCGGCGCTTCGTGGATGTACGCAAGGCTCTGGTCCAGATACGGCGTTTCGATCTGGCCCGTGATGTGCAGCAGCGGCGTGCCGGCGGTCAGGGCTTCAACCATGGCGCCCGCCGCATTCCCGGCAGCGGTGCCGGTGCTGGTCAGACAGACACCGAGGCCGCCTGTGGTCCGGGCATAAGCGTCGGCCATGTTCGCGCCGCCGGCTTCACCGCGCGCCATGACGAAGCGAATCTTGCCGCGCTCGCCCATCGCATCGAGGATGGGCATGTTGTGGATCGAGATGACGCCAAAGGCGGCCTTGACCTCGCAGGCTTCCAGGAATGCTGCAATCGCGTGGCCCACCGTGACCAGCTGTTGTTCCTGTTGTTGTCTGTTAAGCATGACGGGAGTGTCCTCCGGAAATATCGATGTGGCTGCCCGTGGTGTACGAAGACAACGGCGAGGCAAGGAACAGAATGGCGCGGGCTGCTTCTTCGGGCAGGCCCAGGCGCCCAAGGGGAATGTGTTTCTGCGCGGCCAAGCGGCGCGTCCAAGCGGCCCAGTCGAGATGGCGATCTTCTTCGGGTCGAGCCTCGAAGCGGCGGCGCCATTGGCCGGACTCCACCAGGCCGATCAGGATGCCGTTGACGCGCACGCCCTTCGGTGCAAATTCGGTCGCCATCGAACGCACGAGATTGAGCACACCCGCACGCGCGGCAGAGGTTGCCACCATGTGCGGCTCGGGCTGCTGCGCCAGCAGCGAATTCACGCAGACGATCGCGCCGTGCGCCGAGCGCTCGAGTTGCGGCAGGAAAGCGCGCGTGGGATGGATCACGGAGAAGAACTTGAGATGCAGCTCCTGCGTCCACGCGGCATCGTCGGTATCGGCAAACGTCGAGACACGGCCTTGGCCCGCGTTGTTGACAAGCATGTCGACGGGGCCGAGGGCTTGCTCCACGGCGTCGGCAAAGGCTGCCATCTGCGCGGCGTCGAGCACGTCGCACGTTGCGGCGAACAGCGGCGCGTTCGGGAAGCGGTTGCGCAGACCTTGTTCGGCTAGCCCGAGGCGTTCGGCATTGCGGCCGCACAGCGCCACGGCGGCGCCGGCTTCCAGCAGCAGTTCAACGGTGGCCAGGCCGATGCCGGAGGAGCCGCCCGTCACGACGGCGGTCTTGCCAGTCAGGTCGATCATCGGCATGGTCATTCGCGGAACAGGTTGACGACCTTGCCGCCTGCGGGGCGGTAGTCCAGCAGGTAAGACAGCTCACCGGCAGCGGCGCGCACCTTGTCGATCATCAGGTCGAGCTGCGCGGGCTCGATTCGCGGCGACGGAATGGTCGTGCCGAGCGCCGCCACCACCTTGCCTGCGCGGTCCAGTACCGGCGCAGCAATCGTCGAGATGTTGGCCTCAAAGAAACCTTCCTGCAGCACGTAGCCATGTTCGCGGTCGCGCTGGACCATCTCGAACAGTTCTTCCACCGTGCGCGGCGTGTTGGCGGAGAACACCTCCAGCTGCGGCTCCGGATACAGCTGGCGCAGCTCAGCCAGCGACAGATCGGCCAGCAGCACACGACCCAGCACCGTGGCATGTGCCGGCAGGCGCGTGCCAACATTTACCGAGCTGGTGAACGGCGTGGGCGCGACGGATTTCGCCACGTAGACGATCGAGCGGCCATCGCGCACGACGAGGTTGCATGGGTAATGAATGTCGTCGCGCAGGCGATCGAGCAGCGGACGGCCCAACTCGGTCAGTTCCAGCGAGGCGAGATACTCAAAGCCCAGGCGCAGCACCGCCATGCCGAGACGGAAATCGCGACCGCCGTCAACGCGTTCGATGAAGCCCATCACTTCAAGTGTGGTCAGCAGGCGGAACACCGTGGAGCGCGGCACCTTCAGGCGGCGCGCCAGTTCAGGTGCAGACAGCACACGGTCTTTGTGGCTGAACTCGCACAGCAGGCGCAGGCCGCGTTCGAGCCCCGGCACGATGTACTTTTCCTGCACGTCTTCTGGGATGAGGTCGTTGCTCATACGTCTTGGCGCTTAGGCGTTTTGGGATTGGGAGAGAACAGCGTGTTCGATCCAGCCTGCAACAGCGTCAGGCGCATCGATATAGGAGGCATGCCCGGCCGATGGCACAAGCGCAAACGGCAGATCGAACATCTTGGCCAGCGCTTCGCAACCTTCCGGCGGTGTAATGCCGTCGACATCGCCGCAAGCAATCTGTGCAGGTGTGGATGCGGGGCGTTTGCTCAGATAGGCGCCGATGTCGTCGCCGCTCAAAATCGCCACGGCTTGGCGATAGCCACCGTCGTTGAGGCGCTTCATGTTCCAGCGCACCCAGGCGCGTTCTTCGTCGGTGGCATTCGGGCGCAGCAGATGCGCGTGGCGCGACTCCGCCATGCCGTCGATGCCAAGCTGGTCGAGCGTTGCAAGACGCTGGGCCTGCACGCTGCGGGATTGATCTTCCTGCCCCGGCTGGCCGTAGCCCTGCGCGGGGTTCAGCAACAGCAGGCACTTCGGCTGAATCGCCGCTGGTGCGGCGGCCACATACGCCGATGCCATCAGCGCGCCCAGCGAATGACCGACGATCGCATCGGGCGTCACGTCCAGCGCCGCAAGCCAAGCCTGCAGCCGCCCAGCGTAGTCGGCAGCGCGCGGTGCAACGTCTGCAAGCGGCGTGGAGCTGCCGTAGCCCGGCGCATCCCATGCCAGCACGCGCATGTTGTGCGAAAGAACCTGCGCGCAAGGCAGCCATGACGCAGCGCTGGAGCTGATGCCGTGCAACAGCACCACCAGCGGTCCGCGCTCGCCCCATTGCCGATAGCCGATGCGCTCGCCGTGGTCGTTAATGGCGACGGTGCGTTCGGCAAACCCGGCGCCCAGCGCGGCAAGCGCGTCGGCAACACGGAGCGGATGGGAGGACATGACAGCCTGCGCGTTCATCGCATCAACGCTTGATCTTGGCGAGCGGATGCTCGGGCGGATACGTCGGCGTGATCGGCTTCTTGGCACCGAGCATCACACACATCAGCGCGTCTTCATCGCCGATATTGATCTCTTCGCGGTACACGCCGGGCGGCACCGAGACGAGATCGCGATCGGTCAGAATGGTTTCGTAGCGCTCGCCGTCCTTCTCCAGCACCAGCTTGACCTTGCCGCGAATGATGAAGAACACCTCTTCCACATCGGTATGCAGGTGCGACGGGCCTTCGTGACCCGCCGGGATGACCATGGTCGAAAACGTGAAGTGCTCCGCCGGTACTGTGTTGGTGTCAGCTGCCACGCCCGTGCCGCCCGTGCCGAGGTAGCGCATTTGCGCACGGCGGTATTTTGGATCGAAGTCGGCCTGGAACTTGAGGGCGTCCCAGTCGTAGCGGCGGGTGGAAAAACGCGCCACGCGGCTGTTCATCCAGTCTTCAAACGACGCGCCTTCCGGGCGGTCCCACGTGCGTTGCACTTGCTGTTGTTCGGAGAGATCGCTCATTGAATACCTCTTCTGAATGGTGTGTGGATGCATTACTGCATGACGAAACCGCCGTTGACGGCCAGCGTCTGGCCCGTCACGAATCGGGAAAGGTCGGACAGCGCGAACAGCACGGCGCCGCACACGTCGTCCGGCAGTTGATCGCGCGAGATGGCGCGCTGGTCGCGGTACAGCGCATGGCGGTGCGACGGCACGTATTCGGTGGCTTCCACCAGCGTCAGGCCCGGCGCAATGGCGTTGACGGTGATGCCGTCTGCGCCGCATTCGCGCGCGAGAGACTTCGTCATGCCGATGACGGCGCTCTTGCTCGCCACATACGCCAGCAAGTTCGGCGCGCCCCACAGCGGGGTGTCCGACGACAAATTGACGATGGCGGCGCGGCCCGAAGCCTTGAGCGCCGGCAGGCAGGCCGTCGTCATCAACCATGTGCCGCGCACGTTGACGTTCATCACGCGGTCCCAGGTCTCGATGTCGATTGACGATGCATCGCGCCCGCCAGAGTTCGTGATGGCCGCGTTGTTGACAAGCCCGTCGAGCCCACCCAGTGCCTGTGCAGCCGCAGCAGCGCATGCCTGAATGGAAGCCGGATCTTCAAGATCAAGCGTGAAGCCATGCGCATCGAAACCTGCCGAACGCAGCGCCGCCGCCTCTTCCTGCACGCGCTCAGCAAGAATGTCGGCCAGCGCGACAGCACCACCGGCTTCGGCAATCGACTTGGCAAAGGCCAGACCCAGACCGCGCGCGGCGCCCGTCACGAGCACCTTGCGGCCAGCCAGCAGCCCGGCGGTGGAATTGCGCTCAGGCATGTTGGGCTTCCGTGGGCACGGGCTTGAGCATGGCGACAGGCGCGTCGGCCAGTTCAGCCGCGGCGCGACGTGCAAGCACACGGCGGATACGCGTGATGCCGATGTCGTGCTGATACAGCGTCTCGTGCTCGCGCGCTTCGGGTGCCATCGACTCAAGCACCACACGGTCCTGTTCCAGCACATCCCAGTGCAGGCCTTCGAGGCGATTGCGATACAGGAAGCGCCACACATCGCGCTGCCAACCCTGCACGTGGCGCGTGCGCCAGAAGTAGACGATGCAGTGCTCCTCATCCACTGGCGTCACGATGCCGATGATCGTGAACGGACCGCCGGGGCCGACCTTCGGTTGATACGGAATCGACAGGCGCAGCCACATCGTGCCGGTCTCGCCAAACTCCGTCCAATCGAAGTTCACGCCGCGCTGGCCGGTCTTCTGGAACATGATCCCGTGGTCGGTTTCAACCACTTCCATCACGGCCTTCTTCTCGCCGCTCGCCATCGAGTGCGACACGGCGTGCAGGTAGGCGCCGTGCATCGGGTCCATGACGTTGTCGATGGCGTAGCGGTAGTTGACGTTCCAATGCGCAAAGCAGAGGAAGTGACTGTGCTCGTCGCTGGTCAATTCTTCGGGCAAGCGCAGCGTGCCGACCGCGTCGTCGAACTCGGACGGAGCCTTGTCGCCAAACCACAGGAAGATGGCACCGGCACGCTCCTGCACCGGGTAGCTGCGCACGCAGGTCTTGCCTTCCATGGGGCACGCGTCGACAGCCGGTACGCTGGTTACCGTACCCTGGCCGTTCACTTCAACGCCGTGGTACCAGCAAGCCACATGGTCGCCCAGGTTCCAACCCATCGACAGGCGCGCACCGCGATGCGGGCAGCGGTCTTCCAGCGCATGCACCTGGCCGGCGGTGTCACGCCACAACACGATGTTCTGGCTCAAACGCGTGATGCCCACCGGGGCGTTTTTCACATTCCACGACGCCGCCACCGGATACCAGTAGTTGCGCAGACCGGTGTTGATGCGCGCTTCCTTCTGCGCTTCCTTGTTGCCTTCCATTGCTTGCCTCTTCTGATGGTTTGAGCCGTGCGCCTCTGCGGGCAAAGCGGCGTCGAATCGTGTTGGAACCGGCCTCGGCTCAGGCACCCAGGCGGCGCATCTCGGCCAGGAAGCTGTCTTCCGTCCAGGTCTCCCCACCGGCCGCATTGCGCGGGCCGCGCTCGTTCAGCACGGCCACGATGTCGGCCGGCGTTTGTGCACCACCGAGGAATGCCGCTTCCAGCGAATCGGCCAGTTGGTTCTCATAGGCCGTCGGCTCGGCGGCGCGTGTTTGCCACACCAGATTGGCGACGTGACCCGGGCGTTCGACACGGCCCTTGCCAGCGACGTTGTTCGGAGAAATGGGCTCCCACGGAGCGAGGTCGGGGTTGTATTGCGGTTGCATTTCTGTCGACTCCATCACGTTTCGCTTGTTTTACCGATGAAACGTCTGTTAATATCTGGAACACAGGTGCAACTATAGACCGCCTCTTCGAAATCGCAGATGCGGGATTACCCTATGGCTTGCGGGAAATTGCGTCCACCGTGGGCGACCCATCCGCCAAATCGCGCAATGGACAAAGGTCTTGGCACCGCGCTAGCGGTACGGAGCCGAAGGCGGTAGCGATTGGAAGCACTTCGACGTGCCGAAACTCGATTGTTGAGGCCGGAACGGCTCAGAACAATTTGCGATACACCACGAAGCCCGACTTGTCCGCCAGCGTGTCGTACAGCCGCATGGCGGTCGCGTTGGTTTCGTGTGTCTGCCAATAGACGCGCGGCAAGCCGTCGGCCTGCGCGCGACGGTAGACCGCTTCGATCAAGGCCCGCCCCACGCCCTGCCCGCGCGCGGCCTGCGCAGTGAACAGATCCTGCAAATAGCAGCTCATGCCGATTTGCGTGGTGCTGCGGTGGTAGAGGAAATGCACGATGCCGAGCAGCTCGCCCCCACGCTCGGCCACCAGCGCGTGCACCGGCTCCGTTTCGTCGAAGAAGCGCTGCCATGTCGTCTGCGTGACGATGTCGGGCAAGCCCGTCTCGCCCGCACGGCCGTAAAAAGCGTTATAGCCATCCCAAAGCGGTTTCCACGCAGCGAAGTCGTCTTGGTGAACAGAGCGGATGTGGAGGTCGGCAGGTGCGGGCATGGTGGGCAGGACGGCTAGCAACGCTACGGCATTCTGCCAGCCGGCCGCCCTGCATGCAGCCGTCTTTCCTACCGATGGCTAGCCCCTTAGCGTTGAGAATCGGACCTGCCCAACAGCACGGCGCGTTGCTGTTGACTATGCCAATTCGCGCCCGCGCGCCTTGTCGGCTGCATGTGCGGAGCGCGCCATTGGAGCGTCCGAGCAGCGTTCATACCCTAGGGATTGTCCGGAGACGACCCGCAGCCCGAAGAAAGTTTGCTGAAAGCATCGACCCTCTACAGTGCGCTGCATGGCCCGGTCATGACCCGGTATCGGGCAGTGCGATCTCCACGCACATCAGCGTCATCGCGATAAGGGTCGGGTGTTGTACCAGCTATACCGCCGGACCCTACGGGATGTCGGTCCGGCGTCCGTTTCAATCGGTCTTTCCTGCTGTCAACCTTGCGGCCCACCGTCCTCCCGGTGGGCTGTTTTCTTTTCAGGGCTGCACCGGATCGGGCAACACAAGGCGCTGGGTCAGCCGCTGCATCATCGGTGCAGCAATCAGCACGATGGTGAAGGCCGCCGGCCAGGCCAGCACGAAGGCACGCGCCCAACGGGCAAGAAAGCTGGAGCTGATACCGGCGTTGATCCAGCCGATCCAGCCCGTCATCAACAACGACATCAGGCCCGACATCATCCAGGCAAAGATGATGCGAAGACGTGTGGCGGTGGAAACGGGCATCGACATGGCGGTTCTCCTTGCAAGCCATCAAATGTGATTGACGGTATGCTAAACAACCGCTCTTATAGAAACTATAGACGTTTATTGAATCTTAAATTCCGAAAATGGAATCATGCTCGACGATCTGGCTCTTTTTGTTTCCATCGTGGACCACGGCAGCCTGCAGGCAGCGGCCCGTCACGCCAACCTGCCGCCCGCCACGCTGACGCGGCGCCTGCAGAAGCTCGAGACCTCGCTCGGCTGCCAGCTTCTGCTGCGCAGCGCCCGCAGCCTGAAACCGACGCCGGAGGGCCAGCTGTATTACGAGCAATGCCGCCCGCTGTTGACCGCGCTTGCGCAAACAACGGCCACGCTCGACGACGATCTCAACCAGGTGAAGGGCACCCTGCGTGTTCTTGCGCCGTTGAACCTGTCGCGCGGGCTCCTCGCACCCGCGTATGCGAGTTTCATGGCGGCGTGGCCGGAGATCCGCCTGGAGCTATCGCTCAGCAACCGCAATGAAGACGTGTGGCGGCATGGCGCCGATCTTGCCATCCGCGTCGGCCAGCAGGACGACCCGAAGCTGCGGCAGCGGCGGCTCGGTGTCATCGGGATGGTGCTGGTGGCGTCGCCCGCGTACGTGGCCGAGCATGGCGCGCCGACCCATCCACATGAATTACAAGCGCATCGGCTGTTGGTGTCGTCGCCGCTCTCGACATGGCGCTTCACCTCACCCGATGGCGAGGAGACCATCGAACTGCAGCCTCATGGACGCTGCGACCTGAACGACATCGAACTGGGCGTGACGTTGGCGGAAACGGGCCTCGGCCTGCTGTACTGCCCTCGCACGCTCTGCCATCAAGCGCTGGAGGCCGGCCGGCTGGTGCGCCTGCTGCCCGATTGGCGTACGCCGCAGCGACCCATCTACGCGGTGTGGCCGCAACAACAGTTGCCGCGCAAGGTGCGTACGTTGCTGGAGTATCTGGCAGCTTTCACCGCAGCCACGCCGTTGTTGCAGGCCGACCCTCCAGCGGGTGCGTCAGGCGCTGCTTGAAACGGGTAAAAACACGCGTTGCCGCATCGCCCCGTTACTTCGTAGGCTGCAGAGATTGCACCGCATCCCTTTTCCAGGAGGCCTCTCGATGCACAGCAGCCACGTGGTGCGCTCCGGCGACATTCGCCTGCATGCCCGCATGACACAGCCCGCCGACCATTCCGCTCGGGAGCGCCCTGCCATCGTTCTCGTGCATGGCTATCCGGACGACAGCTCCGTCTGGGACGGCGTGCGCGACACGCTGGCGCACGAGCGCCGTGTGCTCACCTTCGACGTGCGGGGTGCCGGCCTGTCAGACGCCCCCGCAAACACCACCGGTTACCGCATCCCGCAGTTTGTCGACGACCTTGCCGCCGTGGCCGACGCGCTGCTGCCCGGCGAGCGCTTCCATCTGGTCGGTCACGACTGGGGCTCCATCCATAGCTGGGAATCGGTGACGACCGACCGGTTGCGTGGGCGCATCGCGTCTTACACGTCGATCTCGGGGCCGTGCCTGGACCACGTCGGCCACTGGATGCGCACGCAGCTCGACGCCGGCACATGGGCCGCTAAACGTGCAGTGTGGAAGCAGCGGCTGCAATCGTGGTACGTCGGCTATTTCCACCTGCCGCTGGTGCCCGAATGGTCGTGGCGACTGTGGGTGGCACGTGCCTGGCCGTGGTGGCTGCGCAAGACGGAAGGCATTCGCATCGAAGCGCAGCGGCCGACGCTTGTGCGCGATGCTTGCAACGGCGTGCGAATGTATCGCGCAAATTTTCGTGAGCGCCTCGCCCGCCCCCGGGCACGTGCGCCGCATGCCCCCGTGCAGTTGATCGTGCCGACGCGCGACCGCTACGTCAGCCCCGCGGTTACGCGCGCTGTGGAAGCTTGGGTATCGCACTACTGGCGCCATGAGGTGGACGCGGGTCACTGGCTACCCCTGCGCCGCCCTGACTGGGTGGCCGACTGCATCCGCTGCTTTGCCGACTACGTCGACTCAGGGCACGAGCCCCCCGAACTGCGGCAGGCGCGCGTAGCAGGCACGCTGGCACCGGCCTAACGCCACTAGAGGATTGCGCCCAACGCAAACGTTGACGCGCGTGTAACACACTGTAATCATCGTCCGCCACAACGCTGACGGCGCGCCATGACCTGACGCCCGGACGGCTCGAGCCGCCGCTTTGCGCAAACCGCGTAGTCGGCCATCGATACAAGAAACAGGGACAAGACGATGAAAAGCAAGGTCGTGGTGTACGGCCCGCTCTACGGGAAGTGGTACGCAATCCTGGTCAACGACGGTGTGGCCGCCGAATCCAACCAGTTCGGCTCGTACGAAGCCGCCATGGGCTTCGCCTCGCGCCGTTATCCGGAGCTTGAGCAGGAGCGGCAGCCTTACGCGCGGGGCCGCGAGGAAAGCGAGAACGGCAGCGACAGCCGGGAAGCCGCGCCCATCTGAACGGGAACGCGCCGGGCGGCATTTATGCCGCCCATGCCGCCCCCAGCGTTAGTGGCCCGCGCCGCAAAAGCGCCCGGCGATCCATTCGAACACGCTGCCTTCGCGCAGCGAGCGGCTTTGCGCCTCGTCGCCGTAATGGATCTGGTAAAGCGGCTTGCCGGTAGCGTTGCGCGCGCGATAGAGCGTTTGCGCAATTACCGTATAGCTATGTCGCGCGCAGTCCAGCACGACCTGCTTGACCGACGAACGGATCGGCTGCCCATCTGCTGTCTTGATCGTGAAGTCGGGCAGCACGTTGCGCAGCAGCCGAAAGTGCACGGTGTGCGAATTGGCATCGGCCGCGGCACCGGGCTGCGGCTTGACCGATTGCCGGTCGATGTACGAAACGATGCCGTTGATGCTCTCGAACCGGCGCCACCGGGAATCGGCGCGGGCGGATTCGAGGGTGGGTGCCGCATCGCCCGAAACGGGTTGCGCGGCCCCCGTCGGCACAGCGGCCGACGCAGAATTGGTTTGTGCGGATACGGGCATCGCTGCCCACTGCGCGGCAACCAGAGCGGTCGCCGCGATGGCGCTTTGCCAGCGCCAGCCTCCTGTCTTCATGGGGTGTCTCGCCTTGCTGCAAAAAACTCAGCGGGCGATTCTACCGCGCTGGCGCAACCGCTTACGTCACATCTGGTCGACGGGCTCGGCAACGTCCACGCCGGCAAAACGCAGATACAGCGTTCGCAGCGCCTGCGTGAGCGGGCCCGGCTGGCCGCTGCCGATCTGCACGCCGTCGATGGACACGACGGGCATCACAAACGTCGACGCGCTCGTGTAGAACGCTTCGGCGGCTTGCTGAGCTTCGGCGACGGTAAAGGTGCGCTCCTCCATCGTCAGGCCATGTTCACGCGCCAGCGCCAGGACCGACACACGCGTGATGCCCGGCAGCACGGCGTTCGACAGCGGACGCGTGATCAGGCGCCCATCGGGGGTGATGATGAACGCAGTCGACGACGCGCCTTCGGTCACGCGGTCGCCGTCGGTCATCCAGGCTTCGTGCGCGCCGGCGCGGGCGGCGATCTGCTTGGCCATCACCTGCGGCAACAGGCCCACGCTTTTGATGTCGCAACGCTTCCAGCGCAGATCGGGCACCGTCACCACAGTTGCGCCCTTCTTTGCGAGCGGACTGTCGACGATGGACTTGACCTGCGTGAATGCCACGGCCGTCGGCGAGATGTCAGCCGGTATGCCGAAATCGCGCTCGGCCACGCCGCGCGTGACCTGCATGTAGACCACACCCTCGTCCAGCCCATTGCGCGCCACCAGCTCTTCGCACACGCGCGTCCATTCGGCGTCGGTGTACGGGTTGTCGATGCCGATCTCGGACAGCGATCGTGTCAGGCGGGCGAGGTGCGCGTCGTTGTCGACGAGCTTGCCGCGCGCCACGGCGGTGACTTCATAGATGCCATCGGCAAAGGTGAAGCCGCGATCCATGACGGAGACGGTGGCTTCGGCGGCCGGCACGTATTGGCCGTTCAGGAAGATGATTCGCGACATGCTGGGAGAGAGGATTCAAGTGTGGGCGGGACTGCCCTGCCAACGAATCTACAGGATACGTGCGCGATCCAGCGAATACCGATGTGTGCCCACGTTATGCGAAAACGGCATGATGCGTGCGACCTGTCCGGTAAACTCTGCCGCTTTCGGCCCAACGCGCACCCATGTCCGAAATCACCATCCGCCCGATCGTCGCAGACGACCTGCCTGGCATCCTCGCCGTGCAGCAGGCCTGTTACGGCGAGGGGTTTCTGGAACCGGGCGATGCGCTCGCCAGCCGCTGGGCGCGCAGTCCGGCTGTGTGCCTGGTCGCGCTGCACGGGGCCGACGTGGTGGGATACCTGCTCTCGCATGCGTGGCACGCATGGACGCCGCCAAAATTGCACGTGCCACTCCCCGCCCCGGATGCGGTCGATGTGCTCTGGTTCGTGCACGACATGGCCATCGCGCCGGCAGGCCGTGGCCAGCGTTTGGGCGAGCAGCTTTACGCCACGGCATCCGCCAGCGCCCATGCGCAGGGGCTGCGCCAATCCCGGTTGGTAGCGGTGCAAGGCGCGGATGTGTTCTGGCGGCGCCTTGGGTATCAGCCCGCCGACGTGGATGGTGCCGCGTTGGCCGCTCTGCACGCGGTGTACGGAGAGGACGCAGAACTGATGGGGCGCGCGTTGCCGTGAGCGGCCATGGCGTCACTCCGTTACAATTTGCAACACCCGTATCGCTTCTGTAAGACTGCGCGCGCCCGCTTCTACTACAGTGCAGCGTCTTGAGGAATTCCCACATGCATAAGAACTTCGCGCTGTACGTGCTGGCAGCCGCTGCAGCGCTGTCGTCGCAGGCGGCCCTGGCCCGTGTCAATGTCGATATTGGAATCGGTGTGCCCGTCGCACCGGTTTATGTCGAGCCCGCGCCGGTGTACGCCCCGCCTCCGCCGCCGGCCTACTATGCGCCGGCCCCTGTCTATGTCGCGCCGCAGCCGGTCATCGTTGCCCCCGGCTACTACGACGATGGGCGCGGCCGCGAATGGCAGGAACGCCAATGGCGCGAACAACGCTGGCGTGAGCGTGAATGGCGCCGGCACCATCGTCATGACGACGACGATTGATCCGGCTCCCCGCAGCGCTCAGGCGGCCTTCTTCGCCAAGCCCAGGTAGGTTTCGATCACGCGGGGGTTGACGGCCAATTCCTGCGCCGGGCCTTCGAGCGTCATATCGCCCGTTTCCAATACGTAGCCGTAGTCGGCCACCTGCAGGGCGGCGCGTGCGTTCTGTTCGATCAGCAGCGTTGCCACGCCGGTTTTGCGCAGGTCGCTGATGATGTGGAAGATCTCTTTGACGATGAGCGGGGCAAGACCGAGACTCGGCTCATCGAGCATCAGCAACTGGGGCTTGGCCATCAACGCGCGGCCCACGGCGAGCATCTGGCGCTCGCCGCCCGAGAGCGTGCCGGCTTCCTGCACGCGACGCTCTTTTAGGCGCGGGAACAAGTCGTACACCACCTCCATCTGGTCGAGATAGTTGCGCTCACCCGCACGCTTGCGGCGGTACGCGCCCAGCACGAGGTTGTCTTCCACGCTCATGGTGGCAAACAGCTCGCGCTTTTCCGGGACGAGGCACATACCGCGTGCCACGCGCTTTTCCACCGGCAGACCGCTCAGGTTGTGACCGAGATACGAGACCACGCCGCTGGCCGAACCGTTGGTCGGTAGCGCGCCCATGACGGCGCCGAGCATGGTCGATTTGCCGGCGCCGTTCGGGCCGATGACGGTCACGATCTGGCCCGCCTCTACCTTTAGGTTGGCGCCGTGCAGCGCTTCCACCTTGCCGTAGCGGACGTGCAGGTCCTTCACTTCCAGGATGACTGACATGCGCGTTCTCCTTATTCCACGCCGCCCAGGTAGGCTTCCAGCACCGCGGGGTTCTGCTGCACTTCCTGCGGCAGCCCTTCGGCAATCTTGGTGCCGAATTCCATGACGACCAGCCGATCGGTGAGGTTCATGACGAAGTCCATGTCGTGCTCGACCAGCAACACGCTCATGCCTTCGGCTTTGAGCTTGGTGAGCAGCGCAGCCAGCGCCTGCTTTTCCTTGTAGCGCAGGCCGGCGGCCGGCTCATCGAGCAGCAGCAGCGCCGGGTCGCAACACAGCGCGCGGGCGATTTCCAAAATGCGCTGCTGACCCAGCGCGAGGCTGCCGGCTTCCTGATACATGCAATCGGCCAGACCCACGCGCTCCAGTTGACGGCGCGCTTCGAACAGTAGCTTCTGCTCTTCGGCCTGGTTCATGCGCACCACGCTGGCGAGCACCCCGCCTTGCGCCGCAAAATCGCCGCGCAGGTGGGCGCCAAGGGCCACGTTCTCCAAAACGGTCATGCCCGACAGCAATTGCACATGCTGGAAGGTGCGGCCGATACCGCGTTTGACGATCTCGCGCGAAGGTTTGCCGCTGATGTGCTCGCCACGGTAAAGCACCTCACCACGCGTGACCGGCAGCACGCCCGTCACCAGGTTGAAGGTGGTCGACTTGCCCGCGCCATTGGGGCCAATCAGGCCGATGATCTCGCCGGCTTTCACCTGGAAGCTGACATCGTTCACGGCAACCAGGCCGCCAAACTCCTTGCGTGCAGCGCGCACGTCGAGGATCAGCTCACCGGCTTGCGGCTTCTCGCGCTGCTTCAGTGCCGGTGCATCGTCGGGAGCGCGCGCCGTCGGAGACGATGGAAACAGCTTGCGGATGAACGGCCAGACGCCATCACGCGCGTACTGCAGCAACAGCACCAGCAGCACGCCGAACACGATGATCTCGAAGTTGCCGTTGGAGCCCAGCAGCTTCGGCAGAATGCTTTGCAGGCTGTCTTTCAGGATGGTCAGCAGACCCGCGCCAAGCACCGCGCCCCACACGTGGCCCACGCCGCCGACCACCGCCATGAACAGGTATTCGATACCGTAGTTCAGGCCGAACGGCGTCGGGTTCACCGCGCGCTGCAGATGCGCATAGAGAAAGCCCGAAATGCACGCCAGCACCGCCGCAAACACGAAGATCACCACCTTCATCCACGCGGTGTTCACACCCATTGCCTCGGCCATCGAGCCGCCACCCTTGAGCGCGCGGATGGCGCGGCCTGGGCGCGAGTTCAGCAGGTTTTGCACCGCCAGCACCGCCACGACAACGACAGCCCAGATCAGGTAGAACATCTCGCGGCCGGTCTGCAGCGATTTACCCAGCACGTTCAGCACCGGAATGCCGTTCAGCCCGTCGTACTTGCCAAGGAACTCCAGGTTGCCGAACAGGAAGAAGAGCGACAGGCCCCAGGCAATCGTCGCCAGCGGCAGGTAATGCCCCGACATGCGCATCGTGATCAGGCCGATCACGTAGGCGCTGACCACGGTGATCGCCAACCCGGCCAACAAGCCGATCCACGGCGAGACACCGTACTGCGTTGTCAGATAGGCGGTGCTGTATGCACCGAGGCCAACGAACGCTGCCTGCCCGAACGAGGTCAGCCCGCCGACACCCGTCAGCAGCACGAGCCCCAGAGCGACAAGGCTATAGAGCCCGATGTAGTTCAGAAGCGTGATCCAGAACTCGGGCGTGGGCACGATCGGGATCAGCACGAGCACGACCACGAACAGCGCGGTCAGCACGCGGTTGCGCGAAAGCCAGCCGCGCTGCGCCGCGCCTTCGGAAGATTTGGTCAGCGTGTTCATCGGCTTATTCCTCTTCCTCGACATGCTTGGTGGTGAGCGATCGCCACAGCAGCACCGGAATGATGAGCGTGAACACGATCACCTCCTTGAACGCCGACGCCCAGAACGATGAATACGACTCCAGCAGCCCCACCAGCAGCGCACCCAGCGCGGCCACCGGATAGCTCACGAGCCCGCCAACGATGGCGCCAACGAAGCCCTTCAGGCCGATCAGGAAACCGGACTCGTAGTAGACCGTGGTCAGCGGCGCAATCAGGATGCCGCACAGCGCGCCGAGCGCCGCCGCCAGCGTGAAAGCCAATCGCCCGGCCTGTGTGGTCCCGATGCCGACCAGCCGCGCACCCAGCCGGTTCACCGCCGTGGCCCGCAGCGCCTTGCCCGAAACCGTACGGCCGAAGTAAAAGTACAGCGCCGCGATCATCAGCACCGATACAGCCACCACCCAAAGGCTCTGGCCCGACACACTGAGCGCGCCCAGATCAAAGCGCGCATCGGAAAACGCCTCCGTGCGCGAGCCTTCTGCGCCAAACATCACGAGGCCGAGGCCGACCATCGCAAAGTGCACGCCCACCGAAACGATCAGCAGCACGAGCGTGCTGGCTTCGGTCAACGGCTCATAGGCCAGGCGGTAGATCATCGGGCCCATCGGAATGACGATCAGCAGCGTCAACGCCACCTGCGCAAGCATGGGCAGCGTCATCGGGCCCAGCATGCGAGCGGCGACGTACACGGCAACCGGAAAAACAAGGTATTTGCCTGCATAGACGGCGCCCGTGCGCAGCGCATGCAGGCGCAGTTCCGGTTGCAGCAGCGTACGCCCCATCTCGACGAGGAACGTCAGGACGCCCAGCGCTACAAGCATGCTGGCGGACAGCGGCGCCTTGTTGGCCTGGATGGCAGCCAGCGTGAGCGCGCCGTACGCGACGAATTCGCCCTGCGGGATGAAGATCACGCGCGTGACGGAAAACACCAGCACGAGCGCCAGCGCCAGCAGCGCGTAGATCGCGCCCGATGTCACGCCGTCTTGCGCCAGGATGGCGGCAATCGACAAATCCATGAAGCTCCTCGTTCTTGTAATCGTGGAGTTCGCGCCGGATGTGAGCCGGGCGAGGGGGCGCCACGCGTTACGAGATAGTAAATTTCTTACGACAGGATGAAATTGGCGACAACCCTAACGCACCGCCCTGCTTCGACGGCTGCCGGCTTTCGCAGGGCGTTCCGCGGGTGCCTGCAGCATGGCAGACAAGCGCATCACGAACGTGCGCAACGTGTGCTCCAGCTCGCCGCCGCGCTGCGCGTGAAACAGCGGTTGCAGGTTCAGCGCGATCAACACCAGCACGAGCTGCCCGCGTGCACCGAACACCGGCAACGACAGTGCGTTCACGCCCGGCAGCAGGCTGCCCGACACCCACGATGCGCCTTCGGTGCGGACGTCTTCGCACAGGCGGTAGTAATCCGTCAGAGACCGCGGCAAACCGGGGAGATCGTCACCGGCACGCTCGTGCAGTTCGCGTTCCACCAAGGGCAGCGTCTGTTCCATCGGCTGATAGGCGCCGAACAAGCGGCCGGTGGCGGAATTGAGCATCGGCAGGACGTCGCCGATGCGCAGGTTCACGCCGGGCGCACCACCCGCCTTCTCCCAATGCACGACAGTCGGGCCGCGATCGCTCCACACGGCAATGCCGATGGTGTGACCGGTCTGGTCTCGCAGGCTGGCCAGCAACGGCCGCGTGCGGACGATGGCATCGGAACGGTTGAGGCTGGCCAGGCCCAGGCGAAGCGCAAACGGGCCCAGTTCGTAGCGGCCGGTCAGCGGATCTTGCGACACCGCGCCCACGCGCTGCAGGCTCACCAGATAACGATGCGCCTTGGAAGGATGCATACCGGCCGCGCGCGCGAGATCGCCGAGCGCCATTGCCCGAATGGCACGCGTGAGCGCCACCAGTAATTGAGAGCCGACTTCGATGGATTGGATGCCCGAACGGTCGCGGTTTGCGCGCGCGTCTTCTGCATCGCCATCGGTGGGCAGGTCGTCTTCGACTTCCGTGGTCTCCATGTCTCGGGGCGTATTGGCTGGGCGGGGCCGACAAAGTGCTGCGAGCGTAGCACGCGGCAACGCGTAGACGGCCGTTTTTGGTTTTTATGCATTGTATAAACAATGCTTCTAACCATAATCAACGTATACCCTAGGCGCGTCTCCAGACCGTGCGGTCTATGATTGCCAGCGTTCGGCATGGCTTGCCCTCAGCCCAACCCAACGCAGGCTTCCCGAGCCATGCATGTTGAAAAGTAATTCCCCCAACCGTAATCCACTACACCAGGAGTGACAGAATGGCCAAAGCCTTCGCCTCGCAAGCCGACCTCGAGGCCAAACAAGTCACCTTCACCCAGCTCTCCCCCAACGCTTACGCCTATACAGCCGAGGGCGACCCAAACTCCGGCGTCATCATCGGCGACGACTCGGTGCTGATCGTCGACACCACCGCCACGCCCGCGATGGCGCAAGACCTGATCGCCCGCATCCGCGCCATCACCGACAAGCCGATCAAGCACGTGGTGCTGTCGCACTATCACGCGGTGCGCGTGCTGGGCGCGTCGGCCTACTTTGCCGAGGGCGCACAGAACATCATTGCCAGCCGCGGCACGTACGAAATGATCGTTGAGCGCGGCGAGGCCGATATGAAGTCCGAAATCGAGCGCTTCCCGCGCCTGTTTGCCGGCGTGGAAACCGTGCCGGGCCTGACGTGGCCGACGCTGGTGTTCGAGCGCGAGCTGACACTGTTTCTGGGCAAGTTGGAAGTGAAGATCCTGCACCTCGGCCCCGGCCACACGAAGGGCGACACGGTGGTGTGGATTCCGTCGCAGAAGGTGCTGTTCTCCGGTGACCTCGTCGAGTACGACGCCGCCTGCTACTGCGGCGATGCGCAGCTCGAAGAATGGCCCGCCACACTCGATGCGCTGCGCGCGCTCGGCGCCGATAAGCTCGTGCCGGGCCGTGGCCCCGCGTTGCTCAATCCGGGCGAAGTCGAGAAGGGCCTCGCTTATACACGCGATTTTGTGTCTACGCTGCTGCAACGTGGCAAGGAAGCCGTCGCGCAAAAGATGGACCTGAAGGCCGCCATGGCGCATACCCGCGCGGCGATGGACCCGAAATTCGGCAGCGTCTTCATCTATGAGCACTGCCTGCCGTTTGACGTGACGCGCGCCTTTGACGAGGCCAGCGGCATCAAGCACCCGCGCATCTGGACCGCCGAGCGCGACAAGGAAATGTGGGCCGCCCTGCAAGGCTGAACATGAATCCCGACTTCCAGAACCGCGTCTTCGCGTATGCGCCGTGCGCCGAACAGCAACCCGGCGCGGCCACTGAAGCGCGCCCCGTCGTCATCGTCGGCGCCGGGCCGGTGGGGTTGGCCACGGCCATCGATCTGGCGCAGCAGGGCGTGGCCGTGGTCGTCGTCGACGACGATTGCACGCTGTCGACCGGCTCACGCGCGATCTGTTTCTCCAAGCGCTCGCTGGAGATTTTCGATCGGCTCGGTTGCGGCGACTGCATGGTCGACAAGGGCGTGAGCTGGAACGTCGGCAAGGTCTACCTGAAGGACGAGCTGCTCTACAGCTTTGACCTGCTGCCCGAAACCGGCCACCGCCGGCCGGCCTTCATCAACCTGCAGCAGTACTACGTCGAGGGCTTTCTCGTTGAACGCGCGCAAGCCTTGCCGAACATCGAACTGCGCTGGAAGAACAAGGTGACGGCCCTCACGCAAGATGCCGATGGCGTGACGCTCAGCATTGAGACGCCCGATGGCACGTACGCACAGCGCGCGCAGTACGTGGTCGCCGCCGATGGCTCGCGCAGCCCGGTGCGGCACATGATGGGCCTCGAAGCCCGCGGCCAGACGTTCAAAGACCGCTTCCTGATCGCCGACGTGCGCATGGATGCGCCCTTCCCGAGCGAGCGCTGGTTCTGGTTTGATCCGCCGTTCCATCCGAATCAATCGGTGCTGCTCCACCATCAGCCCGACAACGTCTGGCGCATCGATTTCCAGCTCGGCTGGGACGCCGATCCCGTGGCCGAGAGGCAACCCGAGCGCGTCATCCCACGCGTGCGCGCGCTGCTGGGGGAAGGCGTCGATTTCGAGCTGGAATGGGTCAGCGTCTATACATTTTCGTGCGAACGCATGGACCGCTTCCGCCACGGCCGTGTGCTCTTCATCGGCGATGCGGCACATCGCGTCTCGCCGTTCGGCGCACGTGGTGCCAACAGCGGTTTGCAAGACGCCGAAAACCTCGCGTGGAAATTGCGCATGGTGCTGGCCGGCGATGCGCCCGACACGCTGCTCGACACCTACGCGAGCGAGCGCGAGTTCGCCGCCGACGACAACATCCGCCACTCCACGCGCTCGACCGATTTCATCACGCCAAAAAGTGCGGTCAGCCGGCTCTTTCGCGATGCCACGCTGCGCCTGGCCAAGCACTATCCGTTTGCGCGGACGCTGGTCAACAGCGGGCGGCTCTCGATGCCGACGGTGCTTGAAGGTTCTCCGTTGCAGACAGCGGATGAGGCGCCTTTCGCCTGCACGCTCGTGCCCGGCGCTGTCGCACTTGATGCGCCGGTACGCCATGCCGATGGCCGCGCCGACTGGCTGCTCAGCCATCTGCACGGCAGCTTCACCGCGTTGCGCTTCTGCGGCGCGGGAGAACACGTCGACGCGCTACCGCTGCCGACGCTGGCCATCTTCCCGGCCGGCGGCATGGGCACAGTCTCGGCCAACGTGGCGGCGCTGGAAGACATCGACGGGCTGGTCGCGCAACGCTATGACGCGCGCCCCGGCACGATCTACCTGATCCGGCCAGATCAGCACGTCTGCGCACGCTGGCGCGCGCTTGAGCCTGCCAAGCTGGCCGCTGCGTTGCTTCGCGCCACCGGCCAAACCGCGCCGGCAGCACAGCCGCATGCCACAGTCGCCGCCTGAATTGAATACCGATCACCGATCACCGATCGCCATGCCGCTGAATACGCAACCGAACCTGCCGCGCCCCGATGACTTTTACGAAGCGCTGATCGACGCGCACCGCAACCTCGACGAGGAGCACAGCGCGATGCTCAACGCGCAGCTCATCCTGCTGCTCGCGAACCATATCGGCGACATGGCGGTATTGCGTGAAGCGCTGGCGGCGGCGCGGCTGGCATTGCCGGCAGCAACGGCAACCTGAGCGTCATCACGTTTCATCAATCCAACGCTTACGTTTGATCGTACTTGCGGCTGGGGTTGGCGCGAAGAGGAGCGCGCTCCACCAAAACGATAACGCGGCGGCCGATGTGGCGCAGCGTGCGCAACGGCGCGCGCTCCATCACCAGGTGGAGCGCGGCAATCCGCGCCGCGTGTTCAAAGGCGAACGATTTGAGCCGGCAGACTAGCGCACAGCTTGCCGCATTCCGGCAAGCTGGCCACGCCGGTACTCCCCTTGCCGCTCCAGCATCCAGCCCGGGTATTCGGCCGGGAGTTTGCTCAGCTCGTCGAGCTGAGCGAGTTCTTCCGCCGTCAGTTCAACCTTGGTGGCCGCGATGTTGTCGTCGAGCTGCTCGATCTTCTTGGCACCGACGATCACGGTGGTCACTGCCTGCTGATGCAGCAGCCACGCCAGCGCAATCTGCGCGACCGACACGCTGCGCGCATTGGCCATGACGCGCATGGCATCCACGCACGTGTAGGCACGTGCCCGGTCCACCGGCGGGAAATCGAACTTGTTGCGGCGGCTGTCTTGCTCGCCGTGCTGCTCGCGTGTGTACTTGCCGCTGAGCAGGCCACCGGCCAGCGGGCTCCACACCATCAGGCCCAGGCCTTCGCTCTTGAGCATCGGCACCAACTCGCGCTCCAGGTCACGGCCGGCAATTGTGTAATACGCCTGCAGGCTTTCGAAGCGAGCGCAGCCCAGCCGCTCCGCAATGCCCAACGCCTTGACGATCTGCCACGCCGCCCAGTTCGATACACCCACATAGCGCACGTGGCCATGCTGGACCAGCGTGTCGAGGGCACGCACGGTTTCTTCGATCGGCGTGGCGGGATCGAAACCATGGATCTGATAAAGATCGATATGGTCGAGCTGCATGCGCTTCAGGCTCGCCTTGATGCCGTCCATGATGTGGAACCGCGAGGCGCCGCGCGCGTTCACGCTGTCGCCGGTCTGCCCGAACACCTTGGTGGCGACGACCACGCTGTCGCGCGACACCTTCAGGTTCTTGAGCGCCTGCCCCGTCAACTGTTCAGCGACGCCATTGGCGTACACATCCGCCGTATCGATGAAATTGATGCCGGCGTCGAGGGCGCGCCCAATCAGGCGCTCGGCATCGGCTTGCTGCAAATCGCCGATGTGCTGCCAGATGCCATCGCTGCCGCCGAAGGTCATCGTGCCGAGGCATAGCTCAGAAACAAACAGGCCGGTCCGGCCCAGTCGGTTGTAACGCATGTGATCGACTCCAATACGGTGGGAACGGAATGCTGAGCGCACAGGCTCAGATGCGAAAGACAACGCAGAGGATAAGACGGACCGGCTGATCCTGCAGAGCGCTCGGTCGGATGCAGGGTGATGGCCCAGGCGCAAGGAGAAGACCAGCCTAGGCAAGCCTACCGGTCATCGCGCGGATGACTGCAGCGCACGGCCTGGGCAAGCTGATGCCTAGCGTTCCAGCTCTGCAAAGCGCTGCGCGACAAGGTTGCGCAGCCACTGGTTGCCGGCGTCCTGATGGAAGCGCCGGTGCCAGAACACATTGGTCTGCAGTGCCGGAAGCTTGAGCGGCGGCGCAACGAACTCGAGCCCGAACGGCGGCGCTGCCCGCTCGGCCAGCTTGCGCGGCACCGTCACCACCAGATCGGTCGTGCTGACGATGTACGGCACCGCCACGAAGTGCGGCACTGAAAAACGCGCCGACTGCGTGATCCCCGCCTTGTCCAGCAGCGGCCCGATGGCGTTGTAAGGGCTGGCCGAACTCGCCACCACCAGATGCGACGCGGCGCGAAAGCGTTCCAGCGTGAGCCTGCCTTCCGACAGCGCATGGCCGCGCCGGAACATCGTCACATAATCCTGCTGGAACAGGCGGCGCTGGAAGATGCTCTCGCCGGAAAGATCATCGAACGCGCCGATGGCAAGGTCGATGGCGCCAGCCTCCATTTCGGCCTTCATGTCGAACCCGCCGGCCCGCATGGTATCGATGCGCACGCCGGGCGCCTGCTCGGCACATAACTGCGCCAGCACCGGCATGAAATACACCTCGCCGACATCGCTCATGGCAATCGTGAAGTTGCGCGTGGAAGTGGCCGCATCAAAATGCGTGCGCTGGCCGAAAGCGCGTTGCAGCGTGTCGAGCGCCATCGCCACCGGTTCGGCCAACTGCTCGGCAAGTGCGGTCGGCATCATGCCGCGCGGGGTGCGCACGAAGAGTTCGTCATCGAAGGTCTGGCGCAGGCGCGACAGCGCGTTGCTCACCGCCGGCTGCGACAGGCCCAGCCGCTCGGCCACGACGGAGATGCGCTTTTCGCGCAGGATTTCCTGAAACAGCACCAGCAGGTTCAGGTCCACATCGCGCAGATTGAGCATGGCAGCGCCCCAACATTCACAATATCAATAGCATGCATTCTCGCATTGATATTCCAAATTTTCACCTGATCCGGACAATACGCGCATACCAAGAATCCAAAACAGAGCGGCAACGCCGCCACCGGAGACCACCATGCGCCCTGCCGCCACTGCTCATGAAGCGCCATCCACGCCCATCGACCTCGCCCGCCTGATTGATGAGGGCAAGGTCGGCGGCTTCCGGATCCTGCTGCTCGCCATCTGCGGGCTGTGCCTGATCATCGACGGCTTTGATGTGCAGGCCATGGGCTATGTGGCGCCCGCCATCATCAAGGATTGGAACATCACCAAGGCGAGCCTTGGGCCGGTGTTCGGCGCGGGGCTGTTCGGCATGCTGGTCGGCTCGCTGGTGTTTGGCGTGCTGGGCGACCGCTTCGGGCGGCGGCCGGTGCTGATCGTTGCGACCTTCTTTTTTGCAGCGTGCATGCTGGCCACCACGCAGGTGGAAACGGTGAACGCCCTGCTTATCCTGCGCTTTGTCACGGGCCTGGGGCTGGGCTGCATCATGCCCAACGCGATGGCGCTGGCCGGCGAGTTCAGCCCCGCACGCACGCGCGTAACGTGGATGATGTTGGTGTCATGCGGCTTTACTGTCGGCGCGGCGCTTGGCGGCTTTGTGAGCGCGGCGCTGCTGTCGCGCTTTGGGTGGCATGCGGTGTTTCTGGTGGGCGGCCTGGTGCCTCTTGTCATTGGCGTGATGATGGTGTTGTGGCTGCCGGAATCCCTGCAATACCTGGTGCTCAAGGGCCATGGACAAATGCGACAAACGCGCCATCAGCGTCTGGCTCGCTGGCTGGGCAAGCTGGCGCCGCAACTCCAGGTGAACGCGCAGACGCAATTCGTGGTGCCCGAGGCGCCCGCGCGCGGTATGCCGGTCTCCGCGCTCTTCACGGAAGGCCGCGCCAAGGTCACGCTCGTGCTGTGGGTCATCAACTTCATGAACCTGATCGACCTGTACTTCCTGTCGAACTGGCTGCCGACGCTGATTCGCGATGCCGGATATCCGACGGATACCGCTGTGCTGGTCGCCACCGCGCTGCAGGTAGGCGGTGTGATCGGTACGCTCACGCTGGGCCGGCTGATCGATCGCCTGGGCTTTGTGCGCGTGCTGGCCGTCTGTTTCCTGATCGCCTGCGTCACCGTCGGTCTGATCGGCCATGTGGCGGCTGCGCTACCCGTGCTGGTGGCGGTGGTGTTCGTGGCGGGCTTCTGCATCGTCGGCGGACAGCCTGCGGTCAATGCGCTCGCCGCCACGTATTACCCCACCACGCTGCGGGCCACCGGCATCGGCTGGAGCCTTGGCGTGGGCCGCATCGGCTCCGTCATCGGCCCCGTGATCGGCGGGCAACTGATTGCCATGCAGTGGAGCGGCCCGGCGCTGTTCTCGGCCGCCGCGGTGCCGGCGATGGTGTCGTTCGGCATGGTGCTGGCGCTTACGCTGGCCGCCAGTGGCCCGGACGCCGCACGCTTTGCCTCAGGTCGCGCAACCGGCAAGCCCGCCTGATGGCCCGGTAACGACTACGCTTTCCCTTAAGACGCTCCTGACTTTTTCTCCAAGGACTTCACCATGAATATGCTCGCCCCGACGGTCAAGAACGCATTCACCCCCGCGTCGCTGGACCGGCCTGCTTACCAGAGCGGCTTCGGCAACGAGTTCGCCACCGAAGCGCTGCCCGGCGCGTTGCCGCACGGCCAGAACTCCCCGCAGAAGGCACCGTATGGCTTGTATGCGGAACAGATTTCCGGCACGGCATTCACCGCCCCGCGCGCGCACAACCGCCGCTCGTGGCTGTATCGCATCCGTCCGGGCGCCGTGCATCTGCCGTTCGAGGCCATGGCGCAGGGGCGGTTCCACAGCAACTTCAACGAGGTGCCGCCCTCGCCCAACCAGCTGCGCTGGGATCCGCTGCCCGCACCTGCCGCCGGCACCGATTTCATCGACGGCATCGTCACCTTCGCCGGCAACGGCGGGCCGGATGCGCAAACCGGCTGCGGCATCCACCTGTACGCCGCCAATGCGTCGATGACGGAGCGCTTCTTCTACAACGCCGACGGCGAACTGCTGATCGTCCCGCAGCAAGGCCGCCTGCGCCTGCTGACGGAGATGGGCGTGGTCGATGTCGAACCGCTGGAGATTGTCGTTGTCCCGCGCGGCGTGCGCTTCCGCGTCGAACTGCCGGATGGCGACGCGCGCGGCTACATCTGCGAGAACTTCGGCGCGCTCTTCCGCTTGCCGGACCTGGGCGTGATCGGCTCGAACGGCCTGGCCAACCCGCGGGACTTCCTCACCCCGCACGCGTGGTACGAAGACCGCGAGGGCAACTTCGAACTCGTCGCAAAATTCCAGGGCAGCCTGTGGAGCGCGAAGATCGGCCACTCGCCGCTTGACGTTGTTGCCTGGCACGGCAACCTCGCGCCGTACAAGTACGACCTGCGCCTGTTCAACACCATCGGCTCGATCAGCTACGACCATCCGGACCCGTCGATCTTCCTGGTGCTGCAGAGCCCCTCCGACACGCCAGGCGTGGACACGATCGACTTCGTGATCTTCCCGCCGCGCTGGCTGGCCGCCGAAAACACGTTCCGCCCGCCCTGGTTCCACCGCAACGTCGCGAGCGAATTCATGGGCCTGATCCAGGGCGTGTACGACGCCAAGGCCGAAGGCTTCGTGCCCGGCGGCGCCAGCCTGCACAACTGCATGAGCGGCCACGGCCCCGACGCCGACACGTTCGAGAAAGCCAGCAACGGCGACACCACCAAGCCGCACAAGGTCGACGCAACGATGGCCTTCATGTTCGAAACGCCAGCCGTGATCCGCCCCACGCGCTTCGCAGCGGAATCCGCGCAACTGCAAGCCAAGTACTTCGAATGCTGGCAAGGCCTGAAGAAGCATTTCGACCCCACCAAGCGTTAAGCAAATCAACCTTGACGCCAAGGTCAGCGCCGCGAAGGTGTGGCCGTACCCTGCCCTAGATGGCCCCTTGAATTTTCGTAAGCGGGCGGAAAAAAGAAGGACCGCTGTCTGAGCGCAGCGAGTTTCGGTCCTTCTCCGCCCGGTTACGGAAATTCAAGGAGTCTTTCGCCATCTCGGGCGCGCCTTTCTTTGCTTACTTTCTTTGGCAAGACAAAGAAAGTAAGTCGCCCCCGGCAGGGGGTGAAACAAGGGATGCACCAGCAACGTCAAGCAATAGCCGACTCAACAAACAAACCATCGCCCCCATCATGACCACCCGCCAACTAAGCTGGCTAGAATCCGCCAACACCCCCGACACCCACTTCCCCCTGGAAAACCTGCCCTTCGGCATCTTCTCCACCAAGGAAAACCCGTCGCCACGCGCAGGCGTGGCCCTGGGCGATCAGGTCATCGATCTCGGCGTGCTGGATGACGCCGGCCTGCTCCCCGCAGCAACACGCGGCACGTTCCGCACTGGCAAGCTCAACACCTTCATCGCACTCGGCAAGCCCGTCTGGGCGGAAACGCGCAAGAAGCTGCAAGCGCTGTTCAGCGTGGCCGACACCCACGTGCGCGACAACGCCACGCTGCACGCTCGCGCGCTGGTGCCGCAGGCACATGCCGTGATGCATCTGCCGATCGACATCCCCGGCTATACGGATTTCTATTCATCGAAAGAACACGCCACCAACGTCGGCCGCATGTTCCGAGATCCCGAGAACGCGCTGCTGCCCAACTGGCTGGAAATCCCGATCGGCTATAACGGCCGCGCCAGCTCCGTGGTGGTGAGCGGCACACCGCTGCACCGCCCGATGGGCCAGATCAAGCTGCCCGACCAGCCGCGTCCGATCTTCACGGCCTGCCGCAAGCTGGACTACGAACTCGAGATGGCCTTTGTGGTTGGCAAGCCGAGCGCGCTGGGTGAGCCGGTTTCCGTCGACGCGGCACCGGACTACATGTTCGGCGTCGTGCTCCTCAACGACTGGAGCGCACGCGACATTCAGCAATGGGAATACGTGCCGCTCGGCCCGTTCAACTCGAAGGGGTTCGGTACATCGATCTCGCCGTGGATCGTCACGATGGAGGCGCTGGAACCGTTCCGCGTGGCCAACCCGGTGCAGTCGCCCGAGCCGCTGGAGTACCTGCGGCAGAGCCGGCCCAACGCGTACGACATCGCTCTCGAAACTGCATTGCGGCCCCACGGTGGCGAACGCACCACCATCGCCCGCACAAACTTTCGCGCGATGTACTGGACGATGGCGCAGCAGCTCGCGCACCACACGGTGTCCGGCTGCAACGTGCGCGTGGGTGACCTGATGGGCTCGGGCACCATCAGCGGAACAACGCCGGATTCCTACGGCAGCCTGCTGGAGCTGACTGTCAACGGCAAGCAGCCGCTGGACCTCGGCAACGGCACCACGCGCGCCTTCCTGGAAGACGGCGACGAAGTCACCATGACCGGCTGGTGCCAGGGCGATGGCTATCGTGTGGGTTTCGGGGAAGTGCGCGGCGAGATTCTGCCGGCGCGCAGTGTGAAGTAAGGCAGTGCAGAGCGACGGATCAACAGTCCGTCGCTCCGCTTTTATTCCGTCTTGGCAGCGGCGCAGGCCAGCATCGCATCGCCGATCACACGCTCGCCGCTGGCCCTGAGCGCCTCACCGGCGCCGACGATATCTCGCGTCTCTTTGTTCTGACTCAGCTTGAGCTTGCCTTCGATGCGCGTGATCTCGATCTCGATGCCGACGATCATCTTGAGCAGCGCGTCCGTGTAGTCCGTTGGGGCGTCGGACATTTTCCACGGCGTCGGCTGCGATGCCTCATGCACGCGCGTCAGGCGAGCCACGACGCCGCGCACAAAACGCTCGTCGTCACGCACGGTGATACGGCCATGCGCATGCGCGACGCGGTAGTTCCATGTCGGCACCTGCCGGTGGGCTTCGTGCTTGCTCGGATACCACGTCGGTGAAATATACGCATCGCCCGCGCGGAAGATGACGAGCACCTCATCGCCATTCGCCACGTCTTTCCAGACCGGGTTGGCGCGCGCCACGTGGGCATGCAGCACGCCAAGCTTGCCCTCTTCCGGCAGCAGCAAGAACGGGATGTGGTTCGCGTCCAGCCCATGCTCGCCATGCGTGACGAGCGTCCCGAACGGATTCTGCGCGATCAGGTCGTGCAGCGCGTCAGGGCGCGATTCTTCAAAGTGGGCGGGAATGTACATGGCGACTCCGGCAGCAACCGTGCAATCTGACAGGAAGCACCTATTCTGAACCCGAACGTGGCTCCAACATAGAGCCAGATTCCGGCGGATTATTAGAGCCAACCTAATCGCGCAGCAGGTTCTTGGCGATGATGAGCTGCTGGATCTGCGTGGTGCCTTCGTACAGGCGCAACAGGCGCACATCGCGATAGAAGCGCTCGGCCTTGTACTCGGCAATGTAGCCCGCGCCACCGTGAATCTGCACTGCACGATCCGCCACGCGACCGACCATCTCAGTACAGAACATCTTGGTGCAGGAAGCCAGCATGCTGACCTCGTGATCCTGTTTGCCGACGGGCTTTGCGTCGTAGCGGCGCGCACAATCCCGCACCATCGACATGCCGGCGTACAGCTCAGTCTGGCTATCGGCGAGCATGGCCTGAATTAACTGAAAGTCTGCGATAGGCTGACCGAACTGTTTGCGCTCCTTGGCGTAGGCCACCGCATCGGTGATGAGCCGATGCGCCATGCCGCAGGCCAGCGCCGAGATATGCAGACGGCCCCGATCCAGCACCTTCATCGCCGTCTTGAAGCCCTGCCCCGCCACGCCGCCGATGATGTTGGCGGCGGGCACCCGCACGTTGTCGAGCATCACATCGCACGTCTTGGTGCCGCGCTGGCCCATCTTCTTGTCGGGCTTGCCCAGCGTGATGCCCGGCGTGTCGGCCGGCACGATAAAGGCCGAGATGCCGCCCGCGCCTTCGCTTCCCGTTCGCGCCATCAGCGTGAACGCCCCGGCGCGCGGCGCGTTGGTGATGTAGCGCTTGGTGCCATTGATGACGTAGTGATCGCCGTCCAGCGTGGCGCGCGTCTGCAGCGACGCCGCATCCGACCCCGCGTTCGGTTCCGTCAGCGCAAACGAGATGATCAGTTCGCCACTGGCGATGCGCGGCAGGTAATCGGCCTTCTGCGCATCGGTGCCGTCCATCAGGATGCCCTGCGAGCCGATGCCGACGTTGGTGCCGAACACCGAGCGAAACGCCAGCGCCGTGTGCCCGAGGTCGTACGCCACCTCGCATTCCTGCACCATCGCCAGGCCAATGCCACCGTACTCTTCCGGAATCGACAGGCCGAAGAGGCCCATCTCTTTCATGTCGGCAACGATGTCGGCGGGCACGTCGTCCTCTTCCTCGAGGATGTTCTCCGCCGGCACGAGCCGTTCCTGGATGAAGCGCTGCACCGATTGCTGCAGCAAGCCGAAGGATTCGTCGTCGAGCGCCATGTCACCTGCTCCTGTGGGATATGCGGGGGGATGTTACCGGGTTGGCACACTTTGACAATCCGCGCCGGCATCAACAGAATGTCGAATTCGATTCACCAATCTGACGGGCGGTCATGGATCTCAATGCGCTCAAGCTGTTCGTGGAAATTGTCGATGCGGGCAACCTGTCGGCGGCGGCGCGCCGGCTGCAAACCACACGTTCCAACGTGAGCCACCGGTTGAAGGCGTTCGAGCGCGCACTGGGCGTGCAACTGCTGCGCCGGACCACGCGCCGCGTGGAACCCACGGAGGTCGGCGCCGGCATCTATGAACACGGCCGAAGCATCCTGCGCGAAATGGCTGCCGCCGACGCGCTGGTCTCGTCGCTCGGCAAATCGCTGCAAGGCAGCGTGCGGCTGTCGGTGCCGACTGGGTTGGGGCATTTGCTGGTGTCGCCGCTGCTGGTGGCCTTCAAGCGGGCGTATCCGGATATCCGCCTGGATGTGCGGTTCGACAACCGGGTGTCGGACCTGATTGGCGAGGACGTCGACGTGGCGCTGCGCATTGTCTCGAACCCGCCGGAATCGCTGGTCGCCACGCTGCTCGATGAAGTCGACTGGGTGCTGTGCGCCGCGCCGGACTACCTGGCCGTGCATGGCGTGCCGAAAACGCTCGACGCGCTCGCAGCCCACACCATCGTCAGCGCGCCCGCGGTCGGACAACCGTTGCGGCTGTCGGCGCAACTGGGCGATGAACGGACACTCGTGACGCTGGACCCGGGCGTCTCTTCCGACAACTACCTGTTTCTGCAAGCCGCCGTGCGTTCGGGCAATGGCCTCGGAATCCTGCCCTATTACGCCGCAGCCGATGATCTGCGCGACGGTCACGTCAAACGCGTGCTGCCCGGATATCGGTTCAGCGTGTTTGGCAGCCGCCTTTACATGCTGGCGATGCCGAGTCGATACCGGACGCTCGCGACGCGACACTTGCTGGACTTCCTGAAGGACGGGCTGCAAGGCAAGCTGCCGCGCCTGCCGCAGAAGGAACGCGCCTGATCACGCCTCCAGCGGCATCAGCCCGGGCAGCTGCGCAAAGCAAATCGACTTGGCCGTCTCGATAAAGTCCTGGGCAAACGGCGCCTGCGCATAGTCGCGCGTCATGGCGGCGTAGAGATCGCTCCACAGGCCTTCCTTGCCGACACGCTTGGCCACCACGTATTCGTAATCGACGTAGTTTTTGATGCCCCAGCTCGGCAGCGCGGCCAGCCCGCGGCGGCTGGCAACGAGCTGCAGCACGGCGATGGTCAGCTCCGCCGTGCGGCGGTTGAATACGATGCCGGCCGGTGTCAGCACCTGGCGGATCAGATCGATGCGCTCTTCGGGCACGGGATACGTGATCAGCGTCTGGTCCGTAAAGTCCTTCGCGTCGAGCCACTTCTTGTTGCGCAGGGCGTGGTCGACGGGCAGCACGGCGAGGATCTCGAAGCGAAACAGCGGCGCAAACACCACGCCGCGCCGCATCTTGGCATCAGAGCCGATGATGACGTCGGCGCGTCCGTCCTTGAGCAGCGCAAGCGGATCGGTGTGAAAACCCGACACAAGATCCATCTCCACTTCGGGCCAGCGCTGGCGGAAGGCGTCCATCACGGGCATCAGCCAGTCAAAGCAGGTGTGGCATTCCAGCGCGATGCGCAGCGTGCCGGCCGCGCGGCCCTTGATGCGCTCAAGGTCGCGCTCGGCGGCCTGGATGTCGGCGACGACCTTTTGCGCGAGTTCCAGCATGCGCTCCCCGGCTTCGGTCAATTCCACCGTCTGCCCCTTGCGGCGCACGACGGCCAGCCCGTAATGCGACTCCAGTGCGCGCAGTTGATGCGACAGCGCCGATTGCGTTAGGTGCAGCCGCTCGGCGGCGCGCGAGACGGAGCCTCCGTCGGCCAGGGCGATCAGCGTGCGCAGATGGCGAATTTCAAGCATGTTCGTGCGACTTCCGATGTATGAATCTCATTCAAGGCTATCGAAAATAATATCATTTGATTCATGAAAGCGGGTCGCCGATCATCGCTGGACTGAAAACCGAATCGCCTCTCCTGCGACCACCATGACGACCATCCATACCCTCGGCTACCCGCGCATCGGCGCCCAACGCGAGCTGAAGTTCGCGCTCGAATCGTTCTGGAAGGGGGCCTCGTCCGAAGACGACCTGCGGGCCACCGGCCGCGCCCTGCGCGAGCGCCACTGGACTGCCCAGCGCGAGGCCGGCCTCGACTTCGTGACCGTGGGCGATTTCGCCTGGTACGACCAGGTGTTGCAGACTGCCGCCCTGCTCGGCGCCATTCCGACGCGCTACGGCTTTGACGCCGCGCAGCTCACGCTGGCGCAATCGTTCGTCCTTGCGCGTGGCAATGCCGACCACGCCGCCATGGAAATGACGAAGTGGTTCGACACCAACTACCACTATCTCGTGCCCGAACTCACGCCGGACCTCCTCGATCGCCCATGGGGCCCCGGCACCGAATGGCTGTTCGACGAAGTGCGCGAGGCACAGGCCGCTGGGCACCGCGTGAAGGTTGCGCTCACCGGGCCCGTCACGTTCCTGCATCTGGCCAAGGCGCGCAACGGCTTGACCGACAAGCTCGCGCTGCTGCCGCAAGTGCTTCAGGCCTACGCCGCTGTGCTGCAGCGCCTGGCCGCCCTGAATGTGGAATGGGTGCAGATCGACGAACCAGCGCTGGTGCTGGATCTCCCGCAAGCCTGGGTAGATGCATTCGGCCCCGCTTACCAGGCGCTGGCCGCTGCCAACGGCCCGAAGGTGCTGCTGGCGACGTACTTCGAAGCCGCGTCCCACCACGCCGCGCTCATCAAATCCCTGCCGGTCGATGGCGTGCACCTGGACCTCGTGCGTGCGCCCGAACAGCTTGGCGCCTTCGCGCCGTGGCCCGCAGACAAGGTGCTCTCCGTTGGCGTGGTCGACGGCCGCAACATCTGGCGCTCCGATCTCGCGCGCGTGCTGGAGCGCGTGGCGCCGCTGGCCGACGCCTTTGGCGATCGGCTGTGGGTGGCGCCGAGCTGCTCGCTGCTGCATGTGCCGGTCGACCTGTCCGCCGAAACCAAGCTCGACGACGAACTCAAGGGTTGGCTGGCCTTCGCGCGCCAGAAGCTGGACGAACTGGCGATCCTCAGGCTCGCGCTGGTCGAAGGCCCGGCCGCCGTGCAGCAGGCGCTCGACGACAATCGCGCCGCCATCGCCTCGCGCACCGAATCGCGCCGCGTGCACAACGCCAGCGTCAAGAAGCGCGTGGCCGCGATCCGCGCAGAAGACGCAGAACGCGCAGCACCTTACGCCGACCGCGCAGAAGCCCAGCAAGCCCGCCTGAACCTGCCGCTGCTGCCGACCACCACCATCGGCTCGTTCCCGCAAACAGCAGAAATTCGTCAGGCGCGCGCGCAACACAAGCGTGGCGAACTCCCTGCGCTGGATTACCTGCAGCGCATGCGCGCCGAAATTACCGACGTGGTGCGCCGCCAGGAAGCGCTCGGCCTCGACATGCTCGTGCACGGAGAAGCCGAGCGCAACGACATGGTCGAATACTTCGGCGAGCTGCTGTGGGGCTACGCTTTCACTGCCAACGGCTGGGTGCAGAGCTACGGCTCGCGCTGCGTGAAGCCGCCCGTGATCTACGGCGATGTGTATCGCCCGGAAGCGATGACGGTCGAGTGGTCCAAGTACGCACAAAGCCTGACCGCCAAGCCGATGAAGGGCATGCTGACCGGCCCCGTGACGATGCTGCAGTGGTCGTTCGTGCGCGACGACCAGCCGCGCGAGCAGACCGCGCTGCAGATCGCCCTGGCCCTGCGTGACGAAGTGTGCGACCTGGAAGCCGCCGGCATTGCCGCCATCCAGATCGACGAACCGGCTTTCCGCGAAGGCCTGCCGTTGCGCGCATCCGATGTGCCGGGCTACCTGGAGTGGGCGGCGCGTGCGTTCCGCGTATCGGCCTCCGGCGTGCGCAACGACACGCAGATCCACACGCACATGTGCTACTCGGAGTTCAACGACATCCTCCCGGCCATCGCGTCGATGGATGCTGACGTGATCACCATCGAGACGTCGCGTTCGAACATGGAACTGCTCGACGCGTTTGGCGAATTTGCGTACCCCAATGAGATCGGCCCGGGCGTGTACGACATCCATTCGCCGCGCGTGCCGCGTGTCGAAGAGATGGAAGCGCTGCTCGACAAGGCCGCGCAGGTTGTGCCGGTGCAACGCCTGTGGGTGAATCCCGACTGCGGCCTGAAAACGCGCGGCTGGCCGGAAGTGGAAGCGGCACTGCAAGGCATGGTGGAAGCCACGCGCCGCTTGCGCGCCAAGCATGCCAAGGCGCTGCATGCGGGCAGCAAGGCGACGCAGGACGAAGGTGCGACGGCTTAAAAGTCGATAGCACCAAATAAAAACGCCAACCGGCTTGCGCTGGTTGGCGTTTTTTCTTGCGGCAGACGGCAGCTTAGTCCGTGCCGTACTTCGGCGAGCGCGGACCATACAGCAGCCCGCCCGGTTGCCCGGCCGACAGCAGACGCGCGCTCGTCGTACCGGCCACCTTATAGCCCTGGTCGGTGACGTTGGCGATGATCTGGTTGACCGCCGCCGACACCAGCATGCCGATCAGACCGCCGCCCGAGTTGTTTCCGCCTTCGTTGTTGGACGCGCTGGCGCGGCCAGTCCAGAGCGTCTGCCCGCTCTTCAGGTCGACCAGCTTGGCATCGGCCGACACGACGGTGGAGCTGCTCACCACCATGTACTTGCTGCCGTACTGCGTGACCGTGATGTACAGCGCCGCATCTGCACCGAAGATGTCATGCAGCTTGGCCACCGGCACGCCGTGGATGTCGCCTGCCGTATTCAGGCCGTTCTGGCGGAAGGTTTCGTCCACCAGCGCGACCGGCAGTACGTAATAACCCGCCTCTGCCAGCGGCACCGTCACTTGCGACAGCATGCCGTAGGTGGCGCCCACGTCTGGCGATTCATTCAGCGGCGGCAGCACCACGATCGAACGCGGCTTGCTGGCCTTGAAGGCTGCATAGTCGACGTTCTTGGTCGGCACAGCACAACCCGCCATCAGGGTCACCACACCGGCCGCGGCAAACAGTTTCAGAAAGCGCTTGGCCATCAGTTGGTCCCCTTCTTCACGTTCTTCATCAGGAAATCGATGTACGTTGCCGATTCCGGAAACAGTGCCTTCTCGGTATTGAACTCCTGGACCATCTGGTCGTCCTTGCCGAGGCCCGAATACAGCATGCCCAGTTGGGCGTGATAGCCCGGCGGCACGGCGCCATTCGTGGCCTTGATCTTCTCCAGGCCGCGCTCGAGTTCAGCCACCTGGGCTTCCTTCGCCTCACCCTTGAAGTACTGATACACCTGCGGTTGGTAGCCTTCCCACTGGTACAACGGCTTGGGGCCGGCGCAACCGGCCAGCATTGCACTCCCGACGGCCACGCCGGCCGCCACGCGCCACATCGCAAACACCTTGCTCATGACAGTTGTTACCCCTTATTTCGTGTTTTCGTTTTGACTGCGTCTGCGCTTATTGCGCGCCCGGCTTCCACGCACCGCTTTCGATGCCGTTGACCAGGTTGTTCACCGCTTCACGCATCGCCAGGTCCAGCACCTTGCCGTTGAGCGTCGAGTCGTAGCTGGCCGTTCCGCCAAAGCCGATCACTTCACGGTTCGACAGCTTGTACTCACCCGCGCCGCCCACCGAATACACGACTTCCGACGTCGAAATGTTGACCACATTCAGCGCGACCTTCGCGTAGGCGACCTGCTCCTTGCCGCGACCGAGGATGCCGAACAGTTGCTGATCGCCGGTTTCCTTGCGGCCAAACTCGGTCACATCGCCGGTGATGACGTAGTCGGCGCCCTTCAGTTTCTGCGCGGTGTTCTTGATGGCGGCTTCCTGCTTGATCTCGGCCATGTTGTCGCGGTCCAGCACCGAGAAGCGGTTCGTCTGCTGCAGATGCGTGATCAGGATGGTCTTGGCCTGGCCGCCCAAGCGGTCCACGCCGTCCGAGAACACGCCGCGCATGTACGCGGAGCGGTTATCGAATTTGCCCACCGCAATCGGGGCCCGCACGCCAGCGTATGGGCGGCTTGCGCTTTCCACCTTGGCAACCGGCAGCGCCTGCGACGATTCGGTCGCGCACCCGCCGAGCATACCGAGTGCCACCGCTGCGGCGCCGGCAATCATCAATTTCGAGGTTTGCTTCATTCGACTTCTCCCTTAAAAACACTTAAATCTGATTTTCTAAAATGTTATTTCGAGCACTCACGCAAAGCGCCCAGGCACTATCGGCACGGGATGACCCGCGCTTGATTGAAAACAGAGGAAATTTTGCATCGGCCCGCAACGCTCCGCGCGAGAGGCAAAACCGTCGCGGATGCAGCGCCGACAGCGTTGGCAACGCTGTATGTCGCGACGAAACTCCCACACCACCCTTACATTATCTGGACGTCATTGCGTCCATTATTTTCAGGAAAGCGAGAATTGTAACGGCTGATGCCATTGATGAAAGCAGCAATCGGTCAACTCAAAGCCCCCTCGGATTTCGGGTTGACTTTTTAGAGGCAAAAACCCGCTCGGCGCGCAATTCGGTTATTCGCCAAGCCGCCCGGCGCCGCCCACGAATCGCGCGGCGCCTTCCACCCCTTCGGCAAACACGATCGGCGTACCTCGAGCGCCCTCCTGCTGCAACGCGGCCGCCAACGGCAAATCCCACTGTGCATACGCCGATGCCCGATCGGCCAGCATGCATTGCTGCGGAAACGCGGCGATGTCTCGGGCGAGCTTCTGCGCCGCGGCCAGCGCTTCGCCGGGGCCGACCACGCGATTGGCAAGCCCCATGGCGAGCGCCTCGTCAGCGGGCACGGCACGGCCAGTCAGGATCATGTCCAGTGCGCGACCCATGCCGATGATGCGCGGCAAGCGCACCGTACCGCCGTCGATAAGCGGCACGCCCCAGCGGCGGCAGAACACGCCGAACACGGCATCGCGCTCCATCACGCGCAGGTCGGCCAACAGCGCAAGTTCCAGCCCGCCCGCCACGGCATAGCCGCTGACCGCAGCAATGAGCGGCTTGGACAGCGCCATGCGCGAAGGGCCCATCGGGCCGGGCATGCCGCCATCGGGATCGAGATGATTGCGTCGGCCAGGATCGCCCACGGCCGTCAGATCGGCGCCGGCACAGAAGTGGCCGCCGGTGCCGCCCAGCACGGCAACGCGTAGCGCGCTATCGGCTTCGAAACGCTCGAACGCGTTGAGCAGCGCCGCGGCGGTCGGCCCGTCCACCGCATTGCGGCACTCGGGCCGATTGAGCAGGATGGTGCAGACCGGGCCATCGGTCTGGAACAGCACGGCATCGGGCATGGGCGGTCTCCACAGCGCGGTATGTTGACGGTCCGCCCGATGCTACACCTAGCGCAGCCCTTGCTCCGACGCGGCCTTGGCCCGGTGCCCGTGATGGCGCGCACCGCGGAACTTGCGTAGCGCCCACTCCTTGAAGTCGTCGACCTTCTCGAACACCACCGGCACCACGAGCAGGCTCAGCAGCGTGGACGTCAGCAGACCGCCGATCACCGCCACCGCCATCGGCGCGCGGAAACCTGCATCGCCCTCCAGGCCGAGCGCCATCGGCACCATGCCGGCAGTCATGGCGACCGTGGTCATGACGATGGGGCGGGCGCGCTTGTGGCAGGCGTCGATGATCGCCTCGGTGCGCGACATGCCGAGATCGCGCCGCGCAACGATGGCGTATTCGACCAGCAGGATCGAGTTCTTGGTCACGATGCCCATCAGCATCAGCAAGCCGATCAGCGCCGGCAACGACAAGCTGAAACCAAACAGCGCCAAGAGCCCGAACGCGCCACCCACCGACAGCGGCAGCGCCGCCAGGATCGTCACCGGCTGTGTGAAGTCGTGGAACAGCAGCACCAGCACCGCGTACACGCACAGCACCCCCGCAAACATGGCGAGGAAGAAGCTGCTGAACAGCTCCTGCATGCCCTCCACATCGCCCGAGGCAATGCGGCGCACGCCCGGCGGCAAGTTCTTGATGGACGGCAGCGCCTCCACCGCCATGTTGGTGTCGCCCAGCGCGCGCCCTTCCAGCCCGACGCTGATGGTGACGTTGCGGCTGCGGTCATACCGGTCGATCTGTGCGGGGCCGCTGCCGATGGAAATATCGGCGATGTTTTCCAGCGGCACCGCGCCGTTGCGGCCCGGCACGCGCAACTGCCGGATCGTGTCGATCTGGTTGCGTGCCTTCGGATCGAGTTCAACGCGGATGTACACCTGCCGCTCGGGCAGATTCAGCTTGGGCAGGTTGACGTCGTAGTCGCCGGCGGTGGCCACGCGCACGGCCTGGCCGATGGCGGCGGCCGTTACACCTTGCTGTGCCGCGCGCGCAAAGTCCGGGCGGATGACGATTTCGGGCCGCAGCAAACTTGCCGAAGA
Source organism: Ralstonia sp. OTU4908 (assembly GCF_038440115.1). Taxonomy (NCBI): domain Bacteria; kingdom Pseudomonadati; phylum Pseudomonadota; class Betaproteobacteria; order Burkholderiales; family Burkholderiaceae; genus Ralstonia; species Ralstonia sp. OTU4908. The sequence goes on along the minus strand of NZ_JASATD010000011.1, from coordinate 113,872 downwards.
GGTCACTGCGCCGAGCCCGGGCACGGTGCGCAGATCACGCATCACATCGCGTGCGGCTTGCTGAAGCGTGGCCGGGTCGTCGCCGGCAAGCACCACCTGGAGTTGCTCGCCGGAGCCCACCGCGCCGAACGAAATCCGCACGCCCGGCACGCCTTCCAGCATTTCGCGCAACTGCCGTTGAACGCCCTGCTGCTTGATGTGCCGGTCATGCCGGTCAGTGAGCGAGATCGTGAGCGTGCCGGTGCGAACCTCTCCCCCGCTGGAGCCCGGCACGCCGGCCATCACACCGGAGCCGATGGCCGTATAGACGTGACGGACTTCCTTGTGCTGCATCACGATCTTGCGCACGCGCTCGGTGTTGTCGCGCGTTTGGGCGATGGTGCTGCCGGGCGGACTTTCCACCGTCATCTGCAGCTGCGCCCAGTCTTCGGGTGGCAGGAACGTTGCAGGAATCAGCCCGATGATGGCAACCGACACGACGAAGAACGCTGCGGCCATGCCGCCTGTCTTCCACGGATGCTCGAGACACCAGCGTGCCGCCTGCAGATAGCGCGTCATGACCCAGCCGTCACGGTTGGGCTCGTCCTGCGGCTTGAGCATATAAGCCGCCATCATGGGTGTGAGCAGCCGCGCCACCAGCAGCGAGGCCAGCACCGCCAGCGAGGCTGTCCATCCGAACTGTTTGAAGAACTTGCCCGAGATACCGCCCATGAACGCCGTCGGCAGAAACACCGCCACGAGTGTGAGCGATGTCGCCACCACGGCGAGGCCAATTTCCTGCGCCGCTTCCATCGCGGCCTCCAGCGGCTTCTTGCCGTTGCGCAGGTGGCGCACGATGTTCTCAACCTCCACGATCGCGTCGTCGACCAGAATCCCGACCACCAGCGTGAGCGCCAGCAGCGTGATGCCGTTGAGCGTGAAGTCGAGCAACTGCATGGCCGCGAACGTCGGGATGATCGACAGCGGCAATGCCACGGCCGACACGAACGTGGCACGCCAATCGCGCAGGAACAGCCATACCACGATCACGGCCAGGATGGCGCCTTCGTACAGTGCATGCATCGAAGCGGTGTACGCATCCGACACCGGCTTGACCATGTTGTAGACCTCGGTCACATGCACGTTGGGCCGTTCGGCCTGCAGTGCGGCCAGCGCCTCGCGCACGGCCTTGGCGACCGAGATTTCGCTTGCGCCGCGTGAGCGGAACACCTGGAAGCTGACCACGGGCTTGCCGTCGAACAGCGCCATCTGGCGTGGCTCGGCCGCGGTGTCGCGCACGTCGGCCACATCCGACAACCGGATGCGCCGGCCGTCGGACAACGGGATGTCCATCTGCGCCAGTTCGCGCGCGCTCTTCACTGTACCGAGCGTGCGCACCGCCTGCTCCTGCCCGCCGATATTGCCACGCCCACCCGGCGCCTCCTGCTGCATGCCGCGCACTTGCGCGCTGATATCCGCCGCCGACACGTTCAACGCCTGCAGGCGCACGGGGTCAAGCTGCACGCGCACTTCGCGGTCCACACCGCCCTGGCGCGTGACCTTGGCCACGCCATGCACCGACAGCAGGCGCTTGTTGACCGTGTTATCGACAAACCAGGAGAGATCCTCCGCGTCCATGTCGGTCGATTCCACGGCGTACGTCAGCACGGGCATGCTCGCGAACGTCACGCGCGAGATGACCGGTTCCTGCACGTCCGACGGCAGCTGCGCGCGGATACGGCTGACCGCATCGCGCACGTCATTCACGGCTTCCTGCACATCCTTCTCGAGCTGGAACTCGACCATCGTGGTCGAACTGCCGTCGTTGATGGTGGAGGTGATGTGCTTGATCGCGCCGATGCTCGCTATGCTGTCTTCGATCTTGCGCGTGACTTCGGTTTCCATCTGCGTGGGCGTGGCGCCCGGCAGGCTGGCCGTCACGGAGACCGCCGGAAAGTCGATGTCCGGAAAATTCTGGATCGACAGCATCTTGAACGACACCAACCCCGCCACCGTGATCAGGATGAACAGCAGGATCGACGGAATCGGCTTGCGGATCGCCCAGGAGGAGAAGTTCATGGCTTGGCTCCGGCTGCGGGCGCCGACGCAGCGGGCATGGAGGCTGCACCGGGGGCCGCCACACGCACCACATCGCCATCGGTCAGGAAGGCGGCGCCTGCAGCCACAATGCCGTCCTTCGCGCCAATGCCCTGCACGATTTCGACTTGCCCATCCTGGCGGCGGCCAACCGTCACTTTGGTCTGCCGCACGCGGCCCTGCTCGCCAATCACCATCACGTAGTCGTACCCATCGCGTGAGAAAACGGCGGTCTCCGGCAACGTCGCGGCCGGCGCATCGCCCAGCAGCACATCGCCCGAGAGATACATGCCTGCCTTCACGCCGGACGTTGCAGCTTCCGGCGGCAGATCAACGTAGACGAGACCATTGCGCGTGTTGGCGTCGACCGTGGGAGCGACCTGGCGCACCCGGCCGTTCACCACGCCGCCTTCCATGCGGCGCAGGCGCGCGACCTGGCCGGGCTGAATGCGGGGCAGGACGTCGCCGTGCATTTCAGCGCGCCATTCCAGACGGTTCTTGCGGATCAACTTGAAAAGTTCGGTGCCGGACGACACCACGGCGCCCACGGTCGCCGTTCGTGCGCTGATCACGCCGTCGTCAGGTGCGACCACGCGGGTGTAACGCAAGCGCAATTGCTGACTCTCGAACTGGGCGCGTGCTGCGGCCAGCTTGGCAGCGGCGGTCTTGGCCTGCGTGTCGTACTGCATCAGATCCTGTTGGCTGATCGCACCGCTCTTGTCGAGTTCATGCGCGCGGCGGGCCTCGCCAGCGGCCTGCGCAGCCGATGCTTCGGCTTCGGCCAGGCTGGCGCGTTGCGCAGCCACATCGGCACGCACCGTTTCATCCGAAAGACGGGCAAGCAGTTGGCCTTGCTTGACCACATCGCCCACGTTGACGAGCACCTCCGCCAGCTTCAGCCCGTTCACCTCGGCGCCGATGCTGGCTTCCTGCCACGGCTGCACCGCACCGCTGGCCGTGGCGACGCGCGGCCATATCTGCTGCGCGAGATGCGCAACGTTGACAGCCAGCGCCGGCTTGGCAGGCGTCTGCTCGTTCTTCTTGTTTTCGGGCGCAGTTTTGCCGCAGGCCGCCAGCGCGCCGGCCAGCATCACGGCCAGCGCGGCCATCCAAACTCGTTGTCCTGTCATGAAGCGCTTCCGGTATGCGTCCGGCCCTGAGCGGTCGGTGCAGTGGTCTTGTGATCGGGATGAGGATTGGGCGCATCGTCGCGCCAGCCGCCGCCGACGGCCTTGTACAGTGCGACCCAGGCCTGCGCGCGTTCGAGCTTGACCGCCGCCAGGGACTGCGAAGCCTGCAACGCAGTGCGCCGCACATCTTCCAACTGCAGCAGGCTGCCCGCCCCCAGACGATAGCGGGCGTTGGACGCTTCCAGCACCTTTGCATATTGGGCGTCGGCCATCGTAGCGGCGTCGACGCGGCGCTCGGAAGCGTCCAGGCGCACCAGTGCATCTTCCACTTCCTGCACCGCCTGGCGTACCTTGCTGCGATAGCTTGCCAGCGCCTGGTCGTAACGGGCGCGTGCCGTTTCCACGCGCGCCGCACCCGCGCCGCCGTCAAAGATCGGTAACGACACCGAGGGCCCGAACGACCACGACTTGCTTGTCAACGATTGCCCGCCAAGGCGGTAAGAATTGATGCCGATGGAGCCGGCCAGCGTAATCGATGGCAACCGGCTGGCGACTGCCACACCAACATCGGCGCTGGCACCCGCCACCGCGCGCTCGGCCGACGACACATCGGGCCGTTGCGACAGCACCTGCGCCGGCACATCGGGCACGCCGGCATCGGGCGGCGCCGGAATCTGCGCGCTCGCCTTGAACAGCAGTCCGTTCAGCGCATCGTGGTCCAGGCCGGTGAGCGCGACGAGCTTGTCGATGCCTTGCGCACATTGCGCGCGCTGGCCTTCCAGCGCATTGACGGCATCACCCACCGTGGCTTGCGCTTGGGCAAAATCGGCGGGCGCGACAAAGCCCGCGCGGAATTTCCGTTCAGTCAGCTGCAGCGTTTCCTGCCGGGAAGACAGCGTTGCCGCGCCGATGTCGACCAGCGCCTCGCATTCGCGCTGCTGCAAGTAGGTATTGGCGACCTCAGCCGCCAACGATACGCGCGCGTCGTGCCAATCGGCTTCGCTGGCCGTCAACCGCGCATCGGCACCTTCCAGGCTGCGGCGTTTGCCGCCGAAGAGGTCGATCTCCCACGACGCATCAGCCTGCGCCCCCAGCGTGGTGATCGTGCCCAGCCCCAGCGTCGGATTGAGCGCGCCGGCAGAAAGCCCGCCTGCGCCGCCGGCAAATTGGCTGCCGCCAAATCCGCCCTGCCGCGTAGCAGAGCCAGAGCCCTTCAATTGCGGGAGCAGCGCCGCGCGGTTGGTCGAAACACTCGCCCGAGCCTCGCGCACGCGACCTACCGCCTGCGCAATCGTCGGGCTGGTCGCATCGGCTTGCTCAACCAGCTGGGTAAGTACGGGATCGTGGAACTGCTCCCACCAGTGCGCCAGCGCCATGCGGCTGCCGTGGTGTGGCAGCGTGGCATGCCAGCCTTGCGGAGCTTCGGTGCCGCTCAGTGGCGGCGTGTGGTAGTCGGGCCCGACTGCGCAGCCTGCCAGCAACAAAGCCAGCACCAGCGGCGCAGATTGGGCGCAACTGCCGGGCGCGCGGCTGCCGGCGTGTCGACCTGTCGTCATGGGAAGTGTCCTTCGGAACGCAGCTGGGATTATGCCCAGTCAAGCGTCCGCAAGACACCTGCCCCGCTACGGTGGTCGGCCAACCCTCTGCGACCGGTCAGGCGATGCTCAGAACCGCGCGCGCGCAGATGTTGGCCTCGGCGTCAGATATAGCCCAGCAGTACAAGAATGACCACGATCACTACGATGAGCCCAAGGCCGCCCGTTGGCCCGTAGCCCCAACCCCGGCTGTACGGCCACGACGGCAGTGCGCCGATCAGCAGCAAGATGAGAACGATGATGAGGATGGTGCTCAACATGATGCCTCCTGTTTCTGTGTTGGTATGCCGCCGTTCCGTCGTGGCGCTGCGGCTTACACGGCATCTAGCACGCCCCGTTCCCGTGCAGGCTCGCTCTGCGGTTTTTTTGATTTCTTGTCGGTTAATTGCGAAATAGTTGAGGTGGCAGTTTCCCGATGTGCCCGTTGTTACGTCAGGTGGACGACTTGGGCGAAGGCAACGTCTTGGCGCGACCGCCGCGCGTCGCAAGCCAGCACAGGATCGACCCCGCCACCACCATCGCCGCCCCCTTCCAGAACGTCAGGGACAGCGGGGCATGCAGCAGCGCCGCTGCCAGGGCCGCGGAAAACACCGGGATGAAATACGACGCGCCCGCCAATACCGTGACGTTGCCGTGCAAAATGCCGACGTTCCACGCTGCGTAGCCAAACCCCATTGCCGACGCGGCCAACGCAAGATAGATCAACGCGGACACGCTGAAGTCCATCGCGCCGCCGCCTGTGGCGAAAAACTTGATCCACAGGGCCAGCGCGGTCAGGATGAAAAACAGCGTCGCGCCGTTTTTGCCTGCGGCAATCCGGCTGGTGACGGTGCAATACGCCGCCCAGATCACCGCGCCCGTGAACGCCAATCCGTAGCTGAGCGGGTTGTCCTTGACGTTCTCCGCCATGCCGGCGATGTCAAGCCCCTGCTCACCGCCCAGCACGAAGCAGATCCCCAGGATAGAGATCAGCACACCGGGCACGATCAGGGCGTTTGCCCGCTGCTTGTTGAAGGCAATCGCGGACAGCATCGTGAATGTCGGCCACAGGTAGTTGACCATTCCGACTTCAATCGCCTGCCGCCCGCTGTTGGCATAGCCGATCGACAGCGAGAGGCACAGCTCGTAGGACACGAACAACAGGCTGCCCCACAGCAGGTAGCGCCGCGGAAACGTCTTCAACTGATTGAAACCGACGGTGAATACCAGCAGCCCCGACGCGACCGTATAGATCATGGCAGCGCCACCGACGGCGCCCAAATGCTGGCTCACACCCCGGATCAATCCGACGATCGAACTCCACAGCAGCACTGCGATGAGACCGATGAGGGTTGCCCTACTTTTGCTTTGCATAACGCCTGCCTGCACTGACATGTCCACCTGGAGAAAACCGCTTGCTTAGGCCCGGCATCAACGCTGCCGGCAAAAGCGTGCAGTGTACCGGCGGCATCGCCCGATCGGCCGACTGCTGCATCCCGGTCTACCGATGTGGCTTCGCTATAAGATGCGGACCATGAAAAATCGGGATTAGCCATGACGTCTTTTGCAATCGAAACGCCGGTTTCGGTGGGCTGGATTGGCGCGGGCCGGCTGGCGCGGGCATTGGCCATGCGGGCCCACGGCGCAGGCGTGCGTACCGTGGCGGTTGCCAACCGATCAAGCGCACCCGCCGCGTGGCTTGCGCACGCTACCGGCGCCAAGGCGGCCGACCCGCAAGGCGTGGCGGATGCCGCCGACTGGGTGTTCGTGACCGTGCCGGATGACGCTATTCCGGGCGTGGTCAACCACGTGCGCTGGCGACCCGGCCAACTCGTACTCCACTGCAGCGGTGCCGGCGAACGCGACTTGCTGGATGCCGCTCGCCACGCCGGCGCAGACACCGCCAGTTTTCACCCGCTGTTTCTGTTTGCCGGCTTGCCCGACGACGCCGAACGGCTGGGCGGCGCCTCCATCGCCATTGACGCCGATGCGCCGCACGACGCGGCACTCGCCAGCTTTGCACTGCGGCTCGGCTGCACGCCGCTGAAGGTGCGTGCCGGGCAACGCGCCGTGTATCACGCAGGCGCCAACTACGCGGCCAGCTTTTTGCTGTGCGCACTCCACGAAGCTGCCACGTTGTGGGAGGCCGCTGGCATCGACCGTGATGCCGCTGTGGCGGCCATGTGGCCGCTGGTGGACGGCACGGTGGCGGCGGCCCGCGCACGTGGCCTGGCTGGCGCACTGGCAGGCCCGGTCTCGCGCGGAGACAGCGGCGTCATCGACAAACATCTGCAAGCGCTTGATGCACTGGGCGCGGATCACGCCGCGCTTTACACAGCGCTCACACGGCGTGCGCTGGCATTGGCGGCCGAACGCGGCACACCTTCCGCAGACGTACTAGCCGGCCTCGCTGCGCGCCTGAATCCTACGCAATGACGGAGTCGGCGTGATTGGTATCGGATGGCGCGCATGCACCAAACCGGCGCACGCCCTACAATCGGCAGCTTGCTCGCACGCCAGTTCTGCCATGTCCCAACGTCCACACGCTTCGCCCTCTCCTGCCGCGCATGACGCTGCAGACCGCCGTTCGTCCGGAGCGCTGATCCTGCTCGTTGTCGGGCTGGTGCTGGTGGGCGTGAACCTGCGTCCAGCGCTGTCGAGCCTGTCGCCGGTGCTCAAGCAGGTGGCGGCGGGCACGGGGTTATCGGGCGCGACGGCGGGTTTGCTGACAACGCTGCCGGTGCTATGCCTGGGCCTATTTGCGCCGGCCGCCGCCGTGCTGGCTCGCCGGTTTGGCGCAGAACGCGCCGTGGGTGGCTTGCTGATTGCGTTGGCGGCAGGCATTGCGTTGCGCAGTGCGGGTGGCGTCGTACCGCTCTTCATCGGGACGCTGGCTGCAGGCGCCTGCATTGGCGTGACGGGCATTCTGTTGCCGGGCATCGTCAAGCGCGATTTCGGCCGCCAGGCTGACCTGATGACGGGCGTCTACACCATGGCGCTGTGCTTTGGTGCGGCGGTGGCGGCCGGGGCAAGCGCTCCGCTTTCGGCATGGCTGGGCGGCTGGCAGCCTGCGTTGGCGTTCTGGGCCCTGCCGGCGCTGCTGGCCTTTGTGGGCTGGTGGCCGCACATGCGGCATGCGCACGGCAAGGGCGCGGCCACCCGGCTGCAGCGTGTTTCGCTGTGGAACAAGCCGATCGCCTGGCAGGTGACGCTCCATATGGGGCTGCAATCGTCGCTGGCGTATTGCGTGTTCGGCTGGCTGCCCGTGATCCTGCAAGACCGCGGGCTGTCAGCCGTTCAGTCCGGCGTGGTCGTCGCGGTGTCGATTCTCGTGCAGCTCATCACCGCACTGGGTGGACCCTTTGTGGCGCGGCTCGGCCGCGACCAACGCCCCGCCGTGATCTTGATGATGCTGATGTGCTGGGCCGGCTTGATGGGCTGCCTGTATGCGCCGCTGTCGACGCTGTGGTGGTGGGCGGTCTTGTTGGGACTCGGCCAGGGCGGCAATTTCAGCGTGGCGCTGTCGCTGATTGTGCTGCGCTCCGCCGACGTGCGCGTGGCGGCAAGCCTGTCGGCCATGACGCAGGGCATTGGCTACACCATGGCGGCGGCCGGGCCGTATCTCATGGGGGTGCTGCACGATCTGACCGGCAGTTGGGCCGTGATGGGCTGGCTGTTCAGCGCGATTGCGCTGGCCTCCCTTGTGGCAGGCTCGCTCGCCGGGCGCAACCGCACGCTGCACGCCGGCGAGTGAGACTGCTATCGCATGGCTTCGATCAAGCCTTGTGCTTCAACGTCCAGTTGGCCAGCGCCTGCATCTGCTCGGTGATCAGCCCGGCGATGCGCTCGTCGGTGAGATCGCCATCAGCGGTGAAGCCGCCGGCAAACGCGTTGGCGAATACTTCAGGCTTGTTCAGCGGATGCAGGTCGAGATACACGCAGACCTGACGCAGGTGGTACTGCGCGCGCGACGTGCCCATGCCGCCGCCTGCACCCAGGATCGCGACCGGCTTGCCGGCCAGCAACGCGTTGTTGGGCTCGCGCGAGGCCCAATCCAGAATGTTCTTCAGCGCCGGCGCCAGCGAGTAGTTGTATTCAGGACAAGCCAGCACCAGCGCATCGGCGCGCCCGATCTGTTCGACCACGCGCACCACCGAGGCTGGCTTGTCCGTGATGTCGGCGTTGTAGAACGGAATATCCGTCAGGTCGGCCAGGTCCATTTCAACGCCAGCGGGCAGGCGGGTGGATGCCGCACGCAGCAGGCCCTGGTTGGTGGACTTGCGGCGCAGGCTACCGGCAATGCCAAGGAAATTCAGCGACATGAAGAACGACTCCGTCAGTGTTGGGACTGGCGAGAATAACGGACATTGGCCGGATCAAAAAGAGGCCTTACGCGCTACACCTTGCCGGCGCGAAAACACCCGGCTTCGTGGTCATCCACCATGCCGGTGGCCTGCATGAAGGCGTAGCAGATGGTCGGGCCGACAAACTTGAAACCGCGCTTGATGAGCGCCTTGCTCATCGCCTTGGACGCATCGGTCGCGGCGGGAGCGTCGCGGTAGCTGTCCCAACGGTTGACGATGGTCTTGCCATCGACGAACGCCCACAGGAATGCGTCGAGCGAACCCATTTCTTCCTGAAGTTCCAGCACCTTGCGCGCGTTAATGACCGCGCCTTCCACCTTGGCCCGATTGCGCACGATGCCCGGATCGGCCAGCAGCTTTTCGATGCGTGCCGGCGTAAATCGCGCTACGCGTGCCGCATCAAACCCCTCGAACACCTCCTGATAGCGCGCCCGCTTGCGAAGGATGGTCTGCCACGACAACCCAGCCTGCGCACCCTCCAGGATCAGCATCTCGTAAAGGTGGCGATCATCGTGCGAGGGCACGCCCCACTCGGTGTCGTGATACTCGATCATCAGCGGGTCTTCGCCCGCCCAGCAGCAGCGCGCCATCTCTTGTCTCCTAGATCCAACCCGATTTGCGCAGCTTGCGATACAGCCACACGCAAGCGGTGGCCGTGCACGCCAGCACGATGGGATACCCCGCCGGATGCTCCAGCTCCGGCATGCCCTTGAAGTTCATGCCGTAATTGCTGAACACCACGGTCGGAATAGCCAGAATAGCGCCCCACCCCGCCAGGCGCTTCACGATGTCGTTCTGCGTGACCGACACCAGCGCCACGTTCACCGAGATGGCCGTGGTCAGCATTTCGCGAATCACATCGAGTGCGCCCACCGCGCGGTGCGCATGGTCGGCAATATCCCGAAAATATGCGCGCAGTTCTTTGGGGACCACGTCTTCATGCAGGCGCACAAGCTGACCGGCGATGTCTTCCACGGGCAGTGCGGCGTTGCGCAGGCGCAGAAGCTGGCGCTTGAGCGTATAAAGCCGCTCGATGGCCGCGCGATCGAACGTGTCGCCAAAGATCTGGCTTTCGATCTGCTCGAACTCTTCCTGCAGGCGTTCCAGCACGGGCTGATAGTTGTCGACCACGAAGTCCATCACCGCGTACAGCGCAAACGGCGCGCCCTTGGCCAGCAATTGCGGCGTGCGCTCGCAACGCTCGCGCACCGGCGAATACGACGCCGACGGCCCATGCCGCACCGAGACAAGAAAGTCCCGACCGACAAACAGGTGCGTCTCGCCAAAGACGACGTTGCCGTCTTCCATCTGCGCGGTGTTCAGCACGATGAAGAGCACATCGCCGTACACCTCCAGCTTGGGCCGCTGGTGCGCGTTGCGCGCGTCTTCAATGGCGAGATCGTGCAGGCCGAATTCCTCCTGCACGCGGTCGAGCATCGCGTTGTCGGGCTCATGCAAACCGAGCCAGACAAACGAGCCCGGCGTGTGCAGCACGTCGCTGATGGCCTCGACGGACAGGTCGCGCTCACGCTTGCCGTTACGGTACAGCGCGCTGTTGATCACCATGGACATGGTTGTCTCCGGAACGCATTCAGCGCGCATTAGCGGTCTGCGGGCTGATCTGCGGATTTGCTATCGGATGCGGTAGAGGCCGCGGTGGCCAGCGCCGGCACTTCAGCCAGGCGTGTTTCAATTTGCGCCAGCGCTTCGGACAACGCGTGGACGAGATCGTCCGGCAGCCCATCGAGCGTGGCATTGATGAAGGCGATGCGGCGCGGCATGCAGTCAAGCACGACGGCCAAGCCGGCGTCTGACAGCGACACGTTGGTCAGACGGTTGTCGCGCGCATCGGTTGCGCGTTCGATCCAGCCGAGCTGCTCGAGCACCTTGAGCTGGCGGGTGAGCGCGCCAGGGTCCATCTGCAGGCGCTCGGCGAGCTGTTTCTGAGCCATGCCGCCGCCGGTGTTGTCGTGCAGCGCCAGCAGGATGCGCCAGCGCGGCATCGGCTGGCCGACATGCGCCTCGAAGGCGGACATGAACGCACGATAGGTGCGGCCGAACTGGTGCATGACGGCGAAGCGTTCGCGTTCAGAGGTCATCGATCAGGGCTGAGATTGCTGGGAAACCGCGCATCCTAACCGCTCCGGCTTGTTCTCGCCTATCCGGCGCCTATTCCGTATGTTGCACGGGCTCGACATGGTGCAGCACCACGGGCGGCACCCGCCGCACATACCAAAGGCCGATCAGCGCCACCACCGTTGCCACGATCAGGCCGATGTGGATGGCACTGACCAGCACATGCCGGGCGGCTTCGAGCAGCGCCGCACCGTCGTGGCCGGCAGCATGCAACTGCGAGAGCAAGGCGGCTTGCGCCTCATGATCGATGAGAATTTCGGGATCGGCAAGCTGATGCAGCCACTGCGTCGCGCTGTCGGCGCTCAGCGCAGTGGCAACGCCCGAGGCATAGCGCTCGCTCACCAGCGTGCCGACCAGCGCCGTGCCCACCATGCCGCCCACCATGCGCAGCGATTGGAGCAGCGCCGTGGCAATGCCCAGGTGCGCGCGGCCAGCCGTCTGCTGCGCAAACACGGTCAGATTGGGCAGCACGAAGCCGAGCCCCAACCCTGCCAGCAGCATCAGAAGCGTCAATACCACGTGCGACATGCCCCGGAACGACACTGACATGCCCCCCACCGCCACCGTCAGCAGCGCAAAGCCGGCATACAGCATGGCGCTGGGCTTGGGAATGCGCGTGACGATGCGCCCGTTGATGATGCTGCCCAGCGTGATGCACACAACCAGCGGCGTAATCACCAGGCCGGCTTCCTGCGGCGACATGCCGAACCCGCCCTGGAACAGCAACGGTGCGTAGAACAACACCGCAAACATCGAAAAACCCGACAGCAACGCCAACATGAACAGCGCAGCCAGTGCCGGGTTGCGCAGCATGTCGAACGGCAGCAGCGGCTGCTCCGCGCGCTGCTCCCACCACCACAGCGCCACGAACGCCGCGGCCGACAGCACCAGCCAGCCGAACAAGGCCGGCGTCAGGCCATGTCGCGGCAGCCATTCCACAAACAATTGCAACGCGCCCAGCGCCACCGTGATGAGCACCGCGCCCTGCCAATCCAGCCGGATACGGCCGGTGTGCACGTTCTGGCGCAGATGCGGCAAGAAGCGCCAGGCGAACCACAGCCCCAGCACGCCAAACGGAATGTTCACGTAAAACACCGACCGCCAGCCGAACGCCTGCGTCATCCACCCGCCGAGCGTGGGGCCGATGGCGTTGGCAATACCAAACGACGCGCTCAGCATCACCTGCCAGCGCAAGCGCACACGCGCATCGGGAAAGAGATCGGGAATGCATGCGTATGCCGTGCCGACCAGCATGCCGCCGCCAATGCCCTGCAGCGCCCGCGACCACACCAGGAACGTCATGCTGCCTGCCATGCCGCACATGATCGACGCCAGCGTGAAGACCACGATGGACGCAATCACGAACGGCTTGCGCCCATAAAAGTCGCCCAGGCGGCCAAAGATCGGCACCGTCACCACGGAGGTCAGCAGATACGACGTCGCCACCCAGGCATACAGCTCAAAGCCTTTGAGTTCGGCCACCACCGTCGGCAAGGCGGTACCGACCACGGTCTGGTCGAACGCCACCAGAACGACGACAAAGCAAATGCCGATCATCGCCAAAAGCGATTCCTTGAACGGCAGGACCTGGGTATGGGAATGTGGGAGCGCGGTGTGGACGGCCATGACTGGGAGCGGCAATACAAATGCCGCATCAACGATTGATTCGTCAATTAATAGTGTAGCGAAATCCTGGAAGGCTTGCTTGCGCGTGATGTGGAAAGACACGCTGCTGCGCGGCGAAGACCCCATAAAGCTCGGCAACCACTGGGCCGCCTTCCTCAAGGACGAGCTAGCGGTTGCTGACCAGGCAAAGACGCACCAGGCATCACCCCCACCGGATAAGAGCCGAGACCTCATCGCGCAATTTTCAACGGCTCACCTCGCCATGGGCGTGGGTGACCGCAAGGGCCACGATATGTTCGTGGCCGCTTCCTTCGCCCCCACCGCAGGCGACAAGGTGGTCGCGGGCGTGCATCGCGAGCCTGCGCGTCTGCTAGACGAAGCAGCGCGGTAAATCGCCAGGGAGAGCGCAGCGGTCTCCGCGAAAACTGCCGACTGAGATTTCGTCGGCCTCCACCGAGCAGAGCACCGGCATCGAGCAGGTCGACATCGCAGTGGGCCAGATCGAAGGAGTCACGCAGCAGAACGCGGCGATGGCGGAAGAGGCCTCTGCGGCGGCAAACGCCGTGGCCGAGCAGGCCGGTGCACCGCGCCGCGCCGCGCCGCGCCGACTCCATCTTCAAGTTGGACGACGGCGCGATTGGCGTCTGAGCAAGCACGCGGCCGCTAGAACCGGTACCCCACCGACAGAAAGCTCGCCAACGGGTTGATCCGCACCTTGGTCGTCGTTGTTACGGTGCCCACGGGCGCCTGCGTCGTCAGCGTCGCCTTGGTGGACAACCACATATACGACACCGATGCGCCGATCGACCAATGGGCGTCGAGGTTGTACGTCAAGCCGGCATTGACGATGGGGGCGAACGATTTGCTGAGCGATGCCGTGGTCGGGCCGACCAACATGGAGCCCGTGGTTGGCGAGGCGAGAATCTGCCCGTTTGCCAACGGCCGGCTCAACTCGATATCCCGATACCAGACATAGCCAAGCCCCACGCCAAGGTACGGCCTCACGCGCGCATTCGGGTCACCAAAGTGGTATTGCACTTGCGCAGCCGGGCTCCATGCGCGGGCGGTGCCCAACTCACCAACCGGTGCGAGTGATCCGGTTCCGCTCAGGTGCAGCTTGGGCGGGACGCCCAGCACTGTTTCCAGGGCCACATGATCCGTGACGAAATACCGTGTGGTGAGCGCGAAGGTATTGGCGTTGGCCAGCGTCGACCCGCTGCCGGGCACCTCGGCCGATTGCCCGAGTGCATGCACCGTCAGCGGTTGGCTGGAATCTTGAGGGGCGAGATGCATCCAGCCTGCATTGACGACCCACTGCCCTGCCGATTGCGCATGGGCGAGCGAAGTCGCCGCGAGCGACAAGAGCATTGCCGCGCGTGTGTGCTTCATGTTGTCTCCGATTTTTCTAATGTAGGTACTGCAACTGCAGGAATGCGCCACCATGCGGCGCGGGGCACTTCGCCTGCTCACGCGACAGTGCGCAGGCGAGGAATTCCTCCTTCAGCCGGATCAGCCAGGACGCTGCTTCACCGGCACTTCAATCAATTGACGGAAAAGGGAAATGGAAAGCGGCCAAGCACTTCACGCGCGACGGCAATCGATGCGCTGGCGTCGAGCCTGACCGACGCCACAAGCCCTCTGGATTTGTCTTCCGCCACTTCCAGAGCCTCAAAAGCGATACCCGCATCCTTGAGGGCTGCAGACAGGGCATCACGCGTTTCACGGTGCTTGAGTGCCGGCTTGAAGATCTTGCCCACGGCGGTCAGGGGCATCGTTTCAATGATGTTGACCTGCCGGGGCAGCGCCGCACGCTCCGCAATTTCCGCCTTCAGGAAGGCCAGCAGATCGGCTTCCGTGGCGGTCGCACCGGCACGCAGTTGCACGTAGGCAACCGGCAGCTCGCCCGCATGCACATCCGGGCGCCCGACGGCGGCAGCAATCTGCACGGCAGGGTGACGATGCAGCGGCGCTTCGATGGTCTGCGGATCGATGTTGTGACCGCCGCGGATGATGAGTTCCTTCTTGCGGCCCGTGAGCCAGAAGTAGCCCTGTTCATCCTGCCGCGCCAGGTCGCCGGTATTGAGCCAGCGCCATCCATCGCCCGTATCGACCCAGAGCCCCTCGTTCTGCCCGGCCTGGCGGTAGCCCGAAAAGACGTTGGGGCCAGACACCACCAACACGCCCACCTCGTCTACAACGCAATCACGCAGATATGCCCCGCCCTCGTCCAGCACGACGGTCTTCATCTGCTGCATGGGCACGCGCAGGCCGATGGAGCCAAGGCGGCGCTCGCCCATCGGCGGGTTGACGCTGCTCACGCAGGTCGCTTCCGTCAGCCCGTAGCCTTCGAGAATCTTGATGCCCGTCTGCTCCTGGAAGCGGCGAAAGACTTCGACCGGCATGGGCGCGGCGCCGCAGAGGCCGTATTCGAGCGATCGCACATCCCGCTCCCCAACGGGCACCTGCAGCAGCGAAGCGTAGAGCGTCGGCACGCCGCTGAAGAAGTTCACGCGGTGGTGTTCCACGATCTCCCAGAACCGCTGGATCACGCCATCGCCGCGATAGCCCTGCGGCGTGCCAAGCACGACATGGGCACCCCTGGAAAACGGCAGCAGCCCGGTCACCAGAACGCCATTGACGTGGAACAACGGCAAGCCGCAAAACACCACCTTGCCGGGGCCGATGCCCGCCCCCAGCACCTGCGCCGTGCTCCACGCGTTTGCGACTTCATTGCCGTGGGTGCGCATCGCAATCTTCGGCAAGCCCGTAGTGCCGCCGGTACAGAAGTACGAAGACGCATCTTGCGCGGCAATGTGCCGCCGGCTGTTCAGGCCGTCTGCGCGCTGCGCCTGGATGGCGCTGTTGAAATCGTGGATGCGCACCGACATGGGAACTGCGCCATGCACGCCTTGCGGACCGAGCAATCGCAGCGCCTCGTTCTTTTGCATCTGCGCGGCACATTGCGCTGCGCCATGCACGCGGTCGGCCAGGTTCACCAGCACCAAGTGCCGCAGGCTCTTGATGGCGGGCAAATGCGGCTGCAGCTTGATCCAGGTATCGGTGCCGGGAAACGGCGCCAGTGTGACCAGCACTGACGCACCGGCAGCATTGAGCAGCTCGGCCAGCGCGGGCCCTTCGAGCAGCGGATTGAACGCCGCGACGATGCCGGCCGCCTGCCCGCCCCAGATCACGAAATGCGTTTCCGGCAGGTTGGGCAGCACAAACGCAATCACGCTGTCTTTCTTGACACCGATGCTGTCGAAGAAATTGGCCGTCTGCGTGACGCGCTCAAGAAGCGCCGCGTAGCTCCACGTCTGCGGGGTGCGGTGGTCATTGACGCTCAGAAAAAAGCTCAATGCCGGCGCCTCCGGATTCACGCTGGCGCCGCGACGGATCATTTCGTATGTGCTCTGCGGAAGATCGGGCGGAAGACCCTGCCCTTCCACGGCTTCAACGTCCTGCAGGCTGGAAAAGCCGGACATGGCGCTTACTCCTCGGCAACGATGCGATTGCGCTGCGTGCCCAGATCGATCCGTCCGTCCGACGAGTGGATCCGCGCTTCCACCACGTCGCCCGGCTTCAGGTATTGGGGGCGGGCGGCCTGCACTTTCAGGAACATCTCCCACTTCGCCTTCTCGGGCAGCATCGCGGCCATCTTCTGCTTGGTCGGCGACGGCACGGACAGTGCGCAGCCCGCCGGCGTGCCTGTGGCCAGCAGATCGCCCGCTTCCAGGTCATGCACGCGAGACAGCTCGGTCAGCGTCTCGGCCGGGCCGTAGACGAGGTTGGCTGTCGTGTCGTTCTGCCGCAGCTTGTCGTTGACGGTCAGCTTGAGCTGCAGGCTCCTGAGCGCAGAGATCTCGCGCGGTTCCAGCAGCGTGAGCCACGGGCCCACCGGCCCGAACGTACGGAACGACTTGCCCTTGTAGAACTGCATCTGGGGGATCTGGACGTCGCGCGCGGAATAGTCGTTCACGATCACGGCGCCCGCCACGTATTCGTGCAGGTTGTCATCTGTCACGTCGACTGGCGCGTGAATCGATTGGCGCATCACCAGGCCAAGCTCGATCTCGTAATCGAGAAACTGCACGCGCTTCGGTTTGATGACGTCGCTGTCGGCCGCGACGATGCAACTCGACGCCTTGGTGAAGATCATGTTGTACGTCTTCACGTCGGGGTCCATGCCGGACTCGATCATGTGCTGGCGGTAGTTCGCGCCCTGGCAGATGAACTGCTGATTGCGCGTGACCGGAGACAGGAGCTTCACGGCGGACACCGCGATCGCTTCACCATCCAGCGCGGCAAGCTGGGCCAGGGTTGTATTGCGAACGAAGTCACCGGTCGTGGCATAGGTGCCAGGCACGGGCGTAATGCGTGTATCGCGGATCACGCCCCATTGGGTCTGATCCTGGTATTCAAAGCGAACGATATTGATGGACATGGCGAAAGATGCGTTGGATGGGTGACGGCCGAGGGCGCTTGCGCTGCCTCAGGCAAAGATCCGGGCGAGCGTGACCAGCTTGCGCAGCGTCAGGTCGGGGCTGCGCCGCAGGTTACGGATGAGGGCCGCAATGGCCGCCGGTGTCAGCTTCGGCTTGGTGAAGCTGGCAGGCATCGACTGCCCCCACTGCGACATGGCCTCGCGGCTGACCGGGTGAATGCCGGTCGGCTGATCTGCGGTGAACAGGTCACCGTCGCAGTAGTGCTCGTGCTTGTCGCCCCACGGGTCTTGCCAGTAGTCGAAAATCTGGCTTCCGAGAATGTGCCGCCCCAACCCCCAGGCGTGCTTCCACCCCTGCTCGCGCAGCATGCGATGCCCCATGCCGACGGCATCGGCATCGATCAGTTCGAAGGCGCTGTGGCTGTACTTCGACACAAAACCCTGAGCCAGCGCGAGCGTGTGGTGGTCGGCCGGCGTGTCGCCCAAATCGAGCCGCATGAATGCGACCGCAGGCGAGCCGTCCGGCAACACCTGCACGTCGCTCGGTATGAAACCGAAGTGCTGCGTGTACCAGGCGCAGGTGGCCTGAAAGTCGGCAAGCTCCAGAACGACATGCCCCAGGCGAATCACCTCGGGTGTACCCACGGGCGGCCGCTGCGTTTCGTTGATGCGCAAAGGGGCGTCCACCGAGTTGAGCGACAACGCTGAACGGTGCGGCAGCTCGGTTGTCGGTGCCTGATCCGCAATGGCATCGACGCGGAAGCCGGACGGATCGACGAGTCGCACGCGATAGCCGCCGCCCGGCCAATCCAACGGCTCCACTGTCGAGGCGCCAGGCAGTTTCGTCAGGGCATCCAACGCTGCGCGTCCGGTCACCTGCAACCCGAAGCCGGCAAACGCGGCCTTTGGCGCCTTGCGCACGACATAGCAGAACGGCGCCGGGCCGGTGCCGCGCAAGAGCAATGTCGATTCGTCGCGCTGCACCGTCACGAGACCAAAGTCATTGAGAAACCGCTCGGCGCGTTCGAGATCGGGCCGATCGAACATCAGGTAGGCGAGCGCCAATGCCTTGGTCGTCGGCTGCGGATGGCGTGCAGGCTGTGCTGTGGTGAGTTTCATGGCAAGACACTCAGGCAGATTGAACGGCAGCAACGGCAGCCGCAGTGGCGGCGGCCATGGGCTCAGGTCGGCCGCCGAGCAGCGCCAGGCTTTCGCAAACGAGGCGGTCTGCCTCGGCGGCTGGCCCGTCATGGACGACCGTGCGATCCGGGCGCACAACGGCCGCCCAACCAACGGGCACCGCGTCGGGAAGGAACGTGCCGTTGAGGTCCTCCCAAACGCCGGGCACCTCACGGTGCAGAGGCTGCCCCCGATGCGCGATCCGAACGAACGTACCGCCCAGGCGTTCGAATGCCGCTGCCGTTGCGGGCTCCAGCGCGGCGCGGGCGTCGCAGCCGAAACTGACGAGCGTGTATCCGTGGCCAAGCACGTCGTCGCTCAGGCACATGTGGCCCTCCGCGTTCCTGACCCAGCCCTGCGGGATCACTCCACCACGCATCAGCTTGGTGGACGAGCATCCTTTGACGAACAGTCCGGTCTTGAACGCGTTCTTCGGCTTGATGCGCAACTCCTCGAATTGCGAACGCAGGCCCGGCACCAGCCGGGTCAAACGCATCAAGCCGTGCGTCAACAGGGCGATGGGCGCACTGCGCGGCATCACCAGCTTGCCCATGAACCGCGCGAGATTGATCATGGCTTTCGCGTGCGGGCGGCGCTCCTCGTCGTAGGTGTCGAGAATCCGCGCATCGGCCCGTCCTTGCAGCACCCAGGCCAGCTTCCAGCTCAGGTTGGCGGCGTCCCGGAGTCCGGCGACCAGCCCTTGGCCAACAAACGGCGGGGTGATGTGCGCCGCATCACCAACGAGGAACGCCCGGCCAACGCTGAACCGGTCGACGGTTCTGGCATGAAAGCGATAGACCGCCTTGCGTTCGATCGTGATGCTGTCAACGTCCGTCCAAGGCGCCAGCAGCTCGCGAATACGGCTGTCCGATTCCATGTCGTCGCGGCTCTCGCCTGGCTGGAGCATGAACTCCCAACGCTCGCGCGCGCCTGGAGCGACCATGTGCGGCGTGGGGCGCCGGTGATCACAGAGAAATTCAACATGGTCGATCGGCTTGGGGACATGACGCGCATCGACAATGAGCCAATCCTCCGCGTACGTCGTGCCCCGGAATTCCTGCCCGATCAGGTGGCGCACGAGCGAACTCGCGCCGTCTGCACCCACCAGGTAGCGAGCGCGGACCCGGTGTACCTGCCCGCACCCGATATCCAGCGAAGCCAGTACGCCATCCGGCTGATTCGTGATGCTGAGCAGCGTGGTGCCGAGCGCGACATGCACATCACCGTGCGCTGCCAGGCGTGCGCGCAGACAGCGCTCCAGATCGGGCTGATAGAACGTGACGAGCTTCGGATGGCCATCCAGGCTGCCCAGCGTGTTGACACGCCCGAATTCGCCCAGCCAGGGCGAATGCATCCGGACGTGGGGAATGGCCACCGTTTCGAAATCGCCTTCGCTGATGCCTGCCTGTTGCAGGATCCGCAAGGCTTCGTTATCCAGCGCAATGGCACGCGGGGCCATATAGATGTCGGGGGCCTTGTCGATCGCCAACACGCTCACGCCATGACGCGCCAGCAGATTGGCCACCATGGCCCCGACGGGGCCAAGCCCCACGACAAGGATGTCTATCTGAGATGGCAACTCACCTGCCCCCTGAGGGCATGCGCCATCCGCGACGCGTGAACTGGCACGCGCATGTGCTTTTGTCTCCACCGCTACTCCGTTTCTTTGTCTACGCCTCAGTCAGGCTTCTTCCGCCTTTTTTGACATTAAAGTCATGCCTGATGATTTTGTCAATATCGACATTCGAATCTATAATTCCGGCCACGACAAGGACCACCAGACCATCATGGCCACCACCGAGACTCGCCGAACTCCGAAGCGCTCCGTTGCGAAGACGCCCACTCCTCCGGCGCCCGCCGCTGACGAACGCGAGCCCCGTGGCGCACGGCGTAAGCGGGAAACACGCGCACGGCTGCTGGATGCCGCACTCCGGCTCATGGCTGATCGGGGCATGGAGGGCGTTGCCATCAACGAAATTACCGAGGCCGCGGATGTGGGTTTCGGGTCGTTCTACAACCACTTCGAATCGAAAGAAGCCATCTACGCCGCGCTGGTGAGCGCAGTGTTCGAGGAGTTCGCCGATTCGCTCGACAAGCTGACGGAAGGGTTATCCGACGCGGCCGAGATCATTTCGGTATCGGTGCGGCATACGTTGGTCCGGACGAGGCGCGAGCCTGTGTGGGGGCGCTTCCTGATTCGGGAGGGCTTCTCGGCGCGCGTGCTGACGCACGGCCTCGGCCAGCGCCTGCTACGCGATATCGAGCGCGGCATCGCGGCAAAGCGGTTTGTCGTGGCGGATCCGTTTATCGGATTCCTGTCGGTCGGCGGCACCGTGCTGACCGCCGTCTCGGCCGAACTCAACTTTCTGGCGCCCGATGCGCCGGCCGCGAATATCGTCAAAGAGCTGGGTTTCTCGGGGGAGCATTTCCCCGAACGCACGGCAGCGGCGCTGCTCCAGACGCTGGGGCTCAAGCGCGCTGAAGCCGAAAAAGTGGCCGCCCGGCCGCTGCCCGTTGTGGAGACAGCTGACAGCACAAGCTGACCTGAGCGCCCGCGTTGCAGCGCGGGCGTCTAGGCGAACAACCCTACTTGCCGACGGTACTGGTCGCCGAATCCAGGCAACCTGGCATCGGTCGCGCCACCTCTGCCGGTGCGGCAGCGTATGCCAGCAGCGCCTCGGCCATCTGCGAAGCCAGCGCCTTCAGCGCGCGCCGATGGCCCTCTACCACGCCGTCAATACCGGCGGATACGTCCTCCTGGACGACGCTGCGGCACGTCAGCAGTTGACGATCATCCGCGGTGCGAATCGTCCAGACCGCATCGATCAGGACGTGCGAGCCGCGCCAAGCATCAAACCGCTGTACATCCACGGCTACGCGGTAGACGGGCCGTCTCCCATCGTATGGAAGGCCGTGCAGGTCCATCGCGCGGATCTGCAACGCCAGCCCGGACGACAGCGCCGCACGAATCTCATCAGCCACGGGCGAAGCCCAGCGGTCCATTTCCAGGACATCGACCTGGCCTGAACCGGCCTGGACGACCAGCCGCCTGCCCGCCACCGACGGCGGAACACGTACCGCCACCACATCGACGAGATACGTTCGCACAGGTGCCTGTGCTGGTGCGGACACCGCAACGCCATCGGCATCGGCACCGAGCAAGCTATGAAAGCGCGCCGGCGGCGAGCTGCATGCCGCGAGCGCTGCGCAGGCAACCACGCCAGCAAGGGTGCGGCAAATTGGGAGCCACGACACCATCACCGCGCATCTCCTTTCTTGCCAAACAGCAGCGATTCCGGATGGCGTTCCAGATAGTCCGTCAGCGCATTGAGCGATTGAAGCGTGCGCGTCAGTTCCTGCATCGCCTCGTGCACATCCGACTGGAGCGGGGAATCCTGCCGCAAGGTTGCCTGCGCTGCGTTGAAGGTCTGCTGTGCAGACGCCAGTGTGTCCCGCGCCTGAGGCACCACTTCGGTATCCAGATGACCGAACAGGCGGTTCGCATTTTCGAGCGCGCCGTTCAGGTTGCTGCCGATCTTGTCGAACGGCACCTGGTTGAGCTTCTTCGCGATGTCGGCAAGCTGCACCTGCAATTCATCAAGCGAGTTCGGAACCGTCGGCAACTGCACCGGCGACCGATGGACATCGACCGTCGCACGCGGTGCCTTGGGGAACATGTCGAGCGCAACGTACAACTGACCCGTCAGCAGGTTGCCCATGCGAAGCTGCCCACGCAGCCCCTGCATGACCAAGTGCTGCAGCATTTCATGACCGCCCGGCGTGTCGGGCGCAGGAAGCGAGGTGTTGCTGCGCCGGCTGAGCCGCGACGGATACAGCGCCATCACAACACGCATGCTGAACGTTTTCGCCGCCTCGTCGTACTCGATGCCGATGTCGGTGACGTTGCCCAATGCAATGCCGCGCAAATCCACAGGTGCGCCGACAGACAGGCCGCGCAGCGACTGGTTGAACCGCATGACCACAGTCAGCGGCGCGCCGTCGGGCTCGCGCATTGCGTCCGATTCATCGGACGCCAGCGAGAACACCGCGCTGTCCGGGGGCGGCGGCCCATCCGGCTGGCCTTGGGGCGTCTGGAACGCCAGCCCGCCAACGATGACGGTGGCCAGCGATTGCGTATTCAGCTTCAGGCCGCTGGAATCGAGCCGGAGGTCGACCCCGCTGGCATGCCACCAGCGCGTGTTGGTGCCGACGTATTTGTCGTAGGGGGCGTTGACGAAGACTTTCACCTGCACGCCCCCGCCCTGCTTGTCCAACGCAAAGCCCACCACTTGCCCCACTTGCAGATGCCGATAGAAGACCGGCGCGCCGATATCGACGGAACCGAGCGAATCGCCGTGCAGCGAGAACTGGCGTCCCTGCTGATCCGTGGTGACGGAAGGCGGACTCTCCAGCCCCACGAACTGGGTCTGGCTGTCTTTGGAATGCCCAATATCCACGCCGATATACGCGCCGGAAAGCAACGTGCCCAGCCCGGATATGCCGCTCGCGCCCACACGCGGTCGGACCACCCAAAACCGGGTGTCCCTGGCCGCAAAGCGCTCGGCTTCGCGCGCCAGCTGAATCTTCACCGTCACGCGTTTCAGATCCGGGGTGAGCGAGATGGCTTGTATCGTGCCGATCTCGACGTCCTTGTACTTCACCTTGGTCTTGCCTGCCTCAAGGCCCTCGGCATTGGAAAAGGTGACGGTCACGACAGGGCCTTTCTCGGCGATGGTCTTGGCAACCAGCGCAAGCCCGATCAACGCCGCGATCAGCGGCACGAGCCACACAATGGAAGGGAGCCAACGCCGTGGAGGCATGATCTCGGGAAGAGGTAGATCGATAGGACGCATTGCTTACAAAGAAGAGAAGGCGGACGGACGGTGTGCGCGAGACCCGCTCAGGAATCGTCGTGCGCGGGTGCTTCGTCGGGGATCGGGTCCCAGATAAGCCGGGGGTCGAATTGCATGGAGGCGATCATGGTCAGGATCACCACAGCGCCAAAAGCCAGTGCCCCCGGGCCCGCGGTGATGACAGCGAAGGAGCCAAAGTGCACCAGTGCAACCGTGAGCGCCACCACGAACACATCGAGCATCGACCATCTGCCGATGCGTTCGACGAGGCGATAAAGCCGTGTCCTCTCGTGCGGACGCCATGTCGAGCGCCGGCGTGCCGCGAATACCAGCACCGCAAGAATGGCGAGCTTGAGCATCGGCACCACCACGCTTGCAATAAAGACGACCGCAGCGAGGCCCCAGTCGCCGGAGGTCCAGAAGTACGCCACCCCGCTCAGGATCGTGTCGTCTTCCGAGCGCCCGAGTGAGGTGCTGTGCATCACCGGCAGCAGGTTGGCCGGGATGTACAGCAGCGCGGCAGCCAGGAGCAATGCGGCAGTCCGCGAAACGCTGGCCGGGCGGCGTTCGTGCAGGGCCGTATGGCAACGACGGCACCGCGGATGCGACCCGACGCCATCCCGCTGTTGCACGCTGCCGCATGTGTGGCAGACCACCAGCCCCGCCTGCTTTGCGGAGACGGCCTTGAGCGAGTCCGCCACGACCGGTTCTATCAACGAAGAGCCAGTTCGCAGTTCGCCAGACGGCGCTGCGCCATCCCCACCCTCGATCTCGTCGCACGCATGCCAGAGCCTGTGCGGATCGAAGCGCGAAACCAGCGCCAGCAGCACCGTCAACGCGCCGAATGCAAACAGGCCTGCACCGGGAATCACGCGCGCGAGGCTGATCATCTTGACCGTCGTGACCAGCACGCCGAGCATGAACACTTCGATCATTCCCCAAGGGCGAAGCCATTGGAGAAAGCGGATGAAGAGGCGATATCCGGGCGGCACACTGCCCGCGCGCAACGGAAGCAACACGTAAAGCAACGCGAGCAATTCCATCGAGGGAAAAAGCGTGGTGGTGAAAAACACGACCGCAGCCACGACGCCCATGTGACCCGCCCAAAGTGAGGACACTGCGTCAAGCAACGTGGCTTGCGACGTCATCCCCTGGGCCTTGAGGGCAATGATCGGGAAGCACTGCGCGATCACCAGCGTAATGAGCGCAGCCACCGCCATCGCAGCTGCGTTGTCGAGGGTCGGTCGGGCGAGATGGGCGCTACTCAGGTCGCTCGCACAACGCGAGCATCGGACGTTCAAGCCTTCCAACGGCGGCGGCCGCCGAAACACGCGGTCGCACTCATGGCAGGCAATCAGGTGGGTGGATTCCATGGGCGTGGACGGAGCCAATCGGCATTGCGGGCGAAGCACGGCACTCCACGCGAGTCGCGTGGAGGCCGAGCCCATCCAAAGGCAATGTCAGTCCTTGGCGATCGTCTGGACAGTGTTTGCGGGCAGTTCACCCATGGCCTGCAGCAAGGCAGCCGTGTCGCTCATGCGCCGGCTGGTCGCACGCACGGTGTCGAGCTGCGCGTTCAGGTACTGCAGCTCGCTCGACTGCTCGGCAGATGCGGGCAGCGCGCCCAAGCGGCGGCGCGAGGCGGTTTCGTTGAAGGCCGTACGCGCAGCCGTCGAAGCGACTTCTGCTGAAGCGAGCGTCTGTGCATCGTTCTCCAGCGCGGCGAGCGTGTCGGCAACGTTTTCAAATGCCGACAAGACCGCCGACTTGTACTGCAGGACCGTTGCGTCATACAGCTCGAGCGTGGCGCGGCGGTGCGCCATCAACGCGCCGCCGTGGAAGATCGGCTGACTCAGCCCGGCGCCCACGGCCCATAAGCCGCCCGCCCCCGACAGCAGCGCAGGCCAGCTCAAACCGCCCCGACCAAGCGAGGCAGTGAGCGACAGGCTCGGGAAAAGCTGTGCGGTGGCCTCGCCTGCGTCTGCAGACGCTGCCCTGACCGCAGCAGCGGCGGCGCGGATATCCGGCCGGGCACGGAGAAGATCCGAGGGTACGGCCACAGGCACCTGGTTCGGCAGCGAAAGGCTGCTGAACTCGGGTACCGCCGGCGCTGCATCCGGTGTGCGGCCCAGCAACACGGCCAACGCGTGGATCGACACCGCACGCTGTTGGCGCAACTGCGGCAGCGTCGCCGCCAGCGATGCGGCGCTCTGCGTCGATGCCAGCGCCTGCGCATGCGAGAGCGCCCCCAGCTCGTACCGCCGCTGGCTGTCCCGCGCCGTCGCGTCTGCGACCACAACAAGACGTTCGGTCAAGGCGATCTGCTGGTCCAGCGCGGCCGCATTGATCACGGCGCCGACAATATTCGCCGCGAGGGCACGCTGTGCTGCCTCCAGTTCGCAGCCACGCACATCCACCCGCGCCGCGCTCGCGGCATTGGCATAGCGCGTGGCACCGAACAGGTCGAAGGTGTAATGCGCCTGCAACTGGCCAACAAACACGTTGTAGCGCAGCGCTTCGGGGCCCACGCCCGTGAAGTTTGGCGTGCGCTGGCGTGCGGCTTGCGCCCCAGCGTCCAGGGACGGCAATGTTGACGCCCCCACCTGTGCGCGCAGTTCCTCCTGGGCGGCGGACAAGGTCTTCTGCGTTGCAGCCAGCGTGGGGTTGTTGCGCAGTCCTTCTTCCACCAACGCGTTCAGCGCATCGGAGCGATAGAGCTTCCACCATTGCGGCACCGGCGCGGCGCCCACATCAAACTGCTGGGCAACACCGGCCGCTTCCACCGTCTTGGTGGGCTGCGAGGTCACGCCGTAATGGTCCGGCGAAGGCGTGGCAGGCGGCACGGCGGTAGGCGCCAGGGAGCACGCCGTGAGAGCGAGCACCGACGTTGCGACAAGCGCGCACGTCATACGAGAGCGTTTCATGATCAATTCTCCAGGGCGGCAGTGCCGGTCGAAGGCAGGTCCCGTTCGTCCGGGCGCACCTTGAAACACGCGGCATACAGCGCCGGCAGGAAAAAGATGGTCAGTACCGTGGCGATGGTGATGCCGCCCATCAGCGCGGTGGCCATCGGCCCGAAAAAGCCCGAGCGCAGCAGCGGGATCAGCGCAAGCACGGCGGCAGCGGCCGTCAGCATGATGGGCCGGAAGCGCCGCACCGTTGCGCCGATGATGGCGTCGAAGCGCTTTTGGCCCGCCGCGATGTCCTGGTCGATCTGGTCGACCAGAATCACTGAGTTGCGCATGATGATCCCGAACATGGCAATCACCCCGAGCAGCGCCACGAACCCGAATGGCTTGCCGAACAGCAGCAGCGCCGTCACCACGCCAATCAGCCCCAGCGGAGCGGTCAACACGACAATGAACGTGCGCGAGAAGCTCTTGAGCTGGATCATCAGCAGCGTCAGCACGGCAATGATCATCAGGGGCATCTCGGCATTGATCGACGTCTGGCCCTTCACGCTCTCTTCCACCGCGCCGCCAATCTGGATGCGATAGCCCACCGGCAGCTTGGCGCGTTCTGCGGCCAGGGCCTGATCGATGTCACGCGTCACGCCGATGCCCTGCGCGTTGCCGCGCACGTCTGCCTGCACCGTGATGGTCGGCTGGCGATCGCGTTCCCAGATCACGCCGTACTCGAGCTTGTTCTGCACATGCCCAAGCGCGCCGAGCGGAACCGGGCCGTTGGGCGTCGGCATGGCGAGGCCGGCGAGCTTGGCGGGGTCGACGCGTTCCGTCTTCGGTGCACGCAGATCGACGTTGATCAGCTTGTCACGTTCGCGATACTGCGTGACCGTGTAGCCGGACAGCGTCATCGCGAGGAAGTTGGAGACATCTTCCGACGTCACCCCCAGCTGGCGCGCCTTGATCTGGTCGATCTCGAACGACATCGAACGCTCTGCCGGTTCATCCCAGTCGAACTGCACGTTCTGGGTGCGCGCATCCGCACGGACCTTCTCGGCCACCTTGTCAGCGATGTTGCGCACGGTGGCAATGTTGTCGCCGCTCACACGGAACTTGATCGGGAAGCCCACGGGCGGGCCGTTCTCGAGCTGGGCCACACGGGTGCGAACGCCGGAGAAATCCTTCTCAAGCGTGGCGCTGAGCCAGCGCGAGAGCGCGTCGCGTTCTTCAACATTCTTGGCCGTGATGACGAACTGTGCGAAGTTCGGCTGCTGAAGCTGCTGGTCCAGCGGCAGATAAAAACGCGGGGCACCGGTGCCGACGTAATCGACAAAGTGTTCGATCTCCTTTCGACCATCCAGTGCTTTCTCCAGGCGCTTTGCCTCGCGCAGCGTGGCGTCAAACGACGCCCCTTCCGGCAAGCGAAGGTCCACCAGCAGTTCGGGCCGTTCCGAGTTCGGGAAGAACTGCTGGGGCACAAGGGTGAAAGCTGCCATGGCCAGTGCAAACAGCAAGGCAGTCACACCCAGGACCGCCCATCGGCGCCCGATGCAGAACGAGATCCACCCCGACAGGCGCTGATAAAAGCCGGTGTTGTAGATATCGTGGTCATGGCCATGTTCAGAAGCGCCGTTCTTGTGCTCGGGCAGCATGTGATAGCCCAGCAGCGGTACCAGGACCACGGCAGCGAACCACGAAACGATCAGCGAGATGGCCGACACCTCGAAGATCGAGCGCGTGTACTCGCCCGTGCTCGACTTGGCCAGCGCGATCGGGAGGAAGCCGGACACCGTCACCAGCGTGCCGGTCAACATCGGGAATGCCGTGCTCGAGTAGGCAAAGGCGGCGGCGCGCAGACGGCTCCACCCTTGCTCGAGCTTCACGGCCATCATCTCGACGGCAATGATCGCGTCATCAACAAGCAAGCCGAGTGCAAGCACGAGTGTGCCCAGTGACACCTTGTCCAGCCCGATGCCGAAGACGTGCATGCAAAGTGCGGTCACTGCCAGCACGATCGGGATGGAAATCACCACCACCATGCCCGTACGCAAGCCCAGCGATACCAGGCTCACCACCAGCACAATCGCCACGGCTTCACCAACCGAGCGCACGAATTCGTCGACGGAGTGCTTGACGGCATGCGGCATGCTGGAAACCGGAGACAGCTTCAGCCCAGCAGGCAGCGTCGCCTGAAGTTCGACCGCCGTGGCGTCGAGCGCCTTGCCGAGGTCGATCACATCGCCGCCCTTCTGCATCGTCACGCCAATGCCAAGCACTGCACGGCCGTTGGTGCGCATCTGCGTCACGGGCGGGTCGTCATAGCCGCGGGTGATCTTGGCGATATCGCCCAGCCGGAAGGTCCGCTTGTTCACGGTGATCAACATGTCGGACAGCGCCTGCACATCCTTGAACGCGCCGGTCGGTCGTACGAACACGCGGTCATCGGCGGTCGTGATCGTGCCGACCGGTGCCACGGTGTTCTGCGCGTCGATGGCCTGTGCGATCTGCTGCGGCGTGATGGCGAGCCGGGTCAGTTGCGCGTTGGAGATTTCGATGAAGACGTGCTCGGCCGGATCACCGAAGTAGTCCACCTTGGCGACGCCCGGCACGCGCAGCAGGACGGTGCGCAGCTTGTCTGCATAGTCGTGCAGTTGTGCCGGCGAGAAGCCGTCGCCTTCGAGCGCATAGATGTTGGTGTAGACATCACCGAACTCATCGTTGAAGAACGGCCCGACCGTGCCCTTGGGCAACGTTGCACGGATGTCGCCCACTTTCTTTCGCACCTGATACCAGGTCTCCGGCACGTCCTTGACTGGGGCGGCGTCCTTCATGGCGAAGAAGATCATCGACTCGCCGGGGCGCGAATAGCTCTTGATGTTGTCGACATACGGTGCAGCCTGAAGCTGGCGCCCGATGCGGTCGGTAATTTGCTCCTGGACTTGGCGCGCAGTTGCACCCGGCCAGTATGTCTGGATCACCATTGTCCGGAAGGTGAACGGCGGATCCTCAGACTGAGCAAGATGCGTGTAACCGATCACGCCAAAAAGCGTCGCCAGGCCGATCAGGAAGATCACCAGCTGCTGGTGGCGTAGTGCCCAGGCCGACAGGTTGAAGCCGCCCTCGTCCGCCTGAGATGCAGACGCCGTAACCGGGGCCGTGCCTCGCACGGTTTCGCGATCTTCGGCGCTCATGATGCAAAGTCCTCAGGGTGCAGCGGGGCGACCACTTGCACGTGCTGACCGGCATTGACGGCATGCACGCCCTGCATCACTACGCGATCGCCGTCGCGCAAACCGGAAGCGACCAGCACGCTGCGCTCGTCGTAACGCGCGATGGTGACGGGGCGCAATTCCAAGGTATCCGTGTTCGCGCGCACCACCCAGACCGCAGGCTCTTCGCCGCGGTGAAACAGTGCGGTGACGGGCAGCTTGAACGGGCGCGCGGCTCCCGCGTCGCTCTTCGCATCGAAGGCGATATTGGCGGTCATGCCCATGCGCACCGCCGCGTTTGGCGCCACGAGCGACAGCTTGACGCGCCACGTGCGGCTTTGCGGATCGGCCGTGGGCGATACCTCGCGCACGCGTGCCTCAAAAACTTGCGAGGGCGCAGCCGGGAGGCTTACGCGAGCCGTGCTTCCCACGGTCAGTGAAGACAACGCGCTCTCGGGCGCATCGCAAACGATGTCGACGTCACCCGTCCAATCGAGGTGATAGATCGATTGGCCCGCCTGGACGTTCTGGCCGGTGTCCGCATCTTCCGAGGTGATGACGCCATCGTGGTCGGCCACGAGCGTCGCGTAGCGCAGGCGATCGCCAACGAGTGCGGCCTGTGCCCGCGCGGAATCGCGTTGCGCAAGCGCGGATGCGTAGGCGTCCTGCGTCTGCTCCATCTGCGCCGGCGCAATCAGGTTCGCCTGCGACTGCGCACGGTCGCGGTCAAGCTGTTGCTTGGCGAAGACGAGCCGATGTTCGGCAGCTTCCAGTTGCGCCCGTGCGTTGGCGAGGTCGTTGCGCAGATCAGCCTGGTCGAGCATCGCCAGCACCTGACCTTGCTTGACGGTATCGCCGATGCGCACGCGGCGCTCGACCACTTTGCCGGCAACACGGAACGACAGCGGCGTGGAGTACCGCGCCTGCACCTGCCCCGGCAGGGTGTTGGCAACGGCGTTGCCGTCCGGGTGCAGCGTCAGCGCAACGACCGGTTTGGGCGCGCTGACCAGGGTTTCGCTGTGGTGGCAGCCCGCGAGCAGTACAGCGCAGCAGGCGGCAATGACAAGGGGCGCACGTTTGGAACGCCCGACGACGGACAGGTGGGGGCGCGCTGTCGTTTGCGCATGACGACCAGGATGTTTCACGATGTTTCCAAGCAAGTGATGGCCTAACGAACAATGGGTAACGCACATCCCGCAGCCGCGCTTCTTCTGCGCGGTCGGCTCTCGGGCTACGCGTCACGGAACTCGGATGTCGGGTACGCGAGTCGCCTGTCTCCACGGCGTTCAGGAACCACTTCTCGGCGAATGGCTGCACTCAGCCGGCAAGCAACGGCGTACGGCTCTCTGGCCTTTTTCGCCGGGGGCTTGCCCCATCACCGCGTCCTAACTCAGGGCGCATCACCCTGATCGACCCTACATTTCGACATTAAACTCATAACTGATATTATTGTCAACTATGACGCAAGACACTATCATCCTCGAGGAGAACACCATTCCAGACCCCTATGCGGAACCTCACGAATCGCGTGGCAGAAGGCTGCCGCGAGCGGCGCGGCACCCGGCGCAAACAGGAAACACGGGCACGTCTGCTTCACGCGGCGCTGTTGCTGCTGTCTGAAAAGAACATTGAGCGCGTCGCCATCAACGAGATCACCGAAGCCGCCGATGTGGGCTTCGGCTCGTTCTACAACCACTTCGAATCGAAGGAAGGGCTCTTTGCCGCCGTGATCGACTGGGCGTTTGAGGACTTTGCTGACAAGCTGGATACCATTGCGCATGGCCTGACCGATCCGGCCGAGGTCATCGCTATCGCGGTCCGTCACACGTTGCTGCGGGCGCAGCGCGAACCGGCCTGGGGCCGGCTGCTGATGCGCGAAGGCGTGTCTACACGCGCCCTGACGCGCGGCCTGGGCTTGCGCCTGCTACGCGACAGCAAGCGCGGGCTTGCCGCCAAGCGCTTTGTGGTGGCCGATCCGCTGACCAGCGTGCTTTCAGTGATTGGGACAGTGCTCGCCGGTGTTGCGGCCGAGCTGCACTTTACGGCGGCACCGGCGGTTCCCGGGCGCAGCCGTCAGACGGCTGCGGTTCGCGTCGAGCATTTGGCCGAACGTGCGGCCGTCTTCGTACTCCAGGCACTGGGCGTCAAGCGTGCTGAAGCGGAAAGAATCGCGCAACTGCCGCTACCGGAAGTCAGGGACGGTAACGCGGCAGCCGCCATGTGAGCCCTCGCGCTGTCTGGCGAGGGCGCGCATCGATCAGGCGTGATAGAGCTCGCTCGCCAGATAGCGGTGGCGCAATTCCCGTAGCGCGGCTGCAAGAACGGCGCTGGCAGGCAAAGCCAGCAGCACGCCAAAGAATCCGAACAGGTGACCGAACGCCAGCAACGCAAAGATCACGGCCAACGGGTGCAAGCCAATGCGCTCGCCAATCAATCGCGGCGTGAGGAAGACGTTTTCTAGGATCTGGCCCAGGCCATACACCACAGCAACGGCGCCGATACCGTAAAGATCGCCAAACTGAAGCACGGCGGCCAACACGGCAAGCGCAAGGCCAGCGGCAAATCCGACATAGGGAATGAACACCGCCAAGCCAGTAAACACCCCAACGGCAAGGCAATCTCGAAGCCGGCCAGCGTCAAGGCGATGGGGTAAAACGCGGCCAACACGACCATCACCAAAAGCTGCCCGCGCAGGTATTGCGACAGCATCCGATCAATGTCGATGACGAACGCCTGCGTCTTGGCAAGCCACCGACGGGGGACAAGGCTTTCCATACGTCGAAACATCTGGTGGCGGTCGTAAAGCAGATAGAACAGCACCAGCGGAACCAGCACCACGTTGCCCACGACGGTCAACATCGCGTTGCCGCTTGTGCGCAGGTATTGCCAGATTGCAATGGCGGAGTTGCCTTCACCACCATAGCGCGGTCCGGCCAGCAGATCGCGCAAATGTGGCAGATCCAGGTCGACGCCAAGCCCGAAAACAGCCAGCTTCGGCCGCAACCAGGCATTCAGCGTGGCAAGCAGCGCAGGAATTTTCGCCTGGAGTTGCGGACCTTCGGTCTGGACGACGGCGAACATCAGCGTGACGAGCAGCGCCGCCATCGCGGCAAAGCACAGGATCATCGCCAACGCGGCGATCCAGCGGGGCAACCCCCGACGCGCCAGCCACTCCACCCCCGGCTGCAACATGTAGGCGATCAGCGCGCCCAGCAGGAACGGGGTCAACACCGGCCGCAGTGCCCACATGAGGACACCGATTGCGAGCGCGACAAGGCCCCACAGCCAGGCCTGGCGGCGTATCAGAGCGGACACCAGTGTTCTCGATAGGCGCGCGCTACCCTGGGGATGGACGTTGCACCGTTCGCAACGGGAAGCGGCGCTCACCCGAGAAGACGGAACCCGCAACTCATTTCTCCTCGAAGTACGCGACGGCATGGTCAATAAATGCCCTGACTCTGGCGGGAACCATCGTTCGGCTCATGTAAGCGAGGCGCACCTCCGCTGCCGTATCCAGGATTTCATGATCGCCAAGCAATCGGACGAGGCGCCCTTCTCGCAGATCGTCTTCAACCAGCGCCAATGGCAACAGCCCCATGCCGAGTCCGGCGAGTACGACTTCACGGTTGAATGCCGCGTTGTTCGAGGTGATTTCGTACCGTAGTGGAACCACGAGCGGCGCGCCCTCCGCGCGGAACGTCACGATGGGCTTATGCACGGAAGGCGGTACGGTGACGAAGACGTGATCAGACAGATCGACCGGGTGAGACGGGCGCACATGCGATTCCAAGTAGTTGGGTGCAGCGACGATTGCCAAAGGCAAGCGCTGCAGCATGCGCGTCACGGCCAAATCGGTTGCCAGCATGAAGGGCAATACCAAGCCGATGTCATAGCCCTCGGTCGCAAGGTCGACAACGCCCTCCGCCAACGTCACATCCACCATGAGGTTTGGGTGCATCCGCTTGAAGGACGAGACCAGTGGGGCCAGCCACGCAGACGTTGCCGACGTATGGGCGACCAGCCGCAGCACGCCCACAGGGAGATGGCCTTGGCTGCGTGCATCAGATTCAAGGCAGTCCAGATCGTCGAGCACACGGCAACATCCGTCATAAAACCTGTGCGCTGCGTCCGTCAGCGAGAACTGCTTTGTCGAGCGGTGGAACAGGCGCGCCCCAAGCCGCTCTTCCAGGGAAGCGATCGCTCTTGAAACGACGGCCGGCGATACCCCAAGCATCTGCCCCGCCCGTCTGAAGTTTCTGACCTCAACGATCGTACGAAAGAGCCGCAAGCTCTCGAAATGATCCATATGCACCTCGAACAAGGCTCGCGGATACGGCGCACGTTGACGCGGCAGCTAAAACCCATGCGCTATTGAACGCGCTCAACTCCATAGCAGCCTTCGTTCTCGACCCCGGTTCCATCGCGAGCATGCGTAATTTAATCATATCTGATACTAATGTCAATTATGACGCATGAAGCCAAAAAAGAGGCGACTGCTTCCCGAGGCGTGTGTGGCCAGAAGGTGGATGAGATGAAGGCCGCTCTCCGCTCGCCGACTGCGACGAGGGGCCTATGCGGGCTGATAAAGGCTTGTCCCGCCTGGCCTCGACAGACTTGCCGCCCTTTTCTTAGGCACCACGATTCTTCATAAACCAATGAGTTAGAACACCCCTTCCCGACAGACTTTATTTTTGCGGATCACGCGCCGTGCAATCGCTGATGCCGCGAGCCGAGACGCCGGTTATGCATCGCACTCCACGCAGGACCGATTCGCGTCAGGGCGCGCCAAGCATGTTGTGGGGAAAGTCCCGAATGGGTGGCCCTGCCGCGAGACCGCGCTAGCGCACCATCACCGCATTCCTGCCCGCGCGTTTTGCGTCGTAGAGGGCCATATCGGCTTGCATCAGTGCTTCAGATGTCGCGTCTGCGACCGGCGCGTGATCTGCGGACGGGGCGTAGGCAGCCACGCCGATGCTGACGGTCACGACACCGCGAACGGAGGGCGCAGGCAGGGCGGCCTGTTCGACCGCGCGACGCACCTGCTCGGCGATGACCTTGGCGCGTGAACGCTCAGTGTCTGCCAACAGGACAACAAACTCTTCGCCGCCATAGCGCGCCACCAAGTCGGTCGGGCGCTTACCCGCAACGCGCGAGAGGATGTTGGCAACTTCGACAAGACATGCGTCGCCCCTGCCATGCCCGTATGTGTCGTTGATCTGCTTGAAATGGTCGATGTCGACCATGAGCACCGACAGCGGTTGCCCCGTACGCCGCGCGCGTTTCGATTCGGCCGCCCAGCATCTGTCGAATGCTTGACGATTGCCGACCTGCGTCAGACCGTCCAGCAACGACTGCCGCTCAAGCCTGTGATTCGCAGCCATCAGCGCCCGATATAGCCTTGTGATATCCGCAATCAGCATCGACAGTACAACCGCCGAGGACACCACACTGAGCAGCCGTGCCGCGTACCATCCCAGCGTATAACGAGCGCCCCCATGCAGGGTCAATAACGAGTCGGCCAAGCCGACAGCGAGCGCCACGGTGACCCAGACATCCACCGAGCGCCGGAGTCTGGTCAGCGCCAGATAGCCAGCAAGCGCAATGACGTTCGATCCGATCACGGGAACACCCAGGATTCGAACGAGGTTGACATATGTCCCACCCTGGATGAGCGCCGGTAAATACTCGGTGCCCCAGATACAGATCGGCACTACGGCCGCTGCTGAAATTGGTCCCAACCACGGCAATGCTCGCAACACTTGCGTGAGCTGAGGGCTTGAGCGACTGCGTTCATGGCAATACCGGCCAAGCGCCGCGAGCAGCAACAACACCGGATAGCCCGAATGCCAGAAGGTCCATAGCCACACGGCGGATTGAGGGCCGGCTCCGAGCAGGCCGTCGGCACTGAATACGCCCGGAAATGTGGGCAATTGCGCAATGGCAATCGCCGCCGCAAAAAAGTAGGCGCCTGCAAGCGCCCCATAAAAAGGCGTTCGGGCAAGGCGGGCACGCTGAAATAACAGATAGCCGGTCAGCCCTTCAGACAGGACGACCACCGTCAGGAACATGGGCAGAAACGGCTTGACCTCTGGCAAGGTGCGCTGGGCGTGGCGGAAGGCGATCGCAGCCACGGCAACAATCATGGCGCTGATCAGCGTGGCTGCGAGAATCTCGGTGCGTGAGGGCCGTCCACCTTCCAGTTGTACTGCTTCAGTCATGTCGCGCTAGCTCGGGGCATCGTCATGAGTAATCGACGCGACATGCGCAGTCTTTAGCCGGTGGGCCGCATGTGTGATTCGAAGCTCATTTCCGCGGCCGCCGTTCACAGCCGGCGCTTGCGCTCCGGGGCATTGCTGGCCATGCACTGTCACGCCGCCCATAGACGGAGATAAGACCCATCGGGATCGTACTCAGCGGCCTGTTTCCGGACGTTGAATCGCCGGCCGCCACGTGGGTCCGTGCCGCGCCCCGCGATATACAGCCAATTGCCCTGATTGCTGTAAACGTCGTAGTCGACGAGTTGGGATTCGAACCACGCGGCACCGGCACGCCAGTCGCCTCCCAGCTCATGCACGAGGTAGCTCGCGACCACCTGTCTGAGCCTGTTGCTGAGGTAGCCGGTGGTCTCCAGCTCGCGCATCGCGGCATCGACGAGCGGCTCGCCGGTCGA
This sequence comes from Ralstonia sp. OTU4908, assembly GCF_038440115.1. Taxonomy (NCBI): domain Bacteria; kingdom Pseudomonadati; phylum Pseudomonadota; class Betaproteobacteria; order Burkholderiales; family Burkholderiaceae; genus Ralstonia; species Ralstonia sp. OTU4908. Next base: position 77,711 of record NZ_JASATD010000011.1, on the reverse strand, counting down.
TGCACGACGCCAGCGCTCGAAGCCCTGCACATCTGGGCGCTCCGCGTGCCGTACCTCATTTGCGAGACCGCGTGCGCGGTACAGCCGAGCGCCATGCTGAAGATGCAGAAAGCGGAAATAGTCTCGCCACAGCAGCTCGAACCATAGCCAGTAGCTCCCGTCGCTCTGTCCATGCGACTGCTCGAACTGCTGCAGTTCCGCCATCACGCGTCGGGGCGACAACGCACCGGTGGCCAGCCACGGCGACCATTTGCTCGAGAAGTCCACACCGGCCAAGGCGTTGCGCGTGCGCTTGTACGTGTGAGGCAACTGGCGCTCCAGGTATTGGGCCAGGTGCCGAAGGCCCGCCGTCTCGCCACCATCAAACTCCGGTGTGCCATACGGGAACGACGCGCGCGAATCTGTCGACAGCGTCTGGTTTGCAACGTAGGCCGGCGCGCGCAGGCCCGGTGGAATGATCACACCCGCCGGCCATGGCGGAAGGCGGTTGGGCGGTGACAGCGGCGTCGACGGTGCAATCCGCGCCCGTTCGAGCGCTTGCCTGAATGTTGTGAAGACCGCCGGCAGCGATTGAACAGGCCAAGGCAGACACAGCGGATCGATCAGGCTGCTCTGCCAGACCGTCTGCACCTGCAGCCCCGCGCTTCGCAGTTCGGCCACTTCGGCTTGCTCGTACGGCGCGGCGATGTCTTCGCAGACGACCGTCGAGGCGCCCACGGCGCGCGCCACTGCGGGCAAGACCTTCCCCGGCGGGCCATAGCATTCCACCAACCGGGTGCCGAGATCGGCCAACTGGCGGGCCAAATCCCGAAGCGCCGCCGCAAGCACGGCCCGGCGGTGCACACCTACGCGCGCAAAGCCCCAAGGCGTCTGTGCTTCATAGTCGGCATGGCAGTACACCGGGACGAGGTGCGAGGCTCCGGTCTCGCATGCGGCACGCAGAGCCGGCTGGTCATGCAATCGCAGGTCGCTGCGGAACCAGAACAGCACGGTGTTCAACGCGGTTCTCCATGCTGTGCCCTGGGCTGCCTGCCTTGTCTGCGACAACGCTCCGAGCAGTACTTCACCGCATCCCAATCCCGTGCCCACTTTTTTCGCCAGGTGAATGGCAGGCCGCAGTGCGCACATTGCTTGTTCGGCAGGTTCGGCTTCTTATGCATCGGCGGAATCAAAAGTCGAGACTAAGCTGGGAAGACGTGGCCCCACTGCCGCGCGGGTTGTCGACGCGATCACGGCGCATACGCGAAGCGTGTTTCTTCACGATGGCGTGATTGGCGGCGTGAACTTCCGGCCGCGCACGCAACGCATGGACGCGCATCTTGGCCTGCCGCGTTGCTGCCTCAAGGTCGACCAGCGGCACGGGGATGTCTTCGCCCACCCGCACTCCGCAGCGCGCCTGCACATCGGGCGGCATGCGCCAAGGCTGCAAGAGCCAAGCATCGGGCACGCGGCGCAGGGCCGGCAGCCAGCGCCTGACAAACCGGCCATGCGGGTCCTGGTCCTGCGCCTGCTTGATCGGGTTGTAGACACGCGTGGTGTTAATGCCGGTGGTGCCGGCTTGCATCTGCATCTGGCTCCAGTGAATTCCCGGCTCGTAATCGACGAACTGCCGGGCCAGCCAAACGCCCACCGGCCGCCAATGCAGCCATAGCGGGTAGGAAGCCACGGAAACAAGCATGGCCCGCATGCGAAAGTTGATCCATCCGGTCTCTCTCAGCATGGCAACACAGGCGTCCACCATCGGCCAGCCGGTGCGCCCGGCGACCAGGGCGGCAAAGTGATCGGCGTTCCATCCCGATTCACGCAGGCCGTCGTAGCCGCGGTGCAGATTGCGGAACTCGATGGCGGGTTCGGATTCCAGCTTCTGGATGAAGTGGCAATGCCAATGCAGGCGGCTGACAAACGCAGCCAGCCCCTTACGCTGCCACACCGCATCCTCGTCTGTGCTGGCCCTGAGCTGGAGCACGCGTTGCTCGGTGGCCTGTACCACTTCGCGCATGCCGAGGCATCCGTATGCCAGGTAAGGAGACAGACGTGAGCAGGCGCTCGGCGCCGTCAAAGGCGAAGAGATGCCGCCCCGATAGTTCCGGCTTCGCTCGAACAGGAAATCGCGCAGCACTTCGCTGCCGCGCGCGCGTCCACCGCGCTGGCGGCGAGGGGGGGCATGTGTATCCAAGCCGAGGGCCTCGCACCCAGGCCAGTCCATCGCCGGCCATGGCAGCATGACATCGCTAAGGGCGCCCACCCCGGGCGCAGGCATGCAGGGCGCGTACATATGCTCCGCCCAGCGGTCGTGCCAGACGTCTCGCGTCGGCAAGCGCCGCACCACGCCGTGCTGGGGCCACTCGCGCCAGGTCACGGCGTGATGGCGGCACCAGCCAGCAACGGCCTTGTCGCGCGCGAACGTATGACCGTTACCGGTTTCCTCATGAGACACCAGGAGACTGAACGGCGCTGCCGCATGCAGCCGCCCGAGTACCTCCGTCACTTCGCCCACGGCCACTTGCAACCGTGCGCCGCATGCACGCAGTTGCTCCGCAAGATCATGCAGGCATTCCTGGATAAAGAGATAGTGCTGGGATGCGGCGTCCGGCTGCGCCCACAGGCTTGGCTCGATGACGTACAAACACAAGACTTTTCCCTGGCGGGCAGCGTGGACAAGCGGAGCATGGTCGTGCACCCGCAGGTCGCGCTTGAACCAGACAACGGTGTAGCTCATGGATCTTCGGCGGCTTGCAGCGCGGCTCGATCGCGCCGTCTGAGTATAAGAACGCCGGCTCCCGCAATGAACGACCCACCGCGCTGGCCGAGCATAAATTTCCAACGCATTCCAGACTCAAATCGCCCCGCTACGGCGTGGAAGACACGTTTCACGGTTTGGCAACGCGCTGCGCCGAATCGCGCTCAGGCGTCGGCCACAAAGCGCGTCACATCCGAGAGCACAGGCCCGAGAAATTGCAACGGCGGGGCCAGTGCGGCCACGAGTGTTTTGTGGTCCAGCCCAGGGTAGACCTTGAGTTCCACGGCGTGCCGATACGCGGTCAGGCGTTCGGCAAGCGATAGCGTATTTCGCCGGACATCCACATATGCATCGTGTTCGCCGGTGAGCAGCAACGCCGGGGGCAACCAGTCCTGACTCACGTGGAAGAACGGCTGGCTGTCCGCTGTTTCATTCGGATGATTGAACACGGGCCGCACGTCGGCTGCTTGAATCGGCAGGAAGTTGTAAGGACCAGCCATGCCGATCCAGCCCGACAGCGTTTCAATGCGCAAACCCTGCACCGCCAACCAGCGGCTGTCGGTTGCCAGCATCGCGGCGTTGTAGGCGCCTGCGCTGTGCCCGGCAACGAACAAGCGTGCGTCGGCATAGCCCTGCCGATCCAGCCACCGTCGCGCGAAGGCCGTGGCGGCGGCACAGTCGAGCAGGAAGTCCGGGTAGCGCACCTCGGGATACAGCCTGTAGTCGGCAACCATTGCGATTGCCCCCGCCGCGGCCAACGCCTCGCCAACGAACGCGTAATCCTTGCGGTCGCCCTCTCGCCACGATCCGCCGTAGAAGAAGACCACCGCACGGGGCGGCCCTTCCATCGGGCGAACCGGCCGGTAGACGTCCAGCCTTTGCCGCGGATGTGCGCCGTAGGGCAGGCCAAGCGCCGGCACACTTGCGTCGGACGTCGACACGGCGTTGAGAACATCCAGGGCCGAACACCCTGCCAGGCTCGCCAACGCGGTTGCCATCCATGCTCGACGGGTCACGCCACGCATCGGCATCCTCCATGCGGCACCGAGGCCGGGCGAACGCGCAGATGGCGGTCAGTGCCGCCCATGCTCGAAGGGATACGGATCAAGTGGAAGCGCATACAGTTTCAGGTCAAGGCAAGACGTTCGCTCGTATACGCGCGTTTTCGGGGGTTGGATGCGCTGCCCTGAATGTATCGGCCAACTGCATGATCCATCGGCATGTGGCGGTGCCACGCGGTAGACCGCCCTGACCGAGACGGCCCGTGCCGGCGTATCGCACGACCAGGTAAGAAGAACACGTCATACATCGACCTCGCCGCCTCCATCGGCGTATCACCTTCATGGCCCTGCAACCCGTATGGACCCGTTTTTCTTCCGCTCGATATCGACGACAATAGCGGCTGTGCCGGTGCGTTGGTCCCGATGACCGCGCCGGCATCCAACCATTGAACGGGAAAAACGCCATGCGCGACATCATTGACGGTTTCCTGCGCTTTCAGCGCGACATCTATCCGCAACGGGTAGAGCTTTTCAAACAACTTGCGACATCACAGAACCCCAAGGCGCTGTTCGTGACCTGCTCGGACAGCCGCGTCGTTCCTGAACTGCTGACACAACGCGAACCCGGTGAGCTGTTTGTCATCCGCAACGCGGGCAACATCGTGCCATCGTATGGCCCGGAGCCGGGCGGCGTTTCGGCCACAGTCGAATATGCCGTTGCGGTGCTGGGCGTGCAGGACATCGTGATCTGCGGCCACTCCGACTGCGGTGCGATGGGCGCCATCTCGCGCTGCACCTGTCTTGACCACCTGCCGGCCGTGGCCAACTGGCTGCGCCACTCAGACGCCGCCAAGGTCATCAACGCAGCGCATACGTTCGACTCGCCCCGAGCCAAGCTGGACGGCCTCGTTCGTGAAAACGTGATCGCACAGCTTGCCAACCTGCGCACGCACCCGTCGGTTGCGCTCGCCCTCGAACAAGGCCGCATGAACCTGCATGGCTGGGTGTACGACATCGAGAGAGGCAGCATCGACGCGCTGGATGGATCGACGCGCCGCTTTGTGCCGCTTGCGGAATCCCCCACCACGGTGGCGGTCACGTCACGCAGCCAGCGGCAAGGCTGACGAGCACGGCCGGGGCCTTCGGGCACCGGTCGCTCCCGGCCACGCGGCGGGTGTAGTTCCCGCCGCCCAATATCAATCTGCGGGTTACCGAGTAACGGGATGCTTATCCTGCACCAGCAGACCCGCCAGCGCCTCGTCCAGATTCGGAAAGCGAAAGCGATAGCCGGCCTCCAAGGCCCGCCGCGGTTGCAGACGCTGACTGCCCAGCAGCAACACTGACATTTGGCCCAGCGCCATTCGCAATACCCAGGCAGGAACCGACAGGAACATCGGCCTGCGCAGGGTCGCCGCCAGCGTGCTGGCAAAGTCTGCGTTTCTGACGAGGTCCGGTGCGCACGCATTGAAGGCGCCCCAGCAATCGGCGTGGTGCAAAAGGAAATCAATCAGACCGACCACGTCGTCAAGATGAATCCACGGCATCCATTGACGCCCATTGCCGAGCCGACCACCAAGCCCCATGCTGAATGGCAGACGCAGTCTGGGCAACATGCCGCCGTCGCTTGCAAACACGGGCGCGGTGCGCAGTAACACGACACGCATGCCGAGCGCCTCGGCACGGCGCGCTTCCTCCTCCCACGCGACGCAGAGTTGACTGCCAAAGTCGTCCTTGCCAGCGCGGCTGTCTTCATCCAGGGGCTCCTGCCCCCGATCGCCATACCAGCCGGTGGCAGATCCGGAAACAAGCACGCGAGGGGGCTGCTTGCAACGGCCGAGCCAGTCCACGAGTTCACGGGTCAGATCGACCCGGCTGCGCCACAGAATTCTTCGTCGCGGCGCACTCCACGGGCGATCGGCAATCGGCGCGCCCGCCAGATTGATGACCGCATCCAATGGCGCAGCACCGTCCAGCTCTCGCAGCGTTGCAATGCCGCGCGCACCGGCACACAGCCGCGCGACGCGTTCAGGCGTACGGCTCCAGACAACCAGATCGTGCCCCTGCGCCTGCCAGTGGCGGCACAGGGCCCGCCCGATCAATCCGGTGCCTCCAGTCAGCAAGACGCGCACGATGGGGCGACCTCCTTATTGCGGTTCAACACTGTCATAACGCCTCGAGCCTTGCGCGCACTTCTTCGGCGCGCTTGCGCAGGGCGTCGCGCTCCTCGGCTTCCATCTTGGCGAGTTGTCGATACACCATCGACAGCCGCGGGTTACGGCCGAACACTTCACTGTGGCGCGCAAAGAAATCCCAGTACAGCGCGTTGTAAGGGCATGCGCGCTCACCGACACGCTGCTTGCTGTCGTAATGGCAGCCCTTGCAGTAATCGCTCATGCGGGAAAGATAAGCGGCGCTACTGACATACGGTTTGGTGGCAATGCGGCCGCCGTCTGCCCATTGGCTCATGCCCACCGTATTCGGCAGCTCCACCCATTCGAATGCGTCGATGTACACGCCGAGGTACCAGCGGTGCACCTCGTCGGGCGCGAGCCCCGCCAGCAATGCGAAGTTGCCGATCACCATGAGGCGTTGAATGTGATGCGCATGGGCGGTTTGCAACGACTGGCCGATGGCGAGTTGCAGGCAGCGCATCTGCGTCTTTCCGCTCCAGAACCAGGATGGCAGCGGCGCATCGTGGTTCAGCACGTTGCACGAAGCGTATCCGGGCATCTGCGCCCAGTAGATGCCGCGTACATATTCGCGCCAGCCCAGAATCTGGCGGATAAACCCCTCCACGGCAGGCAATGGCGCCTTGCCATGCCGATACGCTGCCTCGGCGCGATCGATCACCTCGCGCGGATTCAGCATCTTCACGTTGAGGGAAAAGGACAGCAGCGAGTGGAACAGCCGCTGGTGACCGCTGCTCATGGCGTCTTCAAAATCGCCAAAGTGAGGCAGCACCTGCGCGACAAACGCGTCCAGGCAGGCCAGCGCCTCGGTGCGGTTCAGGGGCCACCGCAATGCCCCGGCCTGCGGGTTGCCGAACGACTTCACACCGCTGCGTTCAATGGTCTCCCACAACGCCCGGTGGTCATGCACAGGACGCGCGTCGGCGGGCTCGGGGGGCGAGCCGCGCCAAGGCTTGCGGTTGTCATGATCGAAATTCCACTGCCCACTTTCCGGCGCCCCCGTGCCGTCGAGCAGCACGCCAAAACGACGTCGCATCTCGCGATAAAACCGCTCCATCAGCCACTGCTTGCGGCCTTCAAACATGGCAGCCAGCTCATGCCTGCCCGTCAGGAAGTGTTCGGTATCGACTTCGCTCGTCGACAGCGACTGCGCTTCGGCCCAACGACGCAACTGTTCATCCAGGCGCCACTCGTCGGGGGATTGCCATTCGACGCGCTCGGCGCCGTAGTGCCGGGCGAGCGCGGCGAGATTCTCGGTCACGGACTGGCGGTTGCTTTCGTCGTCGATCGCCACATACCGCACGCGGTGACCCGCCGCCCGAAGACCGCGTGCAAAGTCGCGCATGGCTGCAAAGATGGCGAGGATCTTTTGCGCGTGGTGCAGGACGTAATCGGTTTCTTGCCGCACTTCCATCAGCACGTAGACCACGTCCGCGTCCGCGTTCGCAAACCATGAATGCTGCGGGTTGAGCTGATCGCCCAGCACCAGCCGAAGAATCTTGGCGCTGTGGTTCATGTCATTGTTCGGTGGAACATGGCGCCACGGCCTTGCGCCGCGTGCTCGCTTTCGGTCTTGTGCATACGCCCTCGCCGCTACTGAGACGGATCCTGCCGCCCATGGGATACCGAGATGAGCGCGTTCGTATCAATGCCCAGCGCGCGTGCACGCGCGAGGATCGCCTCGCGCTGCGCGGGGTCGAGTTGCTTGTCCCGCGTCAACACCCAGCAATAGCTGCGGTCCGGCCCGACAACCAGCGCCCAGCGATAGCCCGGATCGAGCGCAGCCACGTGATAGCCGCCGTAGAACGGACCGAAGAACGACACCTTCAACGAGCCGGTATCGTGGCTGCCAATGAACAGCGCTTTGCCGACCGCCTCGCGCCACTCGCTTTTCGCAGGATCGAAGCCGCGATTGACCACACGCACACTGCCGTCGGGCTGGAGCTGGTACGTGGCCGACACGTCGGTCAAGCCGCGCTCGAACGAGTGATCGAGCCGAGCCTGCTCGTACCAGCGCCCCTGATACCGTTGAAGATCAAACGGCGTGACAGCAGTGATGCCTTCGGGCGGGCTCGTCGGCACACAGCCTGCCAGAAGCGTCGCGCCCGCCAGCAGCGGCAACAGCCATTGCAGGCGCGCGCGCACTGCACGCAGGCCATGCTTCGCAAGTTGAAACGCGGTTGTCAACGCATCTGCCATTCAAATCCTCCCGACATGAATGCCGCCCATGGCGACATGAAACGCTGCACTACGCAGCGCGTCAACGGAATGCGGCGCAACCCGCGGCAAATTCCCACCAATGAACACGCTTTGAGTCAGTAAATTCGCCCATACCAGGCGAATCCTGTTGCAGAACGGTGTAAGCCGTGAGCACGATTTGCATCGAGAAAATTTCGTACCAGCGTCTCCGCGTCAGAGGCTCTGTCAGTAGACTTGCTAAGCAGCTTGTTCAACGCTTGACCACACGCACGCCCCCGCAATATGCCTGCCAAACGCGTTCACGCCGCCCGAGCCCTGGTCCTTGTTCTGTCCTCCATCATGAGCGTCGGCGCCTGGGCCGACTGCCGCGACACCGTGCCCGCGCCGCAGCTGTCAGGCAAGGGAGCGCTGTGCCTGCTGGGGTTCTGTCTATACGATGCGCAGTTGTGGAGTGCTGAACTCCCGCCCAGCTATGACGCGCCCTTTGCACTGGAGGTGACGTACCGGCGAGCGATCGAGCGAAGCCGCCTCATCGACACCGCCATCGACGAAATCCGGCGGCTCCAGAGCCCCGCACCGCCCGACGACACGCTCGCGCAATGGCAGCGCGCCATGACGCCCGCCTTCCCCGATGTCAAACCGGGCGACACTTTGTGCGGGGTGTATGTGCCCGGCCGCGGCGCGCGCTTCTACGCAAACGGACAATTGACGACCGAGGTGAACGATCCCGCCTTCGCGCGCGCCTTTTTCGATATCTGGCTGGCACCCGGCACGCGCGCTCCGTCCTTGCGTCGTCACCTTCTGGGCAAGTCACGTTGATGCGAGCACGGCTAGTTGGCGTCTCCCGGCGACTGGAAGCCCGGTTGCCCGATCTGGCTTGGGAACTGCGGTACACGCCGGAAACGCGAAATGTCGTAACCCATCGCTTCGAAACGGCCCAATGCCGCGCGATAGTCCGCATCGCTCATGTTGGGCTCGCGCGAAAACACCCAGCCGAGGCTTTTGTCCGGATAGCCGAGCAGAGTCACACGGTATTCTGGGTCGACATAGAGCGTCAGCTGCGACACGTAGATGGGCCAGAACAGCCGCACGCGCCATTCGCCGCCTCCACTGCCGTCCACCACCGAATCGACGAACTGCATGCGTTTGAACGGCGCGTCGAAACTGCCGGGCCGATAGACGTACGCATCGTCGATACGGCCATCGGGCCGCAGCGACCACTCGGCATAGCTGCCGACGTTGCCCCGCTCTCCAAAGTAAGGAATGTTGGCGATGACATACCAGCGCCCCATGTAGCGCGGCAGGTCGACAGAAACCGTGTGCAGCGGCACGGCCGCCCGCGGGTTCGGATTTGGCGGTGGGCCAGAGCAGGCGGCGCTGGCAAGCGCCAGCGCGACCACTGCCACGTAACGTGCCCAACCTGACAGGATGACCCTACGAAGGCCTCTTTGATGCGTTCTCATCGTGCTCTCCTCTATGCGGTGGCCGGACAGGCCGGCTGGTTTGTCTGCGTGCTGAGTGCCGCGCGCGACGCCGCGTGGATCGGCATCGTCTTCGTCGCCGTACTGCTCGCGCTTCACTTGCAGCAAGCCCGCCAGCCGCAACGGGAATTGCGGCTGGTGGTGTGGGTCGTGGTGCTGGCGGCACCGTGGGAAACCCTCCTGATACGCGCCGGCCTCATCGCCTATCCGCATGGCACGTTGTGGGCCGGATTCGCACCGCCCTGGCTGCTGGCGCTGTGGGTGCTGTTCGCGATCCAAGTGAATGTCCTCTTTCGTTGGCTGCGCGGCAGATGGTGGCTGGCGTTGGCGCTGGGGGCCGTTGCCGGCCCGCTCTCGTTTCGTGCGGGTGCAGCGCTTGGGGCGGCACATATTTCGGCGATGGCTGCCACGCTGGGCACCCTGGCAATCGGTTGGGCGATATGGATGCCGCTACTGGTCCGGATGGGCGAGCACAGCGACGGAACCGGCATTCCGCCCTGACTGCTGCTCCGCTCCCTAACGCTTGACGAACCGGTAATGCGCCACGCCCCATTCGTTGCCGTCTGCATAGCCGAACAACGTCGACACCGCCAGGTAGAACATGCGCCACCGCTGAAACCACACGGCCGCCTGGGGCTTGCCATAGGTCTGGATGAACACCGGCATCAAACGATCACGGGCCGCGTCGAGGTTGGCTAGCCAATGGTCGGCGGTGCGCGCGTAGTGCATGCCGCTGACCCACCAGTGCCGCGCCATGCGCAGGTCGTCCTGGAACTCCAGCAGCAACGCCTCCGATGGCATCGTGCCGCCAGTGAAGAAATACTTCGACATCCAGTCGGTGCCGTCCTGCACCTGGAAGTGATACGCCAGCGTGCGATGCGCAAAGATGTGCACGAACAGCACCGCATCCGGTCGCATCCACCGCGCGATCTTGCCCAGCAACAGGCCGTAGTTCTTCATGTGCTCGAACATCTCGATCGACACGACCCGGTCGAAGAGACCGCCCTTGGGCATCTCTGCAAAGTCGAAATCGACGATGTTTCCCGTGTGCACGGTCAGGTTCGTCAGGCCGCGCTCGGCTGCCCGGGCCTCGATCCAGCTGCGCTGGCCCCGCGAATTCGACAACGCCACAATGCGCGCGTTGGGATAGCGCTTGGCCATCCATAGCGACAGCGAACCCCAACCGCAGCCCAGGTCCAGAATGCACTGACCGTCGGCCAGGCTGGCACGCTCGGCGTAGCACGCAAACATCGCCTCTTCGGCCTCGGCCAGCGTTTCGTTGCCGTTCGGGTACAGGGCACAGGAGTATTTCAGCTGCGGCCCCAGATGCGCCTCGAAAAACGCAGGCGGCAATTCATAGTGCTGCGTGTTGGCCGCGTCTGTCTCAATGGCAATGGGGCTGCCATGCAGCTCGTCCAGCAACGCATTGAAGCGCCGCGAACGCAGTTCGCCGTCGTTCAGGCCCTCGTCTCGCAGGCGTTGGCGCATGAGGGCGCGCATGCCCGCTCGAACGAGCCCATCCGGCAGCCATCCGCGCTCGCAGCACTGGATGAGCCAGCCGTCACTGGCGTCGGCCGCAACCTGCGGCGGTAGGGTCGGCGTGGACAGTGCAGTCATGAAAAGCTCCTTGGAATCTGTACGTGTGAACGTCAGTGGCGCGGCGGCCATGGGATCAGCACGCTCGTTGTGCGGGCGTATTCGGCGTAGTCGTCTCGCGTTGCGCGCATGTGGGCTTCAAGCATGGGAACGCCCGAGACCTTGATGAGCAGCCACGCCATGGCCACCGGCGGCAACAGCGTCAACCATGCCCACGGCGTGCCGAGCGCCAGGGGCACGTAGGCCAACCAGTGCACGCATTCAAAGAAATAATTGGGATGCCGCGAATAGCGCCACAGCCCCGCCCGGCAGGTCTTGCCGCGGTTGGCCGGGTCCGCCGCAAAGCTGCGCAGTTGCCGGTCCGCCAGTGCCTCGCCGGCCACGGCAATCAGCCACAGCGCAATCGCAATCGCCACGGCAACCGCGCCTGGTGAATCGGGGCGGTAGCTCGGCACGGCAAACGCGATCGACAGAAACATCGATACCGCCGCCTGCACCTGGAAGAAGCCGAACATGTTTCGGGGTGCGGCTGCGCCCCACTCCTGGCGCAACTTGCGGTAGCGCGCGTCTTCCGGCTTGCCGGCATTGCGCTGCCACAAGTGCCAGCCCAGGCGCACGCCCCACACCGCGCCACCCGCACCGACCAGCAAGCGTGCAGGCAACGAACCCGTCCCCAACCCGGCGTACAGCAATGCCACTGCGCCCAGGGAGAATGCCCAGACCGGATCGACCATGCCGGCATTCTCGGTGCGCAACTGCCACGCCCACACGGCACTGAACACCGCCACCAGGAATACCAGCGCGACGAGCGCGACCCCGATCGCAGGCATGGTCACCCCCGCTCCAGCAGAAACTGCGACACGCCGATCCGGCCCTCGTCAAAGCCGGCCTCGCAGTAAGCGAAGTACAGGCGCCAGATGCGGATGAACGAATCATCGAATCCGAGTGCGCGCACGGCATCGAGCCGGGCTTCGAAGCGCTGGCTCCAGCGGCGCAGTGTCTCTGCGTAATCGCGGCCGAAGTCGAGGCGGTCCACCACACGCAAGCCGTGCTGCTCCGCCAGCTTGATGAAGCGCTCACGGCTGGGCAACATGCCGCCCGGGAAGATGAACTGCTGGATGAAATCGGTGCCGGCGCGATAGCGCTCGAAATGCGCTTCGTCGATGGTGATGCTCTGCACCAGCGCGCGGCCCCCATGCCGCAGGCAGCGCACCAGCGTCCGGAAGTAGCTTGGCCAGTAAGCCTCGCCCACTGCCTCGAACATCTCGATGGAGGCGATGGCGTCGTACGCCCCATCCAGATCCCGATAGTCACGCAGCTCAACGCGCGCCCGCGGCTCGCCGGCCAGGCGCTCGGCCGTATAGCGGCGCTGTTCTTCCGAGAGCGTGATGCCGTGCACATGCGCACCGCGCGCACAGGCCATTTCCATCAGGCCGCCCCATCCGCAGCCGATTTCCAGCACATCCATGCCGGGCTCCACCCTCAGCAGGTCGCACGCGCGCCGATACTTGGCGGCTTGCGCCTCAGCAAGCCCATGCCGCAGATTGCCGTTGAACCAGGCAGACGAATACGCCATGCCCTCGTCCAGCCACAGGCGATAGAAGTCGTTACCCAGGTCATAATGCAAATGGATATTGCGACGGCTGCCGCGGCGGCTGTTCCGGCGCAGCAGGTGGCGCAGGCGCAGGACGGAGCGCGCCAGCGCATTCCCGAAGATCGCCTGGTCCAGCGTGGCCGCATTGACGATGGCCAGCCGCAGCAGGTTGGTGAGGTTGCCCGAGTCGATCCATCCGTCGCGATACGCCTCGGCAAAGCCCACGTCGCCGCTGCGCAGGATGCGCCCGCAGGCGCGCCAGTCGGTGATGCGCAGATCCGCCACGAGCGGCGAACCGGCATCGCCGATCTGCACATCGCCATCAGGCGTGACAAGGTGAAGAGAGCCGTGCCGCAGCCGACCGGCCAAGGCCAGAAACAGCCGGCCGGCAGCAGGAACATGGGGCGGCACCCAGGCAAGGGAGCGCGAGACTGTCATCGGGAGTTCTCCGGAGAAGATCTGTCGTGCGGGGCGCGGCCAAAGAACGGCACGCCCTTGAACCACAAGCGCAGGGCTTGCCAATGGATGCGGCCGATGACCTGCAGAGCAAGCAAGGGCTGGCGCAGCAACGCGCGCCGCAGGTGAGCGGAATCGAAAGGCTGCAACCGGCCGCCGATGGCGGTATGCAGCAAGGCGCCGTCTCGGTCGTGATAATCGATGCGCACAAGCGCCGTTGCAGCGCCCTCGGCAAAGCGGAACCGATAGCCGCCCTCGACCCTGCAGAAGGGCGATACATGCAGCTGCTTGCGGCACGTCAGCACGGTATGCGGGTCGATGGCTCCACCGCCCTGCGCGCACAGCAGGTATTGATGGTGCTGCCCAAAGGTGTTGTTGACCTCGGCCAATATGGCGCGCAGCGTGCCTGCCGCGTCGTGGCAATACCAGAACGAGACGGGGTTGAACATCCAGCCGGCAATACGCGGAAACGTCTGCAGCCAGACCTCGCCATCGGCAGGCAAACCTGCGCTGCTCAGCACGCCACGTATCCAGGTAAGCAGGTCCGTGCCGTCTCGCGGGCCGTAGTCTCGCGTGCGCAAAGACAGCGGCCGGAGGCAGTCGACGCCAAACCACGTCCCGGTCAGGCGCCCCAGCGCGGAAAGCTTCACGCGCACGGCAAACACCGGATAGACAAAGCGATTGGCCACCGGCCGCAGGCGGCGGTGCATGACCTGGCCGACAAGAAGCTGCGCGTCGCCGTTCATGGCGCCACCTGTGCCCAGGCTGGAGCGCAGCCGAAATCCGCCACGACGCGCAGGGCGGACTTCAGCCCATCTTCGTGGAATCCGTAGCCGGTCCAGGCGCCTGCAAACCAGGTGCGACTGCGGCCCTGCAATGCCGGCAGGCGAGCCTGCGCGTCGATGGCCGATTGATCGAACACAGGATGCTCGTAGTCGAAGCGCCGATACTCAAGCTCGGGCGCGGGCGGCGCGGATGGATTGAGCGTGACCACCACGGGCGTCGACACCGGCAACGGTTGCAGCTGGTTCAGCAGATAGCTGACGCACGGCGCGCCCGCCGTGGTGCCGGTGTGCGGCGCATCCAGATAGTTCCACGCCGACCACACGCGCCGTCGGCGCGGCAACAAGCGGGTATCCCGGTGCAGGAATGCGGTGTTGGGCTGGTACCGGAAAGCGCCCAGCACGGCGCGCTCGTCTTCGGTGGCATCGTCGAGCAGATGCAGCGTCTGCGGAGCGTGTGTGGCGAGCACCACAGCGTCGTATCGCTCGCTTCCCGAATCCATGCGCACATCGACATGGGTCTCTGCCCGGCGGATGCCTCGCACCGGCGTGCCGACACGCACATCGGCCAGCCGGCTGGCAATCGCCTGCACATAGCTGCGCGCGCCGCCTTTGACGGTACGCCAACGCGGCCGGTTGAAGACCTGCAGCAAGCCGTGGTTTAGACAGAATCGAAGGAACGTTTCGGCTGGAAATGCCAGGATCTCGCGGCTCGGCGTCGACCAGATTGCGGCCGCCATCGGCAGCAGATAGTGCGCGCAGAACGGCTCGCCATAGCGGCCGGCAGCCAGCAGCGCGCCGAGGCTGTGGCGCTCGCTTCGGGCCACCGCCAGGTTGGTGTGCGCCTGGCGGTTGAAGCGCAGGATGTCGCGCAGCATGGACAGGAACCGCGCCGAGACCAGATTGCGCGGCTGCGCAAAGACCGTGCTGAGGCTGGTACCGGCCCATTCCAGTGCCCCGCCGTCGACCGACACGCTGAACGACATGTCGCTCTCGCAATGCGCCACGCCAAGCTCGTCAAACAGCGCGATCAGGTTCGGATACGTGCGCGAATTGAACACGAGAAAGCCGGTATCGACGCCGAAGATCTGTCCGCCCTCTTCGATGTCGACTGTATTGGTATGCCCGCCAAGCCGTGGGGCGGCCTCGAACAGCGTCACGGCGTGCCGCTTCGCAAGAAAATGCGCCGCCGCCAGCCCCGAGATACCGGAGCCGACCACGGCGATACGCTTTGCAGGAAACTGAAGAATGTTCAAGGCAATGCCTCTTGGGGTGGCTGGGCGCTCATCCGCCGTTGCGGCCGGGCAGCAGCGCAAGAAACTCGCGCCGCAGGCTGGCGTCGGTCAGAAACACGCCGCGCATCACGCTGCTCACCATGCGCGACTCGTCGTCTTTCGTGCCGCGCCAGTGCATGCAGTAGTGTTCGGCCTCCAGCACGACAGCCAGGCCGTCGGGCTCCATCCGGTCTTCCAGCAAATCGGCAATCTGCTTGATGGCTTCTTCCTGGATCTGCGGACGGCTCATGACCCAGTCGATCAGCCGGGCGTACTTGGACAGCCCGATGAGCTGGGAGTCCTGGCGCGGCATGACACCGACCCACGCGCGTCCCATGACCGGACACAGGTGGTGCGAGCAGGCGCTGCGCACCCGCAACGGCCCGACCACCATCAGCTCGTTGAGCCGCTCCGCGTTCGGAAACGCCGTCACTTCGGGGGCTTCGACATAGCGCCCGGCAAACACCTCGCGTATGAACATCTTGGCCACGCGGCGCGCCGTTTCCCGGCTGTTGTGGTCTTGCTCCACGTCGATGACGAGTGCGCGCAGCACCGCCTGCAGGCGCTCCTCCACCTCTGCCTGGAGCAGATCCAGTTCGCCGTCGCGCAGGTAAGCGGCGATGTTGTCGTTAGCGTGAAAGCGGTGGCCGGCGCTCATCAGCCGCTCCCGAATCCGGACAGAAAGCGGCACGCCGCCAACCGCACCGGCAAACCCGGGCGGATCCAAAGTCAGTTTCATTGAAGTTGCCTCCGAAAAGTCGGCGGTGCTTTCACCGCCCATGCCGCCTCAGGCGAGCTGCCGCGCGAGGTGGGAGGGACGCATACCCACCTATACGCAGCTAACTCGCAGGTGGATGCAGCGTCTCGGCCCGAATGGCGAATTCCATCGCATCTTCGAGCATCAACCGCGCACGGTTGGCGACATCGCCCAGATAACGGTGAAGTTGTTCATCGAGCGACGACCGCACCGCACAGCCATCGCTGAACCGCTCGAATGCATCGAGCTGACGGATCAGCCCGACAAGATGCCGTGGGCATTCGCAGGCAAGCGTCTGCGATGCGTTGGCGAAGATCTCCAGCTGGCGGTCCGTGAACCTGCGCGCATTGCGCCGCAACGGCTCGAGCTTTCCGTACACGGCATCGACGCGCACAAGCTGCGCCAACTCCTGCAGAACCTGGTCGAGTTCGCCCTGTGCGTTGGGCTCTCGATACAGCCGCACGCCGGCCGCGCGCAGCATGTCGGTGGCACGCACCGTGCCAAAGCTGTAGATCACGCCCACGGCACTGGCGCCGCAACGGCGTGCCGCAGCCAGCACGGCTTCTGCCGTTTCCGGATGCAGGGAGGCAGCTTCCACGACCAACGCGTCGCTGCGCGGCGGTGGGTCGAGGAGTGCCTCGCCGTCAAGCGCGGGCAACTCGATGACGGGCTCGATACCCAGCGACGCAAGCGTGCTCTTTCTGCGCCGGACGCGCTCGGCCAGCAGCGCGCCGCAGACGGCCATCGAAATGGCCGCGGTGGATGGCGCGGGCGCGGGCGCCTCCACGGCCACGGAAGCTTCCAGCAACTGCTGGAGTTCGGTGCTGTCCGCATGCGCAATTGCACCAATTGCGTGCCCCTGGTTGACGAGTGCACGCAGCAGCGCGAGGCGCCGGACGTCCTCGCTGGAATACAACCGTTGGCCGGACTCCGATTTGGCCGGCGAAATCACTCCATAGCGCTGCTCCCACACACGCAGGGTGGATACAGGCATCTTGGCCATGCGGGCGGCGGTTCCGCTTCGGTACATTGGCGCCGCGTTGTCTTCGTGTGGCACGTGCGTCTCCATGCAAGAGCTGCTTTGTTGACATGAAACGCTGTGCCGCTGACATCGTCAATGAAATGAAGCGCAAAACGCGCTTTTGGGTCGCGCATGAGTCGGGATTGAGTCGAGATTCCGGCGTGAACCCGTTGTGCATAGCTTCCCATTGCCGAGTTCCCCACCCTTGCGCCGTACCGCAACAGCCGTAGCGCTTTGTTGTTATCCACTGGCTGCGCGGAGCGGCGCGCCGACCATCCGCATCTCCACAAGACTGCTGAAGAAGCCCTTGCCGCCCCGTACTCCTGAGGTGGGGATCGGGAAAACCCACCCTTGACCTCTAATATATCAATCCATAACTTCTGATATATCAAAAGGCGTGCACCGGTTCAGCAGCTTCCGGCCTGGGCGACACGTCAGAGAAAAACACCGACGAGGAGACCCATGACAGCGCCCTTCCATCACCGGCGGCGGCCGGCCTTCAATGCCCGCACCCCGGACAATCCATCCCGGCGCGCCTTTCTGAGCTACGGCGGTGCCGTGGTCGGCGGGGCGCTCGTGAGCGCCTGTGGCGGCGGTTCCGACGACGCCGCAACACCGGTTGCCACCACGCCCACGGCCCCCGTGCAGGCAGATCCGATCTGGGGTCCGAACGGGCTGGCCACCGCCATCATTTCTTCGCTGAAGAGCGTGGCGCCGAGCGCATTCCCGGCCGTGGATTTCCAGGTCGAGGCGTATGGCGCGCAGCCCTGCAGCGTTGTCGCGCAGACGAGCCCCTACACCGATCCGACCAAGTCGCCCGTCAGTTCAGGCGCTGGCGCAACGCAGGCACCCGGTGCATTCGATTCGCGCCCTGCGTTTCTGGCAGCCATTGCAGCTTGCAGCGCAGCAGGCGGCGGGCGCGTGGTGGTGCCTTCGGGCACGTGGTATTGCGCCGGGCCAATCGTCCTGCAGAGCAACGTCAACTTTCACCTCAGCGCCAACTGCACGATCTACTTCAGCGCCAATCCGGCCGATTACGCCAAGGATGGCCCCATCGACTGCGGCACCAACGGCAAGCTTTACTACAGCCGCTGGCAAGCCGACGATTGCCTGAATTTCGGCTCGCCCATCTACGCACGCAACGCCAGCAACATCGCATTGACGGGCGAAGGCGCGACTTCGGTGCTCAACGGCCAAGCCATGACGCCGTTTGCCGGAACGGGCAACACCAGCACGTGCTGGTGGACCTTCAAGGGCACCAACGGCGCCTATGGTTGCGCAAGCTCGAGCACGCCGTCGCAGGCTTACAGCAACCCGAACAACGTCGACTTGCAGACCGCTGTGCCCGGCATTCCGAGCGCGCTGTACGCACAGCTCACCAATCCGGCGACGCCGTGGCAGCAGGACCAGAACTATCTGCCGGCGCTGTCCGAAGCCGGCGTTCCGGTCGAGAAGCGCATCTTCGGGCTCGGGCATTACCTGCGCCCCTGCATGGTGGAGTTCATTGGCTGCACCAACGTGCTGATGGAAAACTACCGCACGGTCAACACGCCCTTCTGGCAACACCATCCGGTGCACTGCACGAACGTGGTGATCCGTGGCGTGACGGTCGACAGCATCGGCCCGAACAACGACGGCTTCGATCCGGACGCCTGCAGCAACGTGCTGTGTGAAAACGTCACGTTCAACACGGGCGACGACTGCATCGCCATCAAGTCGGGCAAGAACCTCGACACCGGCTACGGCCCCGCGCAAGACCACGTCATCCAGAACTGCACGATGAACAGCGGCCACGGCGGCATCACGCTGGGCAGCGAGATGGGCGGCGGGGTGCAGAACATCTATGCGCGCAATCTGGCGATGCTCAATCAGTTCTGGGCAACGAACTCGCTGAACATCGCCATCCGCATCAAGACCAACATGAACCGCGGCGGGTTCGTGAAGAACTTCTATGTGACCAACGTCAGCCTGCCCAACGGCGTCAATCTCACGGGCGCCGGCTATGGCAGCAAGATGCTCGCAGGCAGCCCGATCAACGGCACGGTGCCGCTGGGTGTGGTGACGCCCAGCGCGGCAAACCCGTCGGCATCCCAAGGCGGGATCATCACGTTCGACTGCGATTACCAGCCCGCTGCCGACGCCATCCGCACGCGGCCGGCCCTGGTGCAGAACGTGAACATCTCCAACGTGACCGCAGGCAATGTCACCACCGGCGGCCTGACGGGCTCGTGCTTCCAGGCCATCGTTGCGCAGGGCCCCGTGGCGTTCGACTACAACGGCCCGTTGCCTGTGCCCGCCATTCCGCCAATCACCGGCGTGACGATCGCGAACTGCAACTTCGGCACACCCACCGCAGCAGGCCCGGCAAGCGCCACCACGCCGGGGCCGCTCTACGCCTACAACGTGCACGACATCACCCTGCAGAACGTGGTGATCGCAGGACAGACCTTCAACACCACCGTGACCGACGCCCGCTGAGCGATCGGCATCCGTTGCGCTCGGCTGGCTCCGCCGGCCAGCGCCTCTTCACTTCGAACTTGCAGCCAACACATCCATGAAACGCTCTACCGCAATCGCTCGTACGTCCCTGCTGTTCGCTGCGCTGCTGTCCGCCTTCGCAAGCGGCGCAGCGCAGGCGCGCACCTTCCGTGTCGCCGACGTG
Source organism: Ralstonia sp. OTU4908 (assembly GCF_038440115.1). Lineage (NCBI taxonomy): Bacteria > Pseudomonadati > Pseudomonadota > Betaproteobacteria > Burkholderiales > Burkholderiaceae > Ralstonia > Ralstonia sp. OTU4908. Next base: position 57,959 of record NZ_JASATD010000011.1, on the reverse strand, counting down.
CACGGCGACACGTATCCGACCAACATGGCCGTCAAGTTCATGGGCGAGGAAATCAAGAAGGCCACCGACGGCAAGGATTCCGTCAAGGTCTTCGGCAACAGCGCGCTGGGGTCAGAGAAAGACACCATTGACCAGGTGCGCATCGGTGCGATCGACATGGTGCGTGCCAACGGCGCTGCCTTCAACGAGATCGTCCCGGAGTCGGTCATCCCCTCGTTGCCGTTCCTGTTCCGCGATATCGAGCACTTCCGCAAGGTGATGTACGGCCCGGTCGGCCAGAAGATTCTGGATGCATTTGCCGCCAAGGGCTTCATCGCGCTGACGTTCTACGAGAGCGGTGCACGCTCGATCTACGCCAAAAAGGCCATCCATACGCCAGCCGACATGAAGGGCGTGAAGATCCGGGTGCAGCCGTCGGACCTGATGGTGGACGAGATCAAGGCCATGGGGGGCACACCCACGCCCATGCCGTTCAGCGAGGTCTACACCGGCCTGAAGACGGGCCTGGTGGATGCGGCGGAAAACAACATCCCGTCGTATGAAGAAACCAAGCACTTTGAAGTCGCGCAGATCTACTCCGAAACGCAGCATGCGATGACGCCGGAAGTGCTCGTCTTCTCCAAAAAGATTTGGGACACGCTCACGCCGCAGGAGCAAGCCGCCATCCGTAAGGCTGCCGCCGACTCCGTGCCGTACTACGTCAAGCTGTGGACCGCACGCGAGCAGGCCGCCACGGCAACCGTGACCAAGGGCAACGCCACCATCGTGCCGGCTTCGCAGGTAGACCGTGCCGCCTTCGTCAAGGCCATGCAGCCCCTCTGGACGAAGTACGAAACCACGCCGCAGATGAAGGACATCGTCAACGCGATCGTGGCGACCAAGTAAGCCTGCATCCTCCCCTCAAGCGCGGGGCCTGCGCCCATCCCGTGGGCTCCGCGCCGGGCAGGCGGCCGATGTACGTCGTTGCAGGAACCGGCCTCCGCCTGCCCACCTCCGATACCGCGTTCCCCTTCCAGGTTCAGCATGCAATCGATGTCTTTACTCAAACGCATCAACGATGCGTTTGCGCTCGTGCTCACGCTCGTGGCGGCGCTATGCCTGGCCACGCTGACGGTGCTCGTCTTCTACGGCGTGGTGATGCGCTACGTCTTCAACAACGCGCCGGATTTTGTTGAACCCATCGCCCTGCTCATGGTGGTGGCCATCGCCATGTTCGGGGCCGCGCTCAAAGTGCGCGAAGGCGGCCATATCGGCCTGGATTCCTTTGTTGAACGACTTCCCGCAGGCGGCAAGCGCGCCGCGCACGTGCTGCAGAAGCTGTGCCTGATCGCCTTTGCCGTGGTGATCTTCATCGGCTGCTTCGACATGGCCGAAACCACGTTCGGAGACCGCATCCCCATCCTCGGGTTGCCGGAAGCGGTTCGTTATTGGATTCCCATCGTGGCGAGTGTCGCCATCGCCCTGTTCGCTCTCGAACGCCTGATCGGGCTGTTCGCGCAAGACGCACGTTAAGTCACCATGGACCTCGCCATTCTCTCCGTCAGTTTTCTGGCGTTTCTCATGCTGGGCGTACCGGTTTCGTTCGCGCTCGGCCTGTCATGCGTGCTGACGTATCTGCACGAAGGCCTGCCGGCGGCCACCGCCATGCAGTCGATGATCTCCGGCATGAACGCATTCTCGTTCCTGGCCGTGCCGTTCTTCATCCTGTCGGGCGAGCTGATGCTGCACGGCGGCATTGCAGACCGCATCCTGCGCTTCGCGCAATCGCTGGTGGGGCACTTCCGCGGTGGCCTGGGCATGGCAAACGTGGTGGCCTGCACGCTGTTCGGCGGCGTCTCGGGCTCGCCCACCGCAGACACGTCCGCCATGGGCGGCGTGGTGATTCCGCTGATGAAGCGCGAAGGTTACAGCGCAGCCTACGCCGTGAACGTGACCACGCATGCCTCGCTGGCCGGCGCGCTCATGCCGACCTCCACCAACATGATCATCTACGCCTTTGCGGCGCAGGGCATCGTGGGCTCGCTCAACGGGCAGCAGGTGAGCGGCGTGTCGATTGGTGACCTGCTGTTCTCCGGGCTGCTGCCGGTACTGTGGGTCATGGGCTTCGTGTTGATCGCCGCCTACTGGCAAGCCAAGCGCTACGGTTTCCCGCGCCGGGCCGACGGCTCGACCGAGCTGCCGCCCTTCCCCGGCTGGCTTGCCGTCGCACGCGCCTTTGTGGGTGCGGTACCGGGCCTGATGGTGATCGCGCTGATCCTGGTGTGCGTGGCCATGGGCATTGCCACCGCCACTGAAGCCGCCGCCATCGCGGTTGCCTATTCGCTATGCCTCACGGTGCTGGTCTATCGCTCCATGACGTGGACCAAGTTCCGCCGCGCCCTGGCCCATGCCGCCAAGACCACGGGCGTGGTGCTGTTGCTGATTGCCGTATCGAACATGCTGCGCTTTCAGATGGCCTACCTCGAGATCCCGGACGCCATCGAGCAGATGCTCACGCAGACCAGCGCCGCACCGTGGCTGATGCTGCTCTACATCAACATCCTGCAGGTGTTCCTGGGCACGTTCGTCGACATGGCGGCGCACATCCTGATCACCACGCCCCTGTTCCTGCCCATGGCCATGCATTGCGGCGTCGGCCCCGTGCAGTTCGGGATCATGCTCCTGCTCAACTGCTCGCTGGGGCTGGTGCATCCGCCCATCGGCTCGGTGCAGTTTGTCGGCTGCGCCATCGGCGAGGTCTCGATCGGCGAGACCACCAAGATCGCGTGGCCCTACTACCTCGCCATCTTCACCGCCATCAACGTGGTGACCTACATGCCGTTCTTCTCGACCTGGCTGCCGAGCGTGATCAACGGACACCCGGTGTTCTGAGGCCGTCCCAACGAATAACCAACATGCAGCCACGGCTGCGACATCAAGGAAGGAGTCGTCATGAAGCGCCAATTAGCAATCGCAGCAGCGATCGCGCTCACGGGGGGCGTGGCCGGATCGGCGTACGCACAGAGCAGCGTCACGCTGTACGGCAACATCGACGTGTCGATCGGGTATCAGAGCAACCAGACCTCGGTCGGCTCGACGTCGAACGGCCACTCGGTCGTCAAGCAGAACAGCGGCATCTGGTCGGGCAGCCGCTTCGGCTTCAAGGGCAACGAAGAGCTGGGCGGCGGCAACAGCGCGCAGTTCGTGCTCGAAGAAGGCTTTAACGGCGACACGGGCTCGCAATCGGTCTCGGGGCTGATGTTCAACCGCCAGGCCTTCGTGGGGCTGGCCAACCGCGACCTGGGCACCGTCACGCTGGGCCGTCAGTACACGGCGTATTTTTCGATCCTCGCCCCCTACAGCCCGATCACCTGGCTGACCGGCTTCTACGGCGCGCACCCCGGCGATATCGACTCCCTCGACACCAACTACCGCGTCAACAACTCGGTGGTTTACACCTCGCCCACGCTGGGCGGCGTGACCTTCAGCGGCTCGTACGGCCTGGGCGAAACGCCGGGCAGCGCGGGCAACGGCTCAACCTGGAGCTTTGCTGCGCGCTACGCCAATGGCCCGGTCGGCGTGGGCGCGGGTTTCATGCGCGTGAACAACTCGACGGTGGGCGGCGGTGCATGGGGCGCGAACTCATCGCTGTCCAACGGCGGCAGCGAACCTGCCGTGTCCGCCATCAATGCGGGCTACCAGTTGGCGGCTGCGCAACAGCGCTTTGCCGTGTTGGGTTCTTACACCTTCTCGCCGGCATGGGACGTGTCGGTGTCGTACACCAACGTGCAGTACATCCCGGGCGTGAACTCCAAGTTCGCCAGCCAGGCGATCTTCAATACCGGCGGCGCAGTGCTGCACTACAAGGCCACGCCGACGCTGGACCTGGCTGCGGGCTATTCGTATACGCGCGCCACCAAGGCCAACGGCATTGCCGATGCAGCGACGTATCACCAGTTCAACCTGTCGCAGTACTACAGCCTCTCGAAGCGCACGGGCCTGTACGTTCTGGAGGCGTATCAGAAGGCAAAGGGTAAGACGATCTCGCCCACCGGCAGCATCATCGATGCCACGGCGTCGATCGGCGACGGCCAGAACGGCGCACCTTCGGCAACGGGGTCGCAGCTGGCGGTGGCTGTCGGCATGATTCACCGGTTCTGACCGATTGACGCGCCCGGCACGGTGTCGGCTTCGACGCTGTGCCGGGTTCGCCTCAGTTCAAGCGCGCGGACTTTGCCGCTATCATGATGCCCGCGCTGCCCTTGGCCTGTGACTGCATCGACAATCCCAGGCACCGCCGTTGCAATCCCATCCTCTCCCAATTGAACTCGTTGCGAGCTGTATGACTTCGCGCCCTTTCCCCTCGTCACCTGAGGACGAGGCCACCATGACCGCCTCTCGACGCGTGTATCTCAGTCTGCGCGAGCGGATCGTCGAGATGGAGTTGCTGCCCGGAACGCGCATTGTCGAGAAGGACCTCGCAGAAGAATTCGGGACCAGCCGCACGCCCGTGCACGAGGCCGTCCAGCGCTTGGCAGAAGAAGGCTTGATCGACGTGCAGGCGCGCGTCGGGACATTCGTCTCGCGCATTCCGCTCAACACGCTGGAAGAAGCCATGCTGGTGCGCGGCGCGCTGGAAGTCGCCATCATCGAGAAGGCCGCAGAGCGCATGACGCCCGAAGGCATCCACAAGCTCAACGTCGTGCTGGAGCGGCAGGCGCAATGCGTGCGCGAGAGCAACCGGCGCGGTTTCTTCCGCACCGACGAAGCGTTTCACGCCACGCTGGCCGAGCTGTCGGGCTATCCCGGCGTCTGGCAGATCATCCTGGAAGTCAAAACGCAGATCGACCGTTACCGGCTGCTGACCCTCCCCTTGGAGGGTCGCATGACCGAGGTGCTGGCCGAGCACCGCGCTGTGATCGACGCTCTCGCGTCCAACGACCCGAAGCGGGCTGTGCGCGCCATGCGCGAGCATCTGGACCACGTACTGCCGGTGCTGGAAATCACGCGCCGGCTGCGGCCCGAATACTTCACCGTTTAAGCGCGGCGCCCACGCCGGTGCATCGGCCGGCAGATACGGGGCGGCGGCGCCCCACCCGATGGTGTTTCGCGCCGCCCAGGCAATTCAAATCGACAGGCAGAGCTTGCCGAAATGCTTGCCCGCCGCCTGATGCGCAAACGCATCGGCAATGTCTTCCAGCGCGAACGTCCGATCGATCACCGGCTTGATGCCAGTTGCATCGATCGCGCGGACCATGTCGCGCTGGTGGCGCCGGCTGCCGACAATCAAGCCCTGCAGCGTCTGGTGCCGTCGCATCAGCTCGACGGTCGGCACCGGCCCGGCAATTCCGGTGAGTACGCCGATCAGGGCGATATGTCCGCCGGTGCGGCATGCCTGGATGGATTGAGCGAGCGTGTCGGGCCCGCCCACTTCGATCACGTTGTCGACGCCCCGGCCATTCGTGTACTCCAGCACCTTGGCCGCCCAGTCGGTATCACGCCGGTAGTTGATCGTGAAATCGGCGCCCAATGCCTGCGCCCGCGCGAGTTTTTCGTCGGAGGACGAGGTTGCGATCACGGTGGCGCCCATGCTCTTGGCAAATTGCAGCGCAAAGATCGACACGCCGCCCGTGCCGAGCACGAGCACGGTGTCGCCCGCCTTCAGGCGCGCGTCGACCACCAGCGCCCGCCATGCGGTGAGCCCGGCCGTCGTCAGCGTCGCCGCCTCGGCGTGGCTGTAGCCGCGTGGCGCATGCGTGAACCAATGCGCCGGGCGAACGACGTATTCGCGCGCATAGCCGTCAACGCCGTCGCCGGGTACGGTCGCAAAATCGGAGAGTGTCGGGCCGCCATCCAGCCAGGTCGGGAAGAACGTCGAGACAACCGAATCCCCCACGGAAAACTCGTCCACGCCCTCGCCAATCGCCTCCACCACCCCGGCGCCGTCGGACATCGGGATACGGCCGTCGGCGCTCGGCATGCGGCCAGTCACAACGCCCAGGTCGTGAAAGTTCAGCGAGCTGGCATGCACGCGCACGCGGATTTCTCCGGCGCCCGGCTGGCCAGGGTCGGGCAGGTCGACGAGATGAAGTTTGTCGAGGCCCGCAGGCTGGCGCAGGGTAATGGCTTTCATGAGCACGACATCCTTAATGAGAAGGTTGCGAAAGGGCAGCGCTGCAAAACTTGCAGCGATACCGCATTGCAGGCATTGTCACGGCGTACCTCCTGCTTCGCAAGAACGTACATTTTTCACAGGTACTATCAATTTTGTAGGTATAAAACCATGCGTCTGAAACGTCTGGACGGCAAGAGCGGTTGCGCCGTCGAAGTCACGCTTTCCGTGATCGGCGGCGTCTGGAAGCCCGTGATCCTGTTCCACCTGTTGCCCGGAAAGAAGCGCTTCATGGAACTGACGCGCCTGATTCCGAACGCCACGCAGCGCATGCTGACGTTGCAATTGCGCGAACTCGAGGCGGATGGCGTCATCGCGCGGCACGTGTATCCGCAGGTGCCGCCCAAGGTCGAATATGCGCTCACTCCGCTTGGCGAGTCGCTCGCGCCGGTGCTGATCAGCCTGCGCGAATGGGGTGAGTCGTATCGCACGAGCGAGATGTCCCGCGAGCCGGCCGAAGCACCGGAATGCGCGCGTGGCGAGGCAATGGCGACTTGAAGTCACACAAAGGCTTCCAAAAAGGAGCCCGACGCCCTCGCCCGTCGTCGATCTGAACCGTGCCGTGGCGGTGGCCATGGCGTATGGCCCGCAAGCGGGGCTGGAGATCGTCGATACGCTGCCGGCCGAACCGGCACTGCGCAGCTACCACTTGTTGCCCAGCGTGCGCGCCGATTTTCTTGCGCGCCTCAACCGCTTGGAGTCGGCTCGCGTGGAATACGAGCGTCCTGCTCCTCGAGCGCGCAGCCGGGTGCACTGCTCGCGGGTGACGCTGTCGATCATCAGATCATCACTTCGACCTGCACGTCGATCGTGATGCTTTGGAAGCAACGCTCCAGCAAATTGCGCGCTCGAAAGCATCCGGAATTCGTCTTTCGATATGACGATGCGCAATTGCGGAATGGCAACAACACGCCAACATCAAAGACTGAATTCAATTCTCTTTACAGCTCAGAGACTTAGCGTGAAACGCGAGCATTGAAATATAGATGCTCCGATTTCTACGTATGCCGCTACGCATGGTGCGACGCAGAATGATTTGCAAGCGCAGGACATGGCTTAAAGCCGGCCGCGCTCATGCATTCATATCGTTCCGTCGATCGCGCAAGCGCAGAGGTACTCACAAATGAGTCGCAAGTTCAAGGTCGTGGCCGTCTCGGGTAGCGTGCAGCGCCCCTCGCGGACACTCGTGTTGGTCGAGCAACTGCTGGCCGCCCTCGCCGAGGTCCTTCCCGTCGATGTCCACCTGATCACGCTCGAAGAGATGGCTCCAGCCATTGGTGGCACGTCGTATCGAGACCAGCTGCCGGGCCGGGTGCAGGCGGAACTTGCCGCCATTGAGTCGGCCGATGTGCTCGTTGTCGGGAGCCCCGTGTATCGCGGCTCATACACCGGTCTGTTCAAGCACCTTTTTGACCTCGTCCACCACGAAGCGCTCATCGACGTGCCGGTCCTGTTGGCTGCGACGGGTGGCAGCGACCGTCACGCGCTGGTGATTGACCATCAGCTGCGCCCGCTTTTCAGCTTCTTCCAGGCGCGCACATTGCCGCTGGGCGTGTATGCATCCGAGCAGGATTTCAGCGGCTATGAGATCACCAGTCAGGCACTGCGCGACCGGATCGCCCTGGCCGTCGCGCGCGCATTGCCGCTATTGAGCGCGTCTTCGGCCGACGATCTTCGCACCGCTCCCGTGGCGCAAGCTGCTTGAAGCACCCACTTCGTTCGTTCCCATCCCACACAGGACAAAGGACCATCGCGATGAGCCAATCCTCTTCCAGCGCCAATATCAAGTTTGCCTACTGGGTGCCGAACGTCAGCGGCGGCCTGGTCGTCAGCACCATCCCGCAACGCACTGACTGGAGCCTGGAGTACAACCAGAAGCTGGCACAGACGGCCGAGAAAGCCGGCTTTGACTATGCGCTCAGCCAGATCCGATTTACCGCCGGCTACGGCGCTGAGCACCAGCATGAATCGGTATCGTTCAGCCAGGCGATCCTGCACGCCACTACCAAGCTGAAGGTGCTGGCCGCCATCCTGCCGGGCCCCTGGCATCCGGCGGTGGTGGCCAAGCAGTTGGCCACGATCGACCACATCTCCAACGGCCGCATCGCCATCAACGTCGTCAGCGGCTGGTTCAAGGGCGAGTTCCAGGCACTCGGGGAGCCTTGGCTCGAACACGACGAGCGCTATCGCCGCTCCAACGAATTCATCCGCGTGCTCAAAGGCATCTGGACGCAGGACAAGTTCACCTTCAAGGGCGACTTCTACCGCATCAACGACTACACGCTGAGCCCCAAGCCGCTGCAGAAACCGCACCCGGAGATCTTTCAGGGCGGCAGCTCGCGTGCCGCACGCGACAACGCGGCCAGCGTGTCGGACTGGTACTTCACCAACGGCAACACGCCCGAAGGGATCAAGGCGCAGATCGACGATATCCAGGCGAAGGCCCGCGAAAACGGCCACACGGTCCGCATTGGCGTGAACGCCTTCATCATCGCGCGCGATACCGAAGAGGAAGCCAAGGCGGTGCTGGACGACATCATCAAGCATGCGCACGTGGAAGCCGTGCATGCTTTTGGCGATGCGGTGAAGCAAGCCGGCAAGGCATCGCCCGAAGGCGAAGGCAACTGGGCGAAATCCACGTTTGAAGATCTCGTCCAATACAACGACGGTTTCCGGACCAACCTGATCGGCACGCCGCAGCAGATTGCGGAGCGCATCGTGCATCTGAAGTCAATCGGCGTGGATCTCATCCTGGCGGGCTTCCTGCATTTCATCGAAGAAGTCGAATACTTCGGACGGAAGGTGCTGCCGCTGGTGCGCGAGCTGGAAGCCCAACGCGCCGCCACAAGCGCTGCCACAAACGCCGACACGCGCGAGGCCGAGGCCGCCACGTCCGCCGCCTGACCGCCTGATCTGATACCCGCGTTTCCCATACGCGCCCGCTCAGTCGAACGGGCGCGGGGGAGTTCTGTTGCCCGTCGCTTTGCGGAGACCACCATGTCTCACACGTCTGCTGAACTTGCTGCCCCGCTACCGCCGCTTGCACGCTACGCCGATTCGCGCAGCGCCGATGCTCCATCGCCTGCACGCAGCATTGCCGGCGAGGCCGTCGAAGCTGCGGCACCCGTGCTGCGGTTGACCGACATCGACCTGTCGTTCGGCGGCATTCAGGCGCTCAGCGGCATCGACCTCACGGTGGCGCCGGGGGAGATCCGCGCCATCATCGGCCCCAACGGCGCAGGTAAAAGCTCGCTGGTCAACATCATCAGCGGCCTGTACCAGCCGGACCGCGGCGGCATCTGGCTCAATGGCCGCGCCATGCGCAAGGTGTCGCCAGCACGATTGGCCGGTCTTGGCATTGCCCGCACGTTCCAGAACCTGGCGTTGTTCAAGGGCCTGAGCGTGCGCGACAACATTGCACTGGGCCGCGTACAGCACACCCGTTCCGTGTTCGTCGAGCAGTTGATCGGGCTGGGTCGCGCGCGCCGCGAGCTGGCCGACGCGCGCGAGCGTGCCGAACAGGTGATCCACTTCGTCGGCCTGACAGAAGTGCAGGACCAACTTGCGGGCACGCTGCCCTATGGGCTGCAGAAGCGCGTTGAACTGGCGCGTGCCCTCGTCGCGCGGCCACGCCTATTGCTGCTTGATGAGCCGCTCGCCGGTATGACCGTGACGGAGAAGGTCCAGATGGCCGACCTGATCCGCGCCGCGCGCGACCAGTGGGGCACCACCATCGTGCTGATCGAACACGACATCGGTCTCGTGCTGGGCCTGTCCGATCGCGTGGCGGTGCTCGACTACGGCCGCAAGATCGCCGACGGCACGCCGCAGGCCGTGCGCGACGACCCGGCCGTCATCGATGCTTACCTGGGCGTGGCACACGCAACGGCAAACGCGGCGGAGACGCAATGATGGGCGACTTCGATCTGGCGTTCTTTGCCGAGGTGCTGGTGGGCGGCCTGCTGTCTGGCGTGATGTATTCGCTGGTGGCGATTGGCTTTGTGCTGATCTACAAGACCTCGGGCGTGCTGAATTTCGCGCAGGGCGCGCAGCTGCTGTTTGCCGCGCTCACATTTGTCAGCCTGCTCGAGCGCGGCGTGCCGTTCCCGCTCGCGTTGCTGCTCACCTTCACGTTGATGGTGCTGCTGGGGCTCGGGATCGAGCGCGCGGTGCTCCGGCCACTGGTCAACCAGCCGCCCATCACGCTGTTCATGGCGACGCTCGGCTTGTCGTATGTGATCGAGGGCGTGGCGCAACTGGTGTGGGGCACGCAGGTGCACGAGCTGAACCTGGGCATCTCCGATGCGCCGTTGCAGATCGGTGGCATCCTCGTCTCGAGCTTTGACTTGTTTGCCGCCGCCATTGCAGCCGTCATGGTGACGGCGCTGTCCGTCTTCTTCCGCTACACGCGCATTGGTCTGGCGTTTCGTGCCGTGGCGGACGACACGTTCGCAGCGATTGCCGTGGGCTTGCGGCTACCGCGGATCTGGGCAACGGTCTGGGCCGCGGCCGGCGTGATCGCCCTGGTGGCAGGGCTGCTGTGGGGTGCGCGCCTGGGGGTGCAGTTCTCTCTATCGCTGGTGGTGCTCAAGGCGCTGCCGGTACTGGTGCTGGGCGGCTTCGATTCGATCCTGGGCGCGGTGGTCGGCGGTTTGATCATCGGCGCGCTGGAGAAGCTGGCCGAGGTGTACCTGGGGCCATTTGTCGGTGGCGGCATCGAGAGTTGGATCGCCTACGTGGCCGCGCTGGCCTTCCTGCTAGTCAAACCGGGCGGCCTCTTCGGCCTGCGCCCCGTCGAGAGAGCTTGACTCATGTCGACTGCATTGGACTCCACTTCCGAGCGCCCTGTGCGCCCTTCCGCCGCGCGGACGCACCTGTCCTGGCCAGCGTGGGCAACGCCCGCCGTGACGCTGCTGCTGGCCTACTTCGTGGTGCCGCTGGTGGCATCGGACTACTGGCTGGACGCCATCCTCATTCCGTTCCTCGCGCTGTCGCTTGCAGCGGTGGGCCTGAACCTGTTGACCGGCTACGCAGGCCAGTTGTCAGTGGGCTCGGCCGCCTTCATGGCAGTGGGCGCGTTCGCCGCGTACAACTTCAACCTGCGCGTTGAGGGCCTGCCGCTGCCGGTGAGCATCGTGCTCGCCGGGCTGGCCGCCACCGCCATCGGCGTGGCGTTCGGGTTGCCGAGCTTGCGCCTGCGCGGCTTCTACCTGGCCGTATCGACCCTCGCCGCGCAATTTTTCGTGCAGTGGGCACTGACCAAGTACGGCTGGTTCAGCAACAACAACGCATCTGGCGTGATCGACGCGCCGCCCATCGTGGTGGCGGGCTTCGCGTTCGACACGCCAGCGCTGCGCTACGTGTTCGCGCTCACGGTCGTGGCGATCCTCACGGCACTGGTCTGGCGACTCGTACAAACGCCCACTGGCCACCATTTCATTGCGGTGCGCGACAACGAAATGGCGGCCCGCGTCACCGGCGTACCGGTACTGCGAACCAAGCTGCTGGCGTTCGCCATCTCATCGTTCGTCATTGGCGTGGCAGGGGTGCTGTGGGGTTTCGTCTATCTGCGCACGGTAGAGCCCGCAGGCTTCAACCTCGATCGATCGTTCCAGATCCTCTTCATCGTCATCATCGGCGGCCTGGCGACCATCCGGGGCGCGTTCCTGGGTGCGGCGCTGGTGGTGGTCTTCCCGCTGCTGCTGTCCCGCTTTGGCGCATTCGTGTTCGGCGGCCGGTTCGACTCCGGCGTGCTGGACCTGAGCCAGCGCATTGTGATCGGTGCACTCATCGTGGCCTTTCTGATTGCCCAGCCGCAGGGCCTTGCCGCTCTGTGGCAGCGGGTGCTGCGCCGGATAAGCAATGTCGTGCGTCCAGCTTCCCGGCGCTGATTCCGTCCTCTTTCCTTTCTCCACGCAACCTACGTCGTATCGATATCAGGAGCATCTGCACCATGTCCCTCCCCCGCACCATCAAGATGGCGTTGCTGACCGGCGCGCTGGCCCTTTCTGGCCTGACCGGTCTGGGCGTACAAGCCGCCCATGCGGATGAGCAGTTCTTTCCGCTGCAAAGCTACCGCGTCGGCCCATATGCGGCCGGCGGCACGGGGTTCTTTGGCGGCTTCATCGACTACCTGAACCTCGTCAACACGCGCGACGGCGGCGTGGGCGGCGTCAAGCTGACCTGGGAAGAAGGCGAAACGCAGTACGAGGTGGAGCGCGGCGTTGAGGTGTACGAACGCCTGAAGACCCACCCCGGCATCGCCACATGGAACCCGCTGTCGGTAGGGATTGCCTATGCGCTGCTCGACCGGGTGACGGCCGACAAGGTGCCCTTGCTGACCATCAACCACGGCCGCACCGACACGACGGATGGCCGCGTGTTCAAGTACATCTTCCCGCTGCTGCTCAACCCGTATAGCGAAACTTCGGGCATCGTCAACTACATCGGCAGCAAGGAAGGCGGTGTCGACAAGCTCAAGGGCAAGAAGATCGTCGTGCTCTATCACGGCTCGCCGTACGGCAAGGAGACGATCCCCATCTATGAACTGCTGGCGAAGAAATACGGCTTCTCGGTGCAGCAGATCGAAGTGCCGCACCCGGGCAATGAGCAGCAGTCGCAATGGCTGGCCATCCGCCGCGCCAAACCCGATTACGTCGTGCTGCGCGGCTGGGGCGTGATGAACCCGGTGGCACTCAAGACGGCACAGAAGACGGGCTTTCCAGCCGACCACATCATCGGTAACGTCTGGTCCAACTCCGAAGAAGACGTGATTCCGGCCGGCGATGCAGCCAAGGGCTACGTCGCTATCACGACGGTTGCGGCGGGTGCCCAGTATCCGGTGATCCAGCAGATCACCAAGACGCTGTATGACCACGGCAAGGGCAATCTGCAAGACAAGAAGCGCATCGGCAGCGTGTACCACAACCTCGGCGTGCTCAACGGCATCCTGAACGTGGAAGCCATCCGCATCGCGCAGGCCAAGTTCGGCAAGCGCACGCTGACGGGCGACGAAGTCCGCTGGGGCCTGGAGAACCTGAAGATTGACGAAGCCCGTGCCGCCGCGCTGGGCGCCAAGGGCCTGTTCCACTCCATCAACGTCACGTGGGACAACCATGAAGGAGACGGCCGCGTCGCCTTCCAGCAGTGGGATGGCACGAAGTGGAACGTGATCTCCGACTGGATCGCGCCGGACTGGAAACTGCTCCGGCCGATTATCGAGAAATCGTCGCTGGCGTACGCCAAAGAGAAAAACATCAAGGTGCGCACAAGCATCAACGATTGAGTTCCGCTGTCTCTCCACCCTGCTCGACCACCTGGAGGTTCGCCATGACGCAGCCGCACGCCGAGACCTTGTTCGGCGCCCCCTACGAAACCCTTGCGCAGAAGTACCGCCCCGTCTTCCAGCGCATTCGCGAAACCGCCCTGCAGCGCGAGCACAACCGCCAGCTCGGCGTCGACGCCATCCAATGGCTGAAGCAGGCGGGCTTCGGCGCGGTGCGCGTGCCGGCCGAATATGGCGGCGACGGCGCCACGCTGCCCCAACTGTTCCAGCTGCTGATTGAGCTGGCCGACGCCGATTCAAACATCGTGCAGGCGCTGCGCGGGCATTTTGCCTTCGTGGAAGATCGCCTGAACGCACCGCGCGATGCGGGCAACGAAGTCTGGCTGCGGCGCTTCGTGGCCGGCGACCTGGTCGGCAACGCGTGGACGGAAGTCGGCGACGTGGCCATTGGCGATGTCATCACGCGCATCTCCAAACGGGACGGCCGCTGGGTTGCCAACGGGCGCAAGTACTACAGCACCGGAAGCATCTTTGCCGATTGGGTGGACCTGTATGCGCGCCTGGAAGACGGCACCGACGTGATCGCCGCCGTCAGCTCACATCAGCCGGGCGTGACGCACCACGACGACTGGAACGGCTTCGGCCAGCGCACCACCGGCAGCGGCACGTCGGTGTATGAGAACGCCGCCGTGGAAGACGAGAACATCTTCCCGTTCAGCAGCCGCTTCAAGTACCAGACGGCGTTCTACCAGCTGTTCCACCTCGCCACGCTGGCCGGCATTGCGCGCGCCATCACTCGCGAAGTTGCGCAGCAGGTGCGCGAGCGAAAACGCATCTTCAGCACCGGCAATGCCTCGGCGGTGGCGCAAGACGTCCAGGTGCAGCAGGTGGTTGGTGAGGTATCAGCATTGGCCTACGCAGCGGAGGCCACGGCCATTCGCGCCACGTTTGCCGCCCAGCGCGCCTACGATGCCCGCTGGGCCGGCGACGCTGCGCAGGAGCGCCAGGCCAACATCGAGGCGGAACTCGAATCCGCGCAAGGGCAGGTGGCGATCTCCGATCTGGTGTTGCGCGCATCCACGCAGTTGTTCAATGCGCTCAGCGCGTCGGCCACGGCGTCGAGCAAGGCGCTGGACCGTCACTGGCGCAACGCGCGCACGGTCGCTTCGCACAATCCGCTGATCTACAAGGCGCGCATCGTCGGCGACTGGCACATCAACGGCACCGAGCCACCGTACGTGTGGCAGATCGGTGCAGGGCCGGGTGCCGCGGCGACGCAGCCCATCGCGAAAGCAGCTTGAGGGCAATGGCGATGGGTGACTCCGCTGTGCTGCTGCGCGTCAACGGTGTGGAAGCGACGTACCAGAATGCCATCGTCGCCTTGCACAACGTGAACCTCACCGTCCAACGCGGTGAGGTGCACGCGCTGCTGGGCGCGAACGGTGCGGGCAAATCCAGCACGCTCAAGGCGATCTCGAACCTGCTGGTGCCCGAACGCGGCCAGGTGACTGCCGGCACGATCGTCTTCGACGGGCATGACGTCGCCCGCACCACGCCTGCGCAGCTCGTGCGCCTTGGGCTCGTTCAGGTGCTGGAGGGCCGGCGCTGCTTTCCGAACCTGTCCATCGAATCGAACCTCGTCACGGGTGCGCTGGGCCGCAGCGCATCGCGTGCAGAGACTGCTGCCGACCTGGAACGCGTGTACGCAATCTTCCCGCGCCTGAAAGCACGGCGCAGGGTCGCCGCCGGCCTCACGTCGGGCGGTGAGCAGCAGATGGCCGCCATTGGGCGCGCGCTGATGTCACGCCCGCGCCTGCTGGTGCTGGACGAGCCGTCGATGGGCCTCGCGCCCCTGGTCGTGCAGGACATCTTTGCGAGGCTGCGGCAGCTCAATCGTGAAGACGGGCTGTCGATCCTCGTGGCCGAACAGAACTCCACGGTGGCCCTGCAATACGCCGATCGCGCCACGGTGCTGGAGGCGGGCGTCACCGTGCTCAATGACACGGCTGAGGCGTTGGGCCAGCGTGAGGACATCCAGCATTTCTACTTTGGCCGCGATGTTGCGCACCAAGCACCAGCCTTGGCGCGAGCGGTCCATTCGTCTTTCCCGATTGTTCATGACAACAGAAACGGCAATCTTTCCTGAAACCGAAACCCTTGCTGCGCCGGCCCCGCAATCCGCCAAGGCACTGGCTGCCCAGTTCGCCCGAACGGCGGTGGAACGCGATGCCGTGGGTGGCACGCCCTTGGCCGAACGCGACGCGTTGCGGCGCAGCGGCCTGCTCTCCCTGGCGATTCCCAAGCGCTATGGCGGGCACGGTGCCAGTTGGGCCGAGACGTTGGATACCGTGCGCGAGTTCGCGCAGGTGGATAGCTCCATCGCCCACGTTTATGGCTTCCACCATCTGCTCTTGGCCACCGTGCGACTGTTTGCACGGCCGGACCAGTGGGAGCCGTGGTACGAGCAGACCGCGCGCAAGCACTGGTTCTGGGGCAACGCGTTGAACCCGCTGGACGATCGCACCATCGTGCGCCGGTTCGACGGCTGGTACGAGTTCTCAGGCAAGAAGAGCTTCTGCTCGGGCGCCTTGGATTCGCAAATGCTGATTGCCTCGGGCATCAATGAACACAGTCGCAGGCTGCTGGTTGCAGCGGTGCCGACTGCGCGCGCCGGCATCACGCTCAACCACGATTGGAATGCTTTCGGGCAACGCCAGACGGACAGCGGCAGCGCCCTGTTCGAAAAAGTCCGAGTGGAAGAGAACGAACTGCTCCGCGATCCGGGTCCGCTCACCACGCCTTTTTCGTCTTTGCGCCCGTTGCTGGCGCAGCTTGTGTTCGTGCATCTGTTCCTGGGCTTGGCAGAAGGTGCCTTCGAGCAGGCCCGGCACTACACGCTGCATGAGGCCCGACCGTGGCATCGGTCTGCAGCAAAGCGTGCAAGCGAAGATCCCTACACGCTGGCCCACTACGGTGAGTTCTTTGTCGGCCTGGAAAGCGTACGCCTGCTGGCCCGGCAGGCGGCCACACGGTTTGATGAAGCGTGGGCGCACGGCCCCGCGCTGACCGCGCACGCGCGCGGTCATGTTGGTGTCGCAGTCGCCACTGCCAAGGTCGCGGCCACGCGGGTCGGGCTCGATCTGACCAGCCGGATGTTCGAGACCACCGGCGCACGCGCCACGCATGGCGCGCTCGCGCTGGATCGCTTCTGGCGGAACCTGCGCACGCAGACGCTGCACGACCCCGTCGATTACAAGCTGCACGAGCTGGGCGACTGGGCGCTGAATGGCACGCTGCCCGAACCTTCCTTCTATTCCTGACCCCACGCGCTGAATGGAAAATCATGGCGACGTTCCCTGTATGGCCTCCGCCGCCTGGCCAGGAGCCGGCGGCCAGCACGCCAGAATGGATCTTCGAAGACCCGCGCTCCCGCGCCCTGCTCGATGAAGTCGAACAGGTGGCGCCCAGCGACGCGGCCGTGCTGATCTCTGGTGAAACCGGCACGGGCAAAGAGCTGATTGCCCGCTACCTGCACAACCGCAGCGCGCGGCAGGGAGGGCCTTTCGTGGTGGTGAGCTGCGGCGCCTTCTCCGACACATTGGTCGATGCAGAACTCTTCGGCCACGAAAACGGCGCGTTCGCCGGCGCATTCGGCACACAGGTCGGATGGTTCGAACAGGCCAACGGCGGCACCATCTTCCTTGACGAGGTCAACGACCTGCCCTTGCCTGTGCAGAACAAGCTGCTGCGCGTGCTGCAGGAGCGCGAAATCGTGCGCCTGGGCGGGCGCACGCCCATTCCGGTCGATCTCCGGATCGTCGCGGCCACCACCGTCGACCTGGAAACGCTGGTCCAGGAGAAGCGCTTTCGCAAGGATCTCTACTACCGGCTGAATGTCGTCAATCTGAACGTCCTCACGCTGAAGGAGCGTCCGGGCGACATCGTTCCGCTGGCGCGCTACTTCATCAACACCTACAGCAAGCGACTCGGCCACGCGCGCGCGACGCTCACACCGGCAGCCGAACGCCTGCTGACACAAAGCCCCTGGCACGGCAACGTGCGCGAACTTGAAAACGTCATTCATCGGACACTCCTGCTGTGCGATGGAAACACCATCGATGCGCCCGACCTGCGGCTGTCGAGCCGCTCTGCCTGTGCCCAAGCTCACACCGACACCGACCCACCCATTGCTTGCGCGACCGCGTCGACCACGCAACCTTCTGTGCCGTACAGCACAGACGAAGCTGACCTGCTATGCCAAGCGATCCAGCACCTCTGTAACGATAGCGTGGGGAATGTCTATCAACTGGTGGAAGATGCCCTGTTCCGGGAGGTTTTCCGGTACTGCCACTACAGTCAAAGCGACGCCGCACGCGTGCTAGGCGTAAGCCGCAATGTGGTGCGGGCCCGGCTGATTCGCCTGGGCGAGGTCGGCGCGCCGCGCACGTCACCTTTTGCCCCGAAGCCCGGGACACCGGCACACGAAGACGTGATGGGCACGTAGCTTGCTCGCCCGTGTAAGTTGCTTTTTGCGTTATCGATAGCCATCCTGCGTGAACCGTTCTTCGTCTTCTCTACTCAGCATCCAGGCGCTGCGGGGCTTCGCCGCACTGTATGTGGTGGTGTTCCACTCCGGACTCGCTCTGGCCCACGCCGACATCCCTGCGCTTGCGTGGCTGACGTCGCATGTGATCAAGCGCGGCCATGTCGGTGTGGACGTGTTCTTCGTCATCAGCGGCTTCATCATTGCCTGGGTTGCCATTCTCGGCCCCAAGGGGCCTGAGCCGGCCGACGAATTTCTCGTCAAGCGGGCGTTCCGGCTTGCGCCGCCCTACTGGCTGATGTCGGTGCTGTATTCCACGTGGTTCAACCCGGTGTCGGCCGGCGTACTGCTCACCTCGCTCGCGTTTGTGCCGCAGGCCAATGTCGATGCGCCGTACTTTGGATACCCGCCACTGTATGTCGGCTGGTCGCTCAACTACGAAGTATTCTTCTACGCGCTGTGTGCGGTTGGGCTGGCGCTCTTTGGCCGGCGCGCGCTCGGTCTGGTGGCACTGGCGCTGTTCACCACGACGATCATCGTTCCGTTCTGGCACAGCGGCGTCGTGCAGGGCAACCCGGAAGCCTTGTACCACTGGGCCACACCACTGCAGGCCATGGCAGCCAATCCGCTGGTGCTGGAGTTTCTGCTGGGCGCAGGGTTGGCATGGCTGTATGCGGCACATCGGCATCGCCTGACACCGGCCGTTGCGCGTGTCCTGATGGCAATTGGCGTGGCGACGTTCGTGATGTCGGTCGTCGGCCCGGTCCCGAAGTTCAATCTGCTGGCGCGTGGGCTGCCCGCAGGCGCGTTGCTGTTCGGCATGGTGGCCATGGAGCACTGCGGCGAGCTGCGCGTGCCCCGCGTCGCGGTGTGGCTGGGTGAGCTGTCGTATGCACTCTATCTCGCGCACCCGGGCGTGATCGAAGCCACGCATCGCGTGGTGGGCAGGCTCGCACCGGAATGGATCGGCGCCCAGCTGATGGTGTTTGCCGTCAACCTGGCGCTTACGCTGGCGCTGGCCGTGCTGGTGCATCGTTATGTCGAATTGCCGTCAATCGCCCTAGGCCGCCGTTCCGTCGAGTGGATGCGCAGCCGCCGGCACGCCTGGCGCATCCGCCTGAGCCCACAAAAGCCTTGAGCGGCGCATAACGTTTCCGGTTTTTATTCGTTCGCTGCGCGACGGGGGTCTCAGACAATGGCTGCCTCAGAAACAATCTGTCGCCCGCCATGTCCATCCCTTCTTCCTCGTCCCGCCGATCTGCCTTCGCCTCCATCGCGTTGGCCGCGGCCGCCGCGCTCACAGCAACGGTGGCCCATGCCGATGCCACGCTCGACAGGATCCAGCAGCGCAAGAAGATTGTGGTTGGCGTGGTGCTCTCGGGTGGACCTTTCGGCTCCATCGACCCCGTTACACAGCGCGGCACGGGCTTCAACGTCGACCTTGCACAGGCACTCGGGCGCGGCCTTGGCGTAGAAGTGGAGACGGTGCAGGTACAACCTTCCAACCGCGTGCAGTTTCTGCAGCAGGGGCGTGTTGACGTCCTGGTTGCGGCGATGGAACTGAACCCCGAACGCGCGGAGCTGCTCGCACATGTGCCGACGCCCTACTATCGCGTGGGCGGCGTCGCGCTGGTCGCGAAGGACAGCCCGGTGCACCAATGGAGCGACTTGAAAGGCAAGGACGTCTGCCTGTCGCAAGGCAGCAGCTATGCCAAGCCGCTGGCAGCTGACATCGGCGCGACTCCCAAGGGCTTCAAGAGCCCGGCCGAATCCTTGCTGGCCCTGCGCGGCAACAACTGCGCCGCCGCCGTGCACGACGCCACGCTGTTGCAGCCGCTGCCGCGCAGCAACCCCGAATGGAAGGACTACCGCATCGTCGGCCCCGACCTCATCCCTTCGCCCACTGTCATCTGGGCGCGCAAAGGCGAGAACGACACCGTGGCCGCACTCGACCGTATCGTGCAGGGCTGGCACCGCACCGGCTGGCTGATCGAAACGGAAAAGAAGAACGCCATCCTGCCGCCTTCGCCCGCGCTGGTCGAATGGCATGACAAGCTGAAGGCCACGCGCGGCTGATCGAGAGGCTGCAGTTGACTGACGATCTGCTCACGCGGGCGATTGCGCTGGTGCGCCACGCCGGCCTCGACTACGGCTTTCTGGCCGAGGCGTATGAGCGCCATGCGCTGCTGCAAGGCGCGAAGGTTTCGCTGCTGGTGATGCTGAGCACCGTGGTGTTGAGCCTGGTCTTTGGTGTCGGGCTTGCACGGCTGCTGGTGTCGCCGCACAAGCGCGTGAGATGGCTCGCTCAGGGCTTTATCGAACTGACGCGCAACACGCCCACGCTCGTGCAGTTGTGCTGCGCGTTCCTCGTCGTCAACACGCTCATCACGCAAACGCTGTCGCAGTGGCAGCTGACCAACCCGCTCACACCGTTCTTCTGGGCGGTGACATTGCTCTCCCTGCACAAGGCGGCGTTTCATGCAGAAGCCCTGCGTGCCGGCATTGAAGCCGTGCCGCCCGCCATGCTTGAAGCCGCAACTTCGCTCGGCTTCAGCGCACGCGAGCGCCTGTGGCGCGTGCAACTGCCGCTCGCACTTCGCGCGGCATGGCCCTCGCTGATGAACAACACCGTCGAGCTGGTCAAGGCATTGTCGCTGGCATCCGCCATTGCGGTGGGCGACATCACGTACAGCGCGCTGATGATCTGGACACAGCGCGACAACGTGCTCGAATGCATGGTGTTGTTGCTGTTGTTCTACGGCGTGGTGACCTATGCAGTGCATGCGCTGGGCGTGTGGATCGAAGGCCGGCTGCGGATGCCGGGGTACGGTGCCACCGGCCACACCACACTGGGGGGCGCCGCGCATGCCTGACACCCTTTTCGCCACGCTTTTGCATTGGTCACCCGCATTGCTTCGGGGGCTGGGCATCAACGTCGGCATCAGCTTGCTGGCCGTCGGGCTGGGCACTCTCGTCGGGCTGGCGATTGGCGCGCTGCACTTGTCGCCGGTGCGTGGGCTAAGACATCTCGCCGGCGTTTATGTCATCGCGTTCCGCAATGCGCCTTGGCTTGTGCTGGTCTACGGCATTGCGTATGCGGTGCCCTTCGAAATTGTCGTGCGCGGCCACGTGATCCCGTTTCCGGATTGGCTCAAGGTGACGTTCGCGCTGGCATTGCCGGCAAGTGCTCATGTGGCGGAAATCTTCCGTGGCGCGGTGCAGTCGATCCCGCAGACGCAGTGGGAAGCCGCTGCGTCGTTGGCATTTACGCGGCGAGACATCCTTTGGCGCATCGTGCTGCCGCAGTGCGTGCAGCGCATGCTGCCTTCGTGGATGAACCTGTATGCCGTCATCACCATGGGCACGGCCCTGGCGTCTCTGGTGGGCGTGCACGATCTGCTCGACACCGCCCAGATCGCCAGCAACACGGTCAACCGCACGCCGTTTACGGTGCTGACCTACTTCACCGTGCTCGCCTTGTTCTTCCTCTACTGCTACCCGATTTCGCGCCTGACCCGGCGCATGGAGCGCGCGCATGTCGCTGCCTGAACTTCTTCCTCTCGACACACCCACGCCGGTTGCCCCGCCGCTCGTCTCGCTACGCGACGTGCATCTGAGTTTCGGCATCACGCCGGTGTTGTCGGGCATCGACCTCGACGTGCAGCGCGGGCAAGCCGTGTCCATCATCGGGCCGTCGGGCTCGGGCAAGTCGACGCTCCTGCGCTGCATCAGCGGCTTGCTTCGGCCGCAGCGCGGCAGCATCACCGTGGACGGCATCCGCGTCGACCAGCTCAACACCGAAGAAGACACCATTGCCCTCCGCAAGCGCATCGGCTTTGTGTTCCAGCAATACAACCTGTTTCCGCACCTGAGCGTGCTCGACAACCTCGTCGCCGCGCCCGTGCGCGTGCTCGGCAAAGCGCGTTCAGAGGCTGAAGCCACCGCACATGCGCTGCTCAAGAAAGTGGGCCTGGCAGACAAGGCGCGCGCATACCCCGGACAGCTCTCGGGCGGCCAGCAACAGCGCGTAGCCATTGCCCGCGCGCTGGCCATGAAACCGGAACTGATCCTGTTCGATGAAGTGACATCCGCCCTTGATCCGGAAACGGTTGGCGAAGTCCTCAACGTCATCGGCGAATTGGTCGACGACGGCCTGACCTGCGTCCTGGTCACGCACGAAATGGCCTTCGCGCGCGCCATCAGCGACGAGGTGGTGTTCACCGAGCACGGCGTCGTGGTGGAGCGCGGCCCGGCAGAACATGTTTTTTCCTCCCCGACGAGCGAGCGCACACGTGCATTCCTGTCGCGCGCGCTATCGGGTCATGCGGGTGCGCGGCCGACTGTCCACGCACCATGGCACGCCGCCTTCGCCAGCACGACGTTTGCCATCTGACGGTCAGCCTCCAATGGCGTGCAGTGCCGCGGCGGGCGCGTGCTGCAGGGCCTGCTCCAGATCGGTGATCAGGTCATCGGCGTCTTCCAGGCCGACATGCAGGCGCAGCACGGCGCCAGCCTGATCCCATTGTGCGTGGTCAGCCAATCTTTCGGGCGCCACCACGGTGACAAGGCTTTCGTACCCGCCCCACGACGCGCCAATCGCGAACAGGCGCAAGGCATCGGCGACCCGTTCCGCGGCGTACTGATCCGCGCCTTCCAGCACGAATGAAACGAGTCCGTTGGCGCCCGAGAAATCCCGGCGCCACAGCGCGTGGCCCGGGTCACCCGGCAATGCCGGATAGAACACCCGCCCAACGCCCGGCTGCGCCTGCAGCCACTGCGCCACGCGCGTGGCGTTACGCTGGTGCTGGGCCATGCGGAGCGGCAACGTGCGCACGCCCCGCAGCGCCAGGTAAGCATCATCGGCGCCGATCGTGAGGCCGAGCACATCATGTGCGGCTGCAATACGCGCGGCCACGGCATCGGTGCGGGCAATGACGGCACCCAACATCACATCGGAATGCCCGGCCACGTACTTGGTGGCGGCCAGGATTGAAATGTCCGCACCTGCATCGAGCGGACGGAAGAGAATGCCAGACGCCCAGGTGTTGTCTGTGGCCAGCGCGATGCCGTGCCGTTGCGCTATTCGGGCGATAGCACGCAAGTCGTAGATTTCATAGAGCAGCGACCCCGGCGATTCCGTATAGATCAACCGCGTGTGCGGCCGGATGGCCGCTTCGAGTTGCCCGTCGCGCGGGTCCACATACGTCAGTTCGATGCCCAGACGTTGCAGCAGCCCTTTGTCGAGCCGCCGCACGGGCGCATACACGCTGTCTGTCACCACCACGTGGTCGCCGGGCGACAACAGCGCCAGGAACGTCAGCGAAATCGCCGACAAGCCGGACGGCACAAGAAACGCGCGCACGCCGCCCTCCAGTGCCGACAATGCGTCTTCGAGCGCGCGGTGTGTTTGAGAGCCGTGGCGGCCGTAACTGGCGATGTTTTCGCCGGCCTTGCGGCGCGCGTACACGTCGTGCTGCGCGGCGGTGCTGGCATGGCGAACGGTGCTGGTGCGCTCCACCGGCACGTTGACGGGCGCGGTGCCCTGCACGAACGGGGGGCTGCCAGCGTGAATGATGCGTGTTGCAAGAGAATCCGAGGCATCCGGCGCATTGGAACGGGCGTCGATGGAAGAGCGTGTCATGCAGGCCTCGCGCGTTTCTGAAGGCGCCCATGTTAGGCACGCCACCCCGCACCCGAGAACGAACCGATGCGTCTAACCATATGCAGGATGCTGCGTTGGTCGTGCGCTGCCGCCGCCCTACACTGAGTGCTTCACTGATCCGCTTTGAGCTGCCATGAGTCTCGCCCAACAACGCGACCGCGCGGTCCACCAAACCCTCGTCGCCATCCGCGCCATTGCCGCGCAAGACGGCATTACGCATGCATCGCTTGCACGCATTGCCGATCGTCTGCAGGAACTGGCCGCGCAAGAAGCGCTGTTCCCGCTCGATGCCTTCCCACCGCCCGCAGCCGGCGATGCCGATGCCTCCAGCCGTTACCTGCTGCATGCAGAACCGGATCAGACCTTCGCGCTGTACCTGAACTCCATCAACCCGGGCAAGACGACGCCGCCCCACAACCACACGACGTGGGCGGTCATCGTTGCACTCGAAGGCCAAGAGTTGAACCGCGTCTACACACGCACCGACGATGGCCGCGACCCGGAGCGCGCCACACTTGCCCTGTCGCGCGAAGTCGTGGTGCAGCCCGGCACGCCCATCACCTTCTTGGATGACGACATCCACAGCATCCACGTAGTGGGCAACGCTCCCACCCGCCACTTCCACCTGTATGGTCGCGCGCTGGAAACGCTGACAGGGCGTGTCGGCTATGACCTCGCCACGGGACGCGTGCTCAACTACAACCGCAACTACATGAACGCGACCAAGCAGGCCGCTTGATCGTCCGCCTCAAGCCGGGACGGCCGGCCTGCGTCTCAGCGGGTTATGTCCGCTTTCGGCTGGCCGCACCCGTTTGACGCGGCATGCGACCCAACGCCGGCTCGAGCACGGGAGCATGGTCGCCGAGAAAGTCCCACAGCCGATTGGCGATAGGCCCGTGCGGCCGATCTCGCCGGCGGGCGACCGCCAGTTCCTGCACCATGCCGGGAAAATGCCGCCCCGCAATCGACAGCAATGTCCCTTCGCGCAATTCCGCATCGATCAGGAAACGCGGCAGATGCCCCCACGCCATGCCGTGGAGAATCAGCTCTTTCTTCATCAACTGGTCGGGCACAGCACACTGCGGCGCCCCGTCGATGACGTAGTGGGATTGCTCGGGCGGGTTGCGTGCCGAGTCGTTGATGACGCACTGCATGAAGCGCTGCATCTGCTGCGGCGTGATCGACGATGTGATGGAGAACGGCAGAAAGCCGGGCGCCACCACCGGCACCATGGCGATCTTGCCAAGGTCGATCCACTCCATGCGCACGTCCCCTTTCGGCACGCGGTGGACGATGAGGTCGGTGTCGTCTTCCAGTAAGCGTTCCCACGGCCCGGTAACGGCTTCGAACTGCAATTGCAGGCGCGTCTGCGCGCATTGGCCGAAGAACTGACTGAGCAATGCCAGCACGGGCTGCAGCGGGCACAAGTCGCCCAGCACCACGCGCAATTCGGCCTCCTCGCCCATGGCCAGCTGCTTTGCGTGGGTTCGCAGTTCATCGCTCTCGCGCAGCACTGACTGCACCTTGCGGTGGAAGGACCGCCCCGCCTCCGTCAAGCGTACGCGATAGCCGCTGCGGTCCAGCAGGTTTAAACCGAGTTGGCTCTCCAGCTTGGCAACCGCCGCAAAGACAGAGGGGTGCGAGCGATGCAATCGCTCAGCGGCCGCCTGAAAACTACCGGCGGTCACCACCGCATCGAAGCACTGCAGCTCATGAAGCGTAAAGTTCTGCATTGTCGGCAAAACCTACAAAGTTCGTCCAAACTTCATAGTATCCACCAACCGCTTGGGCTTCTAGGATGACAACACCGCCACGGTATCAAACGTCTTCCTCAGTAGCCCATCATGACCCATCGCAACGCTCTCTCTTTCATCACCACCGGCGACGGCACGTGCATCGCCTATCGCTTTGATGGCACCGCCGGCAAGCCCGTCCTGCTGCTGTCCAATTCCATCGGCACCGACCTGCACATGTGGGACGTGACCGTGCCGCGCCTGGCCGAACACTTTCACGTGCTGCGCTACGACGCGCGCGGCCACGGCGCTTCGGATGCGCCAGCCGGCGCCTATTCGATCGATCGGCTCGGTCGTGACGTGGTGGAGTTGCTCGATGCGCTCGGCATCCGGCGCGTGCATATGCTGGGGCTGTCGCTCGGCGGCATCGTGGCGCAGTGGCTGGCGATCCATGTGCCGGAGCGCATCGACCGGCTGGTCCTCTCCAACACTGCCGCGCACATCGGCCCGCCGGAGTATTTCGACCAGGCCATTGCCGAACTTCTTCAGGCGCCCGACATGCAGGCGACGGCCGAAACGTTCCTGCGCAACTGGTTTCCGGCACGCATGCTGGAGGCACGCGACGCTGCTGTCGAGCCATTCCGCCGCACCCTGCTGGCAACGCCCCGTGAAGGCATCATCGGCGGCTGGGCGGCCGTACGCGATGCCGACCTGCGCCGCACGATCACGCTGATCACGCATCCGACGCTCGTCATTGCCGGCCAGCACGACACCGTGACGTCTGCCCGCCATGGCGAGGAAATTGCCGCTGCCATTCCGGGCGCGCAATTGCGCCTGCTTGACACCGTGCACCTCGCCAACGTGGAGTTGCCGGATGCGTTTCTTGAAGCCGTTCTGGATTTCCTGGGCGTGCACGAAACGGTCTGACGCGTTGATACAGCATCAACGCAGCATCGACATGCGGCAACCCAGCCGGTTAACATGGCGGCCATCCAATCGATGTGCCGCCTGCCATGTCCCGCGTCAAGAACGAAGACGAATTCGAGTTGCGCCGCGAAAGCGTGCTCGACACCGCCGCCGAAGCTTTTGCGGCCGACAGCTACCCGAGCGTGTCGATGAACCAGCTTGCCGCTGCGTGCGGCGGCTCCAAATCGCGCCTGTATCACTATTACGAAGGCAAGGAAGCCATCCTGTTTGACCTGCTCGACCGCTACACGCGCCGACTGGCCGATCTGGTTGAACGCGCCCAGAGCGACGCGCGCCACGCCAAGCTTTCGGCGCGCGCCACGCTGCATCTGCTGATCCGCACGTTCCTGGCCGAATACGCCACGTCGCGTACGCGGCATGTGGCCCTGCTCAATGACGTGAAATACCTGGCGCCGGAGCAGCGCGACATCGTGCTCGCGCGCGAGCGTGACGTGGTGGCCGCGGTGGGCCGACAGCTCGGGGCGGCTTATCCGGGCAAGGTGGACGAGGCCAACCGCACGCCCATCACGATGATGCTGTTCGGCATGATGAACTGGACGTTCACCTGGCTCAAACCCGACGGCCCGCTTTCCTATGAGGGCTATGCGGAAATGGTGATCGACATGCTGGAGAACGGGCTGGGCGGGCTCGGTGGGCTGGGCGGCCCTGACGGCAAAAAGGGCTGACGTTCAACGCTCGTCGTAGCTGACCACCACGCGCTGCGTCAGCGGCCGCGCCTGGCAGGTCAGCACAAACCCCTGCTGGATCTCCCAGTCTTCCAGCGTGAAGTTCTTGTCCATCTCCACCCGGCCCTCCAGCACCTTGGCGCGGCAGGTACAGCACACGCCGCCCTTGCACGCATAGGGCAGATCGAGTCCCGCACTCAGCGCGCTGTCGAGCACCTTGGCGTCACCCGCCATGGGCACTTCGTGCGATTTGCCGTCTAGCACCACCGTGAGCGCCACATGGCCCGCCACTGCGGCATGCGTGCGCGGCCTGGCCGCTGCCGCCGCATCGCCCACGGGCACACCAAAGCGCTCGGCATGCACACGGTCGCGCGGCACCCCGCGCTCGAGCAGCGCGGCCTCGACCGCATCAATCATCGTCGACGGGCCACAGATGAAAGCGGCATCGATATCGCCGGGCGGGATCAGCGTGTCCAGAAAAGCGCGCGCTTTCGCGCCGTCGAGCCGCCCGTTGAACAGCGCGATGTCCTGCGCCTGGCGCGACAGCACGTGATACAGCGCAAAGCGATCGAGGTAGCGGTCCTTCAGGTCTTCGAGTGCCTCACCAAAGATGATGCTGTCGACACTGCGATTGCCGTAGACCAGCGTGAAGCGGCTCTGCGGCTCCGCAGCCAGCGTCGTCTTGATGAGCGACAGGATCGGCGTGATGCCGCTGCCAGCTGCAAAGGCCACATAGTGGCGTGCGCTTTCGGCTGCGAGCGGCACGAAGAAGCGCCCATCCGGCGGCAGCACATCAAGCGTCTGGCCCACGCGGATGCGATCGTGCAGGTGGTTGGAGAAGACGCCCGCATCGACGCGCTTGACCGCCACGCGCAACTCGCCGTGCGCGTCGTAGTCCTGCACCGCGCAGCAGATCGAATACGAACGCCGTAGTTCTTCATGTCCGGGCAATTGGCCCGGCGGCACGCGCAGTGTCAGGAACTGACCTTGTGTAAAGCGGTATGCCTCCCGCAGTTCATTCGGCACGTCGAAGCGCACGGAAATCGTATCGGCCGTTTCGCCGCGCACTTCAGCAACGCGCAAAGGATGGAATTGCGGAGTCATGGCGTTCGCGCCCAGGGGAGTGGTTGGCGGGGTCGGGGTCAGTAGGGCTTGAAATAATCGAACGGCTCGCGGCACGCGCGACAGCGGTACAACGCCTTGCAAGCTGTTGAACCGAAGGCGGAAATGAGCACCGTATCGTGTGATCCGCATTGCGGGCAGGCAATCTGCTCGGCCTGCGCTGGACGCGTGAGACGAATCGGGCGAGCCCCGCCCTCGTCCGCCACGTGCGCCGGCGGGGCAATGCCAAAGTCGCGCAGCTTGCGGCGCCCTTCAGCGGTAATCCAGTCCGTCGTCCATGCCGGCGACAGCACCGAACGCACGCGATACGCACCCACGTCTGCCGCTTGCAAAGCATGGCTCACGTCATCGGAAATCTGCTCCATGGCTGGGCAGCCCGAATAGGTGGGCGTGATCGTTGCCACCAAGGTGCCGTCTTCGTCGAGCTGCACATCGCGCAGGATGCCTAGTTCGGCAATCGTCACCACGGGAATCTCCGGGTCGGTGACGGCCTCCAGCGCCATGCGCGCCCGCTCCAACCGCTCGCTTACCACGATGCCCCCGGATACTGGCGCGCCAATCCCTGCATCTCGGCCAGCAGATAGCCCATGTGTTCGGAGTGCGCGCCGTGCTTGCCGGTGCTGACATACGGACCCGGCTCGGGCCAGCGCAGCGTGGCCTCGTCCAGCGCGTCGCGCACGGTGGCTTCCCATGCGTCGCGCAGGTCGGCTGGACGCACGCCGAAGCCAGCCTCGGCTGCGGCTATTTCAACGCCGTCCGTGGCAAAGAACTCGTTCGTGTACGGCATCAGCCAATCGAGCGCGGCCTGGGCACGCGCATGCGATTCGTCCGTGCCATCACCGAAGCGCACGAGCCAGTCGCGCGTATGGGCGAGGTGGTAACGCATCTCCTTCACCGATTTGGCGGCAATGGCGGCCAGCTCGGTGTCGGTCGAACGCGTCAACGCTTCCCATAGTGGCACCATCAACGCGGCGTACAGGAAGTGGCGGACGATGGTGACAGCGTAGTCGCGCGTCGTCGCCGATGTCGCGACCAGCGGCCCGGCATGGGGCAGCTCGAGGAGCGTGTAATTGCGGAAAGCCGGCTCGGCGCGCCAGTAGGCGTAGTCGTCTTCCGTGTGCGGTGTGCCGGTGAGCGCGCCTTCGATCTGCCCCGCGTGCGTGTAGAGCAGCCGCGCCTGCCCGATCAGGTCAAGACTGAGATTGGACAACGCAATGTCTTCTTCCAGCACAGGGCCATGGCCGGTCCATTCCGCGTTGCGCTGGCCAAGGATGAGTGCGTTGTCGGCCAGACGAAGGATGTATTGCAGATGCGCGTCGGAAGTCATCGCCGCGGCTCACATGTGGTTGACTTCATCGGGCAGCCGATAGAACGTCGGGTGCCGATAGATCTTGTCGGCCATCGGGTCGAAGAGCATCGGCTTGTCGTCGGGTTCGCTGGCAGTGATGGCCGCCGACGGCACCACCCAGATAGAGACGCCTTCCTGCCGGCGCGTGTAGACATCGCGCGCCATCTGCAGCGCCTGCTTGGCGTCCACGGCGTGCAGGCTGCCGCAATGCTTGTGCTCCAGGCCCTGCTTGCTGCGGATGAACACTTCCCACAGCGGCCATTCGTGTTGATGCATGGTGGGTTCCTTCCGGTTCAGGCAGCTTGTTGGCTGACGGCGGCGCGTTGGGCCTGCTTGCGTGCGTAAGCAAGCGCAGCCTCGCGCACCCATTCGCCCTCTTCGTGTGCGCGCTTGCGGGTGGCAAGGCGCTCGCGGTTGCACGGGCCGTGACCATCGAGCACGCGCTTGAATTCGGACCAGTCGAGCGGTGAGAAATCGTAATGGCCGCGCGCTTCGTTCCATATGAGGCCGGGGTCGGGCAGCGTCACGCCGAGCACGCGCGCCTGCTCGACGGTGGCATCGACAAAACGCTGCCGCAAATCGTCGTTCGAGATGCGCTTGATGCCCCAGGCCATGGTCTGCGCGCTGTTGGGCGATGCGCTATCGGGCGGCCCGAACATCATCAGCACCGGAAACCACCAGCGGTTCACGGCTTCCTGCACCATGTCGCGCTGCGCCTGCGTGCCGCCCATCATCGTCAGCAACGATTCATAGCCCTGGCGTTGGTGAAACGACTCTTCCTTGCAGATGCGGATCATGGCGCGCGCATACGGGCCATACGAACAGCGGCACAGCGGCACCTGGTTCATGATGGCCGCGCCGTCGACCAGCCAGCCGATCACGCCCACGTCTGCCCAGGAGAGCGTCGGGTAATTGAAGATCGACGAATACTTCGCCCGGCCTTCGTGCAGCGCGTCGATCATCTCGTCGCGCGAACTGCCGAGCGTTTCTGCGGCGGAATAGAGATAAAGGCCGTGGCCCGCTTCGTCCTGCACCTTGGCCAGGAGGATGGCCTTGCGCTTGAGCGACGGCGCCCGGCTGATCCAATTGCCTTCCGGCAGCATGCCGACCACCTCGGAGTGCGCGTGCTGCGAAATTTGCCGCAGCAGCGTCTTGCGGTACGGCCCCGGCATCCAGTCTTGCGGCTCGATTTTTTGGTCGGCCCCGATGCGTGCATCGAAGCGCGCCTGCAAATCGGCTTCGCCTTGAGAGGCGGCGGCCAATTCCTGCTCCGTTGGCAAACCGCCGGGTTGGTCGAGGCTTTGGGTGTACATGCGATCCTCCGGCCGCTTGCGCGGCATGTGCACGGCACGTCATGCGCACCGTGTTTTGGATGGATCGATTATAAACCGTCCGACCGGTCGGTCAATAACGGGTTTCACCGCATGCCTCGTGTGAGACATGCGGTGTGCTCTCTTCCTCGGGTCCTTTCTCGGTGGCTCAGATTGGCGCTGCCGACGATGCTTCGCCCTGCGCCGGTCCGTGCGCGCGCGTGCGCACGAACACGCCCGCCAGCACCGAACCAAGCACGGCGGCAACTGCCCCCAGCAGGAACGCGAGGTGATAGCCGCCATTGAGTGCTGTCGTGGCATCGGCCCCGGCCGCAGCCAGACCTTCGGTGCGCGCTGCCGCCAGACTTGCCAGGATGGCCAGGCCCAACGCACCGCCCATCATGAACGACGTGTTGACCACGCCGGACGCCAGGCCGGATTCATCAGGCGCCACATCGCTCATGGCGGCCAGCAGCACCGGGTTGAACGCCACACCGGCGCCCAAGCCGAGCAACAACATGCCCGGCAGCACGTCGAGTACAAAGCTGCCGCCCGCAGGCGCGCGCGCAAACAGCACCAGCCCAATGCCTGCCACCAGCAAACCCACCGACAGGGGCGCGCGAATGCCAAAGCGCATCACCAGCTTGGCTGACAAACCCAGCGAGAACACCGCCATGATGATGTTGGCCGGCAGGAAGGCCAGCCCGACCTGCATGGCGCTGTAGTCGAGCACACGCTGCATGTACAGCGCCGAGATGAAAAACCACGCGAACATCGCCGCCGCCCACAGCACGCCCACCACGTTGGCCGTGGCCACGTTGCGCAGCGCGAACATATGCAGCGGCATCAGCGGATGCGACACGCGCGATTCGATGACCAGGAACGCGATCATCAACGCGATGGCAATGCCCAGTTGCGTCAGCGTTTGCGTGGACGTCCAGCCGGCTTCGTTGCCATGCACGACCGCGTACACCGCCAGCATCAGCGACGCGGTCACGGCAATCGCGCCCGCCACATCCAGTTTCGTGCGATCGGCCAACGGCTTGCCCACCGGCAGCAACGCCACGCAGGCGACATACACCGCCACGCCAATCGGCAGGTTGACCAGAAAGATCCAGTGCCAGCTCAGCGTGCTCGTCAGCAGGCCACCAAGCAATACGCCGATGCTGCCGCCGCCCGCACAGACAAAGCCGTAGATGCCCATTGCCTTGGCGCGGTCGGCTGGCGAAGTGAACAGATTCATGATCAGCGACAGCGACACCGCCGACACCACCGCGCCGCCCAGCCCCTGCACGGCGCGCGCCGTAATCAGCAGCCCTTGCGAATTCGCCAGCCCGCATGCGGCGGACGCCAGCGTGAACAGCGTCAACCCCAGCAGGAACAGCCTTCGATGCCCGAACAGATCACCCAATCGCCCGCCCAGCAACAAACAGCCGCCAAAGGTGAGCATGTAGGCGTTGACCACCCATACGAGGGAGGTTTCGGTAAAGCCCAGGTCTGCCTGGATGGACGGCAGCGCAACGTTCACGATGGTCGTGTCCAGCACGATCATCAGTACGCCCAGGCAGAGCACGATGAGGGCAAGCCAGCGCTTGCGTTCGTCAATGCCATGCGTCATGGAATCACTCCTATGATGGGCTGGCGCGCCTGAATGGCGCTCAGGATTGTGCAGCCGATTTGAGATTGGCGAGTCCGGCTTCAAAGTCCTTGCCGATCATGGCGTCCATGCTGAAGAACAGGCCCATCACCTTGGAGATGAATGGGCTCGGGCCATACATTGCCCAGGTGACGTGCGTCACATCGCCGGCAGGCTTGAGCGTGAATTCCGCCGTGTTGTGCGCTTCGAACGGCTTCAGGAAATCCAGCTGAATCTGGATGCGGCTGGGCGACGTTGAATCGACGATCTCCATGCGCCCTGCCCCAACTTCCCGCGAGCCATCCCACGCATAGTTCGCGCCTTTGCCACTGACAGGCCCGCCATAGGTGCGCTTCATCGCCGGGTCACGCTTCTCCCACGGAGACCACGCCGTCCAGCGGTGGAAATCGTCGATCAAGGCAAACACCTTTTCAGGCGGCGCCTTGATGTCGATCTCGCGTTGCACACGGAAGGTGTCCGGACGCGTGGCCGCAAAACCCAGCACAGCAACAATCGCGACAACGATGACGATCGCAATGATCTTCAGCATGAAGAACGCTCCAACAGATGGGGCAGCAGGTGAATAGACGCCTTTGCGCAGGCCATGCAAAGGGTCGCGGCGAGAACAGCCGATCATCACCCGGGGGGTGGTTTCGTTGATATTGGTAAGGCCCCGGTGATCGCGCAGTCTAGCACCGGGCCACGGCCCTGCGCCAAGGCAGGCCGTCTACGAGTTTGCGTAGAACGGCCACCGTGCGGCGGCCGTTTTCATACGCACGGCCATTACATCGGCTTGGGGGCGATCACCATCCACGTGATGCCAAAACGATCGGTCACCATGCCGAACGCGTGGGCGAAAAACGTTTCGGACATCGGCATCGTGACGTGGCCGCCGTCGCCGAGCGCCTTGAAGGTACGCTCGGCAGCGGCGTTGTCGGCCACGCTCACCGACAACCCGAAACCCTTGAAATCCGTCTTGCCGCCGGCCATGCCGTCAGATGCCAGGATCTGGGTTTCGCCCACGCGGAAGGCGGCGTGCATCACCTTGTCGAGCGGGGGCGCCATGCCGCCACATTGCTCGGCAGTGGGCTGCGCGTCCTTGGGCGCATCCTTGTAGTGCATCACCACATCGACCTTGGCGCTGAGCGTCTTCTTGTAGAACTCCAGCGCCTCTTCACAACGACCTTCGAAGAACAGATACGGTTGAACTTGCATCACAACTCCTTGAGGTGGACTTGGGGGACTGCAAAGCCGCGCACCGGGCTACCTTGAACACGCGGTTGGGGAAAGGGTTTGTTCGCCTTTCGTTGGGCTCTTTCGTTGGTCTCAACTGCAAGCGGTTTCCGGCACCGGCATGGGAACCGAGGCGTGTTCATGAACCACCAGCCAGCGCCCATCGATCTTGCGAAAGCACACGGTGGCGCGCGTTTGCGCATCGTGCTTTGCACCGTCTCGATACCGCGCACGCAGGCGGTTCACGCTGAAGCAATAGGCCAGGTCGCCACTCACCTCGAGGTGCAATTCGACGAACTGGAAATCCGCCTGGCCATCCAGCGCATTGAACCAACCCTGCCAGTTACGGCGATACGCCTCTGCGCCTTTCACAAACAACGGCGGCATGACGTCAAACACGACGACGTCCGGCGCGTAGTGACGCATTACGGCATCGATGTCCTTGGCGCGAACGGCTTCTGCCCAAGCCTCAATCAGGCTGCGCAGCTGGGATGCATCGTCCACGGCCTCGCTTGCGTTTGTCATATGGACCTCCTGAAAGCGCTTGGCATCCTGCGTAACAGCGCCTAGTGTTGATTTGTGAACACTGTCCACAAACGATAGCAGACATAATGAACAGTGTCCACATCGCTTTTGCGGAGTTTCATCGCATGACCCAGGAACCACCCCGCCCGCCCGTGCGCGCAACGTATCGCCATGGCGACCTGCGGCGCGCGCTGCTTGACGCCGGCATTGAACTGGCACGTGCCGGCGGGCCGGAGGCCATCGTGTTGCGCGAGGCCACCCGCCGCGCAGGTGTCGCGCCAAATGCCGCATATCGTCACTTCGCGGGGCGGCTCGATTTGCTGCAAGCGGTACGCGCAGCGTCACTCGCGGCGCTGGCCCGCGCCATGGAGGCCGAACTCGAAACCATCGACCCAACCTGGCCGGCGGACGCGCAAGCACGCGCTTCACTGCGCGCCATCGGTGTGGGTTACCTCCGTTTTGCGCAAATGGAGACCGGTTTGTTCCGCACCGCCTTCGCCGTACCCGATGAGGTGGAAAACGACGCCGACCCCGCCAAGGCGGGCGATAGCGGACGCAACCCGTTTCAGCTGCTGGGCCTTGCGCTGGATCGCATGACTGCCGCTGGCGTGCTACCCGCCGAGCGCCGCCCCGGTGCCGAATACCTCGCCTGGTCTGCCGTGCATGGGCTCGCACTGCTCATCATCGACGGGCCCTTGCGCAGCCGCCCGCCGGAGCAAACCGGCGCCATCGCCCTGCGCGTGGTCGAAATGGTGGAGAACGGCCTCTAGAGCGCGCCATGGGCGTGCAGCGTCTGACGACATGCACAACGCTTCGTTTGCCTGCACACGCTTCAATGCAACGATGACAGCCTCGCTGCACCCGGCCACCCCGCAGGTGCATGCCCCATCAACCGGAGCGACCCTCCGCGACGAGGATGTCAGCATGACCCAAGCCCATCTCGAAACCATCGCCTCAGCACACACGCGCTACGGTGCCGCGCTGGAAAAAGACCTGTTCGACCGCGTTGCCGCCGTGCATGCGCCGCACCTGCCACCCGCACGCACGGAACCGCCGCGCGACGCACAGACAGCGGAAGAACTGGAAGGCGTGATTGACTACGCAGTGTGGAACGCGGCGCACGACCTTTTCATCGTGCAACTGGCCAGCGCTGGGTTGGACCGGCTGTTTCGCAATGAGCCCGACTTCCAGCTCGCACTGTCGCGCCAGATCGGCGATGACGGGTTCCACGCAGTGGCTTCGCGCGAGCGCATTCGCGTGCTGTCGGGGCGCGATCAGATCGAGCGCATCGTCCGCGATGTGCGCCACCACTGGGATGTTCTGGGCGATTACCCACTGACCAGTCAGGCCGCGTTTCTCGCGTGGGAATTCCACTACGAGCATCACATCCTCGCGCGGCTGCAAGTCAATCGACGCACGTCGCGCGTGCTCGATCTTGCCAACCGCGACTTTGCCGAGAACCGCATCATGCCGGACGAGGAGGTGCACCGCATCCTCATCACCGAGTGGTGGCACCGAAAGCTCGATGCGGCATCGGACGGCGAGCGCGAGCAGCTCGTGGGTCAAGTGCTCGAAGCCGACGACAAGCTGCAGGTGCTGCTCGGTGATTACCTGCGCGAATCGTGGGCGTTGAACGAACGCGCAGCCGGCATCGACACGCGCAACTACGTGCCGCTGTACGACGCATGGCGGCGCGAGATTCTGGGCGTATTGCTGCAACGCTCTGCCGACACCCTGCCGGCCCTCACCAGCCTCGGCACCTGATCGCGATGTCCAAGAAATCGATCCTGCTCAACGCGTTCAACATGAACTGCGTGGGCCACATCAACCACGGCCTGTGGACCCATCCGCGCGATACGTCGGCCGACTACCGCAAGCTCAGCTATTGGACCGACCTCGCCAAGCTGCTGGAACGGGGCTTGTTCGACGGTCTGTTCATCGCCGATATCGTGGGCGTGTACGACGTCTATCAGCAGTCTGCCGACCTGACGCTGCGCGAGTCGATCCAACTGCCGGTGAATGATCCGCTGATGCTGGTGTCGGCCATGGCGGGCGTGACAGAGCATCTCGGCTTTGGCCTGACCGTCAACCTGACCTATGAGGCGCCGTACCTGTTTGCGCGGCGCTTCTCCACGCTCGATCACCTGACAGACGGCCGCGTCGGCTGGAACATCGTCACGGGTTATCTGGACAGCGCCGCACGCGCCATGGGCCTGCGCGAGCAGATTGCACACGACGAGCGTTACGACCGCGCCGATGAGTTTCTGGATGTGGTCTACCAGCTGTGGGAAGGCAGTTGGGAAGACGATGCGGTGCTGCGTGATCGCGCCGCACGCGTGTTTGCGCAGCCCGACAAAGTGCACCGCATCCGGCACCACGGCCGCTATTACGACGTGGAGGGCTACCACTTGAGCGAGCCGTCTCCCCAGCGCACGCCGGTGCTGTTCCAGGCGGGCTCGTCCGCGCGTGGGCAGACCTTTGCCGGGCAGCATGCGGAGTGCGTGTTCCTGTCGGGCCAGAGCCAATCGGCCACGCGCGATCAGGTGGCGCAGTTGCGTCAGGCTGCCGTGCAGGCCGGGCGCCGCGCGGATGACGTCAAAGTCTTCATGGGCATCACCGTGGTGGTCGACAAGACGGAAAAAATTGCGCGTGAGAAGCTTGCCGAATACCAACGCTATGCCAGCGCCGAAGCCGGTCTGGCGCATTTCTCGGCAGGCTCCGGCGTCGACTATTCGACCTATGCGTTGGACGATCCGCTGCGTGCGGTGAAGACGAATGCGATCGAGTCATCCATCCGCCGCGCCACCGGCGGCGATACGCAGTTCACGGTGCGGCGCTTGCTCGACCAACTTGCCTTGGGTGGCCGATACGCCACGATCGTCGGTGACCCGCAGCAGGTCGCCGACGCGCTGCAGCAGTGGATGGATGTGACCGACATCGACGGCTTCAACCTGGCGCGCACGGTCACGCCGGAAAGCTATGCCGACTTCATCGACCTGGTGGTGCCGGAGTTGCAGAACCGCGGTGTCTACAAGACCGGGTATGCGCCGGGCACCTTGCGTCGCAAGCTGTTTGGTACCGACCGTCTGCCGGACGCCCACCCGGGCGCGCAACGGCGGCGGCAACCCGCACAGGAGCTGGTGGGCCACCCCTAAGCGCTGGTCGTGGGCGTCCCCAGCATCTGTTGATCGCGCTTCCACGCACAGCGCGGTGCGATGGACCCATGAGGCGGATTCGCTGTGCGCCGGGATACGGGCATTGATGGCCGAGCCGGTACAGCGCACGGCCGTGCGTATGACATGCCAATGGGGTACAACGCTTGCTGGAAAGCTGTCCGCAGCCACGCCACCATCCTGGTCGGGAAGCACCCCGAAAGCCAGCCCTTGCCCTGCTCTTGGACCGCCATGAAAACGTTCCACTGCAACCGTTGCCAGCAACTCGTCTTCTTTGAAAACGTCTTGTGCGAGCGCTGCAACGCCCTGCTCGGCTACCTGCCTGACGTGGGCGAGATCAGCGCGTTTGAACCTGCCGACGAGCCCACTGAGACAGCGGAGACGGGGGAGACGCTGGAGACAGCAAAGGCCGCGGACAAGCGCTGGCGCAGCCTTCACCCCGAGGCACAAGGCCAGCGCTACCGCCAATGCCACAACTACGCGGTCGAAAACGTCTGCAACTGGATGATCCCGGCCGATTCGCCCGACACGCTGTGTCGCGCCTGCCAGTTCACCGAAACGATCCCCGACCTTAACGTGCCGGAAAACCGGTTCTATTGGTACAAGATGGAGGTGGCCAAGCGCCGACTGCTCTATACGCTCATGAAGCTGGGCCTGCCACTGGAATCGCGGCAGGAGAACCCCGAGACGGGGTTGAAGTTCGCGTTTCTCGCAAGCAAGGAAGACAGTGCGCCCGTCATGACCGGCCACAACCACGGCCGCATCACGCTCAACATTGCCGAAGCCGACGATGCCGCGCGCGAAAAAGCCCGTACCGAGCTGCGCGAGCCCTATCGCACGCTGCTTGGCCACTTCCGCCACGAATCCGGGCATTACTTCTTCGACCGCCTGATTGCCGGCAAGCCGATGTGGGAAGCCGCGTTCCGCGAGCGCTTTGGCGATGACCGCGCGAGCTATGCCGACGCCCTCAAGACCTATTACGACAATGGCCCGCCGGCGGACTGGGCACAGCACTACATCAGCGCCTACGCCACCATGCACCCATGGGAAGACTGGGCCGAAACCTGGGCGCACTACCTGCACATGGTCGACGCGCTGGACACCGCCGTGTCATACGGCCTGGCATTGCTGCCCGACCATCCACAAGAGCCCGAACTGACCGACCAGACCCCAGTGGAAGAAGCCAGCTTCAACAACCTGATGAGCCGCTGGTTTCCGCTCACCTACGTGCTCAACAGCCTCAACCGCAGCTTGGGTCAGCCCGATGGCTACCCGTTCACGCTGGCATCCCCCGTGATCGACAAGCTGCGTTTCGTGCACCGCGTCATCGCTGCCTCCGCCCAGAAACCCCGTTGATCGCACCAATGTTGTGCGGCACAGGCGCCAGTTTGGATCGATGGAATATTTCGGGCGGCCGCGCGGTTTACCATCCGTAAGGTCAATCCCAGCATCCCCCCGGAGAACGCCATGCCAAAACGACTCAGCAGATGGATCAGCCTGACGGCACTTGCCCTTTGCGCGTGTGCCTCGCTCAACCCTGTGCAGACAGCGCAAAAGATGATCGGCCAGCCGGAAAGTGCTGTGCGAGAAACCTTTGGCGCACCCACCGAGACCTATCAGCTTGCGGATGGCACGCACCGCTGGATTTACTCCAGGCAGCCGCTCGGGCACGAGGTGTATGCCGCCGATTTTGACGCCAACGGCAAGCTCACCAACTATCGGCAAATGCTGACGGAAAAGGAAATCTACGAGGCGCGCCCGGGTGTGTGGACCAAACGCGATGTGCTCGAGCGCTTCGGAACGCCGAAAGAGCCGACACAGTACTACCCGCTGATGAAGCGGGAGGCGTGGTCATATCGGATGTACGTCGCCGGGACTCAGCAGGCGCACTTCAACGCCCTGTTTGACGACAACGGCGTGCTCGATCGCACCATGATCGTCGTCGACCCGCTTGGCGGGGACCACCACAGCCGCAAGTAATACAGAGCCCGGCGACGCATTGCACGTCGCCCGGCCCCATGCCTGGCTCAGGGCTTAACCCAGCGCAGAAGCAATAGCCTGCGCGAGCTCGTTGGCTTCGAACTTGGCCACGTAGCCGTTGGCGCCGACGCGGCGCACGTGGTCTTCATTGGCCGAGCCCGACAGCGACGAGTGAATCACCACCGGAATCGACTGGAACGCCGGCTCGGTCTTGATCTTGCGGGTGAGCGTGAATCCGTCCATCTCGGGCATTTCCAGATCGGTCAGCACCAGCGCAATCTTGTCGCGTACGGTCTTGCCTTCGCGGGCGGCATCGCGTGCGATGTTCTGCAGCGTATCCCATGCTTCCTGGCCGCTCTTGGTCATGACGTACGGCGTGCCCATCGCCTCCAGGCCGTTGGCGATCAGCGAGCGCGCGAGGCCCGAGTCATCCGCCACCAGCAGCTTTGCACCCGGCGGCAGCTTGATCGGGCGCTCGTCATTGTCGGGCGCCAGATCGGTGCGACGGGTCGGGAACACATCCACCAGAATCTGTTCGACGTCGATCACCTGCGCCAGACGCGAGTTGTCGGCGTTGCCATCCAGACGCGCCAGGCTGGTGATATTGCTGCTGCCCACGCTCGCCTCGGCCGGGAAGATCTGGCTCCATTCCAGGCGCACGATTTCGTCCACTTCTTCCACCGCAAAACCTTGGGTGGTGCGCGCGTATTCGGTAATCAGCAGGATGTTGGCGTTACCGTTCTTGGTGCCGATCACGCTGGCGAGGTCGATCACGGGAATGATCTGGCCGCGCACATTGACCGCACCCAGGATATGGGCGCCGGCGTCCGCCACATGCGTCACAGGCGGCATGACCATGATCTCCCGCACCTTGAACACGTTAATGCCGAACATTTCACGCTGATTGGAGCGCGCAGATTCGCCCAGGCGGAACAGCAGCAGCTCAAAGCGGTTGTTGTTCGTCAGATTGGTCCGTTCATCGACTTCGTGCTGCGAATGCTGTGACATCGCGTCTTCCCCCGTTCATGCACACGTTATGTGGCGGTAAACGGCACGGCGTTTGGCAACTTGAAGGCGTTTTGAAAATGTGAGGCCCACGCCCTTCCAGGGAGGGGGATCGCAAGCCTAGGCAATCTTCACGTGCGCGACCAGAAAATCGAGAAACGCCCGCACGCGCGCGGGCAGATGCGCTCCCTGGCCGACATAGACGGCATGGATGTCTTCGGTCTCGCCGGGGTTGTAGTCCTCCAAGACGGGGACGAGGCGGCCTGCCTCAAGATCGGCGCGCACCTGGAACTCGGCCAGGCGCGCCAACCCCAGGCCGGCCACCGCCAC
The DNA here is from genome assembly GCF_038440115.1 of Ralstonia sp. OTU4908. Classification (NCBI taxonomy): domain Bacteria; kingdom Pseudomonadati; phylum Pseudomonadota; class Betaproteobacteria; order Burkholderiales; family Burkholderiaceae; genus Ralstonia; species Ralstonia sp. OTU4908. The sequence continues at coordinate 17,271 of NZ_JASATD010000011.1, read as the reverse complement.
AGCCCGCAGCGCCTCGCCATCGCTGATCTGCGTGTTGCCCTGCGGCGTGAACTCGGTGCGGCGACCGCGCTTGGCAAAGGGCCAGGCGTTTTCGGCACGTACGTAGCTGAAGGTCAGGCAGTTGTGGCGCGCTAAATCAGCCGGCGTGCGCGGCGTGCCGGCGCGCGCCAGATAGGCCGGCGACGCCACCACCATCAAGCGCGTCTGCCCGAGCTTGCGCGCCACCAGCCGCGAACTTTTCAGCGGCCCGCTGCGCAGGGCAACGTCGGTGCGATCTTCCAGCAGATCGACCACGCGATCCGTAAGCGCAATGTCGAGCGACACCTCCGGATGGCACGCCAGAAACGCCGGCACGATCGGCAGCAGCAAGTGCGTGCCGACTGGCACATTTGAATTGATGCGCAACCGCCCTGCGGGCTGTGCACCGGCGGAAGCCGCGCGCTCCGCCTCGTCCAGATCGGCCAGCACCGTCACGCTGCGCTCATAGAACGCCGTGCCCTCGGGCGTGAGTTGAAAGCGCCGCGTGGATCGGTTCACCAGCCGCGCGGCCAGACGAGCCTCCAGCCGCGCCACCAGCTTGCTCACTGCCGACGGTGTCATCCGGCACGCGCGCGCCGCGGCGGAGAAGCCGCCCTCCTCCACGACCTGAACAAAGACCTCCATCTCACCAAAGCGATTGACATCGAGCCGCGACATTGTGATTTCAATTCATAGATATTGTTCTTGCAGGCAGTCTATCGCACAGATCCGAGCGTTCTCATACTGGTGGTCATTGCTGATTCGTACTTCAACCCAACTCCAACATGACTGCACAGGACAAAGTCGCGCTCGTCGTGGGCGCGCAGGGCGTGATCGGCCGCAACCTGATCGAGTACCTCGCCACATTGGGCGACTGGCGCATCGTGGGCCTGTCGCGTCGCGGTGGAGCATCGACAAAGCGCATCCAGCACATCGCCGTCGACCTGCTCGACGCGGCCGACACGCGCATCAAGCTCGGCGCACTCGGCAGCGTCACCCACCTTTTCTACGCCGCCTATCAGGACCGTGCGACCTGGGCCGAGCTGGTGCCGCCCAACCTCGCCATGCTGACCAACGTGGTCGACGCCATCGAAGCCGCGTCGCCCAACCTCGCGCACATCAGCGTGATGCAGGGCTACAAGGTTTATGGCGGTCACCTCGGGCCGTTCAAAACGCCCGCGCGCGAAACCGATGCGCACTTCATGCCGCCCGAATTCATGTTCGATCAGCAGACCTTGCTGGAAGCGCGCCAGTTGGGCAAGGCATGGACATGGTCGGCAATCCGCCCATCAGTGGTGGGCGGCTTTGCGCTCGGCACCCCGATGAACCTGGCTGTGGCCATTGCCATGTATGCGTCGATCTCGAAAGAACTGGGCCTGCCGCTGCGCTTTCCCGGGAAACCCGGCGCATATGACCATCTGCTGGAAATGACTGACGCCGGCCTGCTCGCCCGCGCCACCGTGTGGGCCGCCTCCGACCCACGCTGCGCCAACCAGGCCTTCAACATCAACAACGGCGACCTGTTCCGCTGGAGCGAAATGTGGCCGAAGATCGCGCGGTACTTTGACCTGGAAGTCGCCCCGCCGCTGGCCTTGTCGCTTGACACCGTCATGGCCGACAAGGAGCCTCTATGGCAGAGCATGATCGCCAGGCATGGTTTGGCGAACACGCCCTACCGCGATGTGTCTTCGTGGCGCTTTGCCGATTTCGTCTTCTCGTGGGACTACGACATGTTCGGCGACGGCTCCAAGGCGCGCCGCTTCGGCTTTCACGAATATGTGGAGACGGAAGCGATGTTCATGCGCATCTTCGACGACTTGCGCCAGCGCAGAATCATTCCGGGCTAGAGCATCCGGATGCCTCGGCCAGCGGGATTCACTGGCCGATCCGGCTAGGGGGATGTCCCGACTCGGGTTTCCTCAGGAAGGGCCGATATAGTGAAAGCGGGACGGTAGCTCATGGGTCGAGCGGCGACGGTTTACCGACGCAGGCAGGCAGGTTCAAATCCTGTACGTCCCACCATCTCATGATTTATTGAGGAACAACAAAACTTGTGCCGTTAAGCATAAAGTGGCTGTCTGGACAGGTTATGGTTGTTTACCCGCTGGGCCACATGTATCGAAAATCGGCGCTCAGTTAAATAGTTTTTCCCGCTCGCAGCGGGAATGATGGACGTAAAAAAGCCGGCCGCGTGGCCGGCTTCTTCTTTGGTTTGGAGGCGCTCAGTCTGCTTCGATGCGTCCTTTGGCGTCCTGGAGCAAGCTGATGACTCCCCTGACGCTGCCGAGCACCTCTTGAGGGACACGCTCCCTCACCTCTCGAAGATTGATTGCTTTACCTTGGCTAACGATGTCCTGACATGCGACATCAATAGCCTCTCGCGCATTGTCCAGGCTCTGTTCTCCGCGGCGCCGCAACTGTCGCCGCCAGCGCTCGGCCAGGATGCGAGCCTCCGTGTTGGCGTTCTGATATAGCTGGCGCACGTCGACATCGAGGCGCCGCGCCGCCTCTGCCACACTCACCGGCGTCAACGAATTACCCATCGCGGTCAGTTCCGCGCGAATCTGGTCCCAGTCCAACGTCCGCCGTGGGGCACGCTGGCACTGGCGCGAATTCGATACTGGCGGAACTGGAATCGACATGTTCCGGCGACCTCCGACCGTTCGATGCCGACGTGGTCAAGGGGCGGGGAAGAACACAGCACAAAAACCGGCAACACCCTCAGCGCTCCTGACAGCCGCCTATACTGCCAGAATGACTTGGGTCGACGACACCGCTCTTCGGCTCGTTGCAACGTGAATTGAACGGACTCGCGAGGTTGTCATGAAGATTCTGGTGGTACTGACTTCACACGACCAGCTCGGCGATACGGGCCGGAAAACCGGATTCTGGCTCGAAGAGTTTGCCGCGCCTTATTTCGTATTCAAGGACGCAGGCGTCGAGATGACGCTCGCTTCGCCAAAAGGCGGCCAGCCGCCTCTCGACCCCAAGAGCGACGATCCGGATTCGCAAACCGAAGCAACCCGGCGTTTCAAGAACGATAACGAAGTGCAAGCGGCCCTGGCAAATACAGCGAAGCTCTCAACTGTCTCGGCCGCGGACTATGATGCCTTGTTCTATCCCGGCGGACACGGACCGCTCTGGGATCTGGCAGAAGATCCGCAGTCGATCTCATTGATCGAAACCATGTATGCGGCAGGAAAGCCAGTCGCCGCCGTTTGCCATGCACCCGGTGTGCTCCGTCATGCAAAGGCGCCCGATGGCTCTCCGCTCGTGCGCGATAAACCCGTAACCGGCTTTGCCAATTCAGAAGAAGCGGCCGTCGGTCTTACGGAAGTGGTGCCATTCCTCGTCGAGGACATGTTGAAGAAGAATGGAGGCAAGTATTCGAAGGGGCCGGATTGGCAATCCTATGTGGTCGTCGCGGCAAGCCTGATTACTGGACAGAATCCCGCCTCGTCGGAAGCAGCGGCAAAAGCGCTGCTCTCGAGGCTGAGCATGGCTTGATACGTCGCCGGAGTTGAAGGAGTGAGTCATGCAAAAGGAGAGTGGGCCAGCAGATCCGAAACCCGAAACCAATCGAAGGACGTGATACATGCGCCCGAGCCGAACCTGAACCGGCGCGCACCAAGCACCTTGCTTTGATCGCACAGGGAGTCTTTTCAGAAAATCGGCGTCGCTGGCTGGTAGAAGCGCGAACGACGATCGTTTGATCATGTCATGGGGCTTTCTGTTGCTGTCCGCGTCAGCCCTGGCTGGTCCCCCTGATTGTCTAAAAAGAATGGAGGAGCCGCGTCATGCAATCTTCCCTTGAAGAACACATGCTCTTCGATATGACACGGTGCGGAATTCGTTGCAGGCATCCTCATGCTGGTCTCGCACATCATGTTTGAATCTTTAGGGATGGCTCTTTACAGTCTCGGCTGTCTGGGGAAATGTGCCGCTGTCATGCTGGCGCTTCGGGTTTAATTGAAGCAGTGAGGATGCCCCGACAATGCCGGCCGCAGCGGCCATCCCCGCCCTCGTTGCTCAACAACCTTCGAGCCCGAATAGCCTGTGCCGAGCGCCTTCATTAGTTTTCGCTCGATTCGCCGAGCCATGCTTATTCGTTAGTCATCGATATGGACGCCATCCGCAACAAGGGTCGCTTGACGCCGGCGCAATCCGACGCACCCGCTTTCACCGGCTTCGTGTGCGTGCGCGGCGCTCGCGAACACAATCTGAAAAACATCGACGTGCAGATTCCGCGTGATGCGCTAGTCGTCTTCACCGGCGTGTCGGGATCGGGAAAATCGTCGCTGGCATTTGGCACGTTGTACGCCGAAGCGCAGCGGCGCTATTTCGAATCGGTCGCGCCGTATGCCCGGCGCCTGATCGAACAGGTCGGCGTGCCCGAAGTGGACGCGATCGAAGGCCTGCCGCCCGCGGTCGCGTTGCAGCAACAGCGAGGCACGCCGAGCGCGCGCTCGTCGGTTGGCAGCGTGACCACGCTGTCGAGTCTCGTGCGCATGCTCTATTCGCGCACTGGCGACTATCCGCCAAAGCAACCCATGCTGTTCGCCGAGGATTTCTCGCCAAACACGGTGCAAGGCGCCTGCCCGACTTGCCATGGACTCGGCCGCGTGTACGAGGTTACGGAAAAATCCATGGTGCCGGACGACTCGCTGACCATTCGAGAGCGCGCAGTCGCTGCATGGCCGCCGGCCTGGCACGGACAAAATCTGCGCGACATTCTGGTGACGCTCGGCTACGACGTCGATAAACCGTGGCGCGATTTGCCGAAGAAAGTCCGCGACTGGATTCTCTTCACCGACGAACAGCCGACCGTGCCCGTCTACGCCGGCCTCACGCCGAAAGAAACCCGCGCCGCGCTAAAGCGCAAGGACGAACCGAGCTATCAAGGGACATTCTCCGGTGCGCGCCGCTATGTGCTGCACACGTTCGCGAACACGCAAAGCGCGCTGATGAAAAAACGCGTGTCGCAATTCATGGTCGGCAGCGTCTGTCCGACCTGCCATGGCAAGCGGCTCAAGAAGGAAGCGCTGTCGGTGAAGTTCGCCGGGCTCGATATCGGCGATTTTGCTCAGTTGCCGCTCGCCAGACTTGCCGAGATGCTCGAACCGATCGCGCGCGGAAAATGGCCCGAGCCGGATGCCGCCCATTCGGTCAAAGACGCCGCCAAAGGCAGCGTGCTCAGCAGGAGCGCCATGCGCGATGCCGTCGAAAAGCGGGTCGCCGCAGGCGGTTCCGCGCACAAAGCCTCGCCCGACGTGAGGCGCACGCCCAACCTGTCCGAGGAGAAGCGCGTCGCTGCCCAGCGTATCGCAGCCGAACTTCTAGAGCGCCTGACGACGCTGGTCGATCTGGGCCTGGGCTATCTCGCGTTGGAGCGCAGCACGCCCACGCTGTCATCCGGCGAAACGCAGCGCCTGCGACTCGCCACGCAGTTATCGTCGCAGTTGTTCGGCGTCGTGTACGTGCTCGATGAGCCATCAGCCGGTCTGCATCCCGCCGATAGCGAAGCACTCTTCAGCGCGCTGCAGGGATTGAAGGCGGCGGGCAATTCGCTGTTTGTCGTCGAACACGATCTGCAGATGATGCGGCGCGCCGACTGGCTGGTCGACGTCGGCCCCGCAGCGGGTGAGGCCGGCGGCTATGTGGTCTATAGCGGGCCGCCCGCCGGACTCGCGAAGGTGGAGGCGTCGCAAACGCGCCGGCATCTGTTCGCGCCGCCGGCGCCAGTCGAACGTATGCCGCGTAAACCTACCGGCTGGCTGCGGCTCGCCGGCATCACGCGCAACAATCTGCTCGGGCTCGATGCCGCGTTTCCGCTCGGCTGTCTGACTGCCGTCACAGGCGTGTCGGGCTCGGGCAAATCGAGCCTCGTGAGCCAGGCACTGCCCGAGCTGGTCGCTAGCCACCTTGGACGCGCCTTCGAAAACCCGGACAACGACGAGCAGGACCCGTTGTTCGCCGCCACCGCCGTGCCGACCGGAGGCCGCATCACCGAAGGGATGGACACCGTGCGGCGACTCGTGCGCGTCGATCAGAAACCGATCGGCCGCACGCCGCGTTCCAACCTTGCCACTTACACGGGCCTGTTCGACCATGTGCGCAAGCTGTTCGCCGACACGCCGCTCGCCCGCAAGCGCCGCTACAGCGCGGGCCGCTTTTCGTTCAACGTGGCGCAAGGCCGTTGCCCGACTTGTGAAGGCGAAGGCTTTGTCAGCGTCGAACTGCTATTTCTACCGAGCGTCTACGCGCCCTGCTCGACATGTCACGGCACGCGCTACAACGCGCAGACGCTGGAAGTCACGTGGCGCGATAAAAACATCGCCGAGGTGCTCCGCCTGACCGTCGACGCCGCCTGCGACTTCTTCGCCGACGAAGCCAGCGTGATGCGCGCGTTGAACGTGCTGCGCGACATCGGCCTGGGCTATCTGCGGCTCGGCCAGCCGGCCACCGAACTGTCCGGCGGCGAAGCCCAGCGCATCAAACTCGCCACCGAACTGCAACGCGCGCAGCGCTCCGACACGCTGTATATCCTCGACGAGCCGACCACCGGCCTGCATCCCGCCGACGTGGACCGGCTCATGGTGCAACTCCAGGGACTCGTGGATGCCGGCAATACCGTCGTGGTGGTCGAACACGACATGCGGGTGGCCGCGCAGAGCGACTGGGTTATCGACGTCGGCCCGGGCGCCGGCGACGCCGGCGGCAAGATCGTGGCGAGCGGCACACCAGTGGAGATCGTGCGCGCGAAGGAAAGCCGCACCGTCGAGTATCTGCGGCAGTACCTCAACAACCACTGAAGATTGGTGCGCTAGCATTACTTGTTAGGCCCAAAATGCAGAACACAAAATATTTCGAACTCAATCGCCGTGCCACCTGGCTCGAGTTGTTCTTCGACCTGATTTTTGTGGTGGCGATCGGTGACGTAACGAATATCCTGAACCACACGCACGAGGGTCATCTTGACCCACCCCAGTTCTGGCAATACGTCCTCGCTTTCATACCCTTGTGGTGGATTTGGGTCAGCCACACGATGTATGCCAACCGGTTCGACGCGGATGACCGGAAGCATCGGCTCGCTACCCTGTTCATCATGTTCCTGATGATTATCATCTCAGGCTTGATCGACCAACGATTCCTGACCAGCTTTGAGGCCATCATCGTCTGCTACGCTTGTTCGAAATACATCATCGCCATGATGTATTTCGTATCGAAGCAACGGCATAAGGAAAGCGTGCATCTCACAACGGCAGTTGGGTGGGTGACCCTCGCTGGCGCCACAATCAGCCTCGCTTCGATCCTGTTCCCGGCGCCACAGCGATACGTCGTGTTTTACCTTGGAATACTGTTCGATCTGGTTGCGTTCCTCTTTTTTTTTGCCCCGACATCTCCAGGGTATCCCAGTGCATACCGAACACCTGATCGAGCGTGTGGGCCTGCTCACGCTCATCTTACTGGGAGAGTCCGTTATCAGCCTGTCGGCGGGACTGGCCAATATTAACTGGACTGTGGTGAGGCTGATGACCGCCGCCACCGGCTTCGTGACGATATCCAGCATCTGGTGGGTCTACTTTGACAGTTTTCACCTGTTGTCCAGACAGAAGCTCGCGACCGGTCATTCGGTCGCGTATTCCCATCTTTTTGTTTTCATCGGCCTGTCGATCCTGGCGAGCCTGATCCGGCATGCGATCCTGGACGACATGCAGGTATCCGATTTCCGGATACTGTTGGTCATCGGCACGGTCTGCTTTTTCATTGGCAAGCAGTACGCCTATTTCATGGAGCGTCCTGAGTTGCGGCGCCAATTGGTCGTCAACACCCTGGTCGTGTTTGTGTTGACCGGGCTTGCCCTGCTATTGCCCAGAGCAAGTTACATCCTGCTTGGCCTGACCGCTACGGTGATTTGTTATGCTTTCCTCAGTCTCAAATACCTGACCGTCCCCCGTGGGCGTCAGGATCATCCACGCAACAGCGCTATCACGGGAGACCAGCCATGAGCGACACAGCAAGTTCGGGTGCAATGCGGATGGCGTCCCAAGTTATCTGTGTCGAAGTAAAACGAGTCGAAACGGCCGGACTTCTGGCGGTTGGGGTTACCGCAACCTCGATCTAATTGTCAGTGCTGGTCAACAGGCTCGAGAAGCGAGCCTCTACCGACCCTTTGACGGGTCTGAGCAATCGCAAGAGCCTTGAGAAGGCCGTCGCACGCGTCCTTTCTGCTCAAGACGGGGAAGCGTACCGAACGGCTCTGTTGCTCATTGAATTGGACGGGTTCAAACAAGTCAACGATGCATATGGGCACGGAGTAGGAGACTTGCTGCTGCAACGCTTTGCCCATGCCTTGCAAGCTCGGATGCGCCGGGGCGATACGCTCTCCCGCTTGGGAGGCGACGAGTTCGTGATTCTGGCGCGCAACCTTTATAGCAAGACAGACGCGCAAGCCATTGCAGATGAAGTCCAATCGGTACTGAATGCGATTCAAACCGTTGATGGGCATCCGGTTTCTGTGTCGGCCAGCATCGGCGTCTACCTGTTTTCAGCCGACACGCGAGACGCCCCACTCGACATCCCCGCCATCATGCGTCGCGCAGATAGTGCGATGTTTCGCGCGAAGACCTCTGGCAAGAACCGGACTGTGTTCATCGACTAGCGTTTCCTCTGTGATGGCGGGTGAGCTGACAACTCGGTCGCCTCCAAATGCGATTCCGCTGCCGTTGCCAGATTTTTGTCCCGCGCCCGTCCGCCAGGCGTTGCATACCCGCACTAATCTCGAAGCAGTCTTGACGACGTGTGCACCGCACGCCGCATCCAGACCGTTTGAATAAGAGCCACGACTCTACTTCGCGATCCTGTCACATGATGGTCCGAGCACCACTGCTACTGTCCGCGCGTTCTAGGGATGCCCTCAGGGCGATAAACAAGCAGGAGATGTTGCGTGACTCAGAAGATTTCAACGGTGCGTTTCCAGACGCGCCGCCGATTGCTTGGTGCGGCGGCGGCAACGCTCGCCAGTGCCGGCTTGTCTGCATGTGGCGGGGGCGGCGACGGCAGCCTCGTGGGGGATTCAGGTGGCGCCTCGTCGACGGGCAGCGCGCCCGTGCCAGCACAGTTGGTTCCACCGGTCCTGCCCGCTCCTGCGCAGTCGGGTATCGACCACGTCGTGCTGGTGGTGATGGAAAACCGATCGTTCGACCACTATCTGGGCTGGCTGCCCGGCGCTAACGGAAAGCAGGCTGGACTCCAGTTCATCGATGCCTTTGGCAATCCGCAGAATTCGTTCCGCCTTGCGACTGATCCCAAGTATGGTTTCCAGGGCTGCGGCTTTGCCGATCCGGATCACAGCTACGAGGGAGCGCGCACCCAGCTCAATGGCGGGAAGATGGACGGATGGTTGCTCACGGCCGACACAAACAAGACGCCTGGCGATCTGTTTCCCATCGGCTACTACCAGGCCGAGGATTTGTCTTTCTTCGGATCCGCCGCCCGCGATTGGACAGTATGCGACAGCTACCACTGCGGCGTTTTGGCGGAGACATATCCGAACCGGTTTTACTTGATGTGTGGCGAGACCGACCGGCTGCACAACTCCAATGCAACCTGTTCGCTCCCGACGATCTTCGATCGCTTTGCCGAGAAGGGCGTGTCGGCCAACTATTACTTCAGCGACGTGCCGTTCACGGCGCTGTTTGGCGCCAAGTATCTCAAGAACTCCAAACCGTTCACGACGTTTTTGACGGACGCCGCAGCCGGCACCCTACCTGCGTTCTCATACGTCGATCCGCGCTTTACCGGGGAGAACCCGCAAGGCGTATCGGCCGACGATCACCCGAACTCGGATATCCGCAACGGACAGGTCTTTCTCAATCAAATCTATGATGCCGTGCGTAATGGTCCAGGTTGGCAAAAAACGCTGCTGATCATCACCTACGACGAGTGGGGCGGCTTCTTCGACCACGTACCGCCGTTCAAGCGCCCGGTGTCTGCCGCAGAGACACAGTTGGGCAACGACGGCTACCTCGGCTTCCGTGTGCCGATGGTGCTGATCGGGCCCCGGGTCAAGCGTCGGCACGTCAGTCATTGGCCGCTCGACCCGAGTTCAATTCATCAGTTGCTAACCTGGCGCTTCGGGCTGAATGCCCTTGGCGCGCGTGGCGGGCTGCCGGACACCAATTCGATCGCCTACGCGCTCGACTTCGTCGCTCAGCCAAACCTGTCGGCGCCGGCTTACTCTGTCCCGCAAGGTCCGTTCGGGGGCGTGTGCTCCGGCTCCATCACCGGCAGCGTCCCCGGCATCAGCGGCGTTCCTGGCATCAGTTCCCTTCGCACGATCGCCACCTCGTTGGGCTTTCCTCTTCCTTGAACCATGGCCATCATGCGACTTTCCCAATTGAACTGGCTGACCAGCGGCATCCTCGCAACCTTCCTCGCCTGCCTGCTGACGGGCTGCGGCGGCGCGAGCGATGCAGCCAACTCGACAGGTGGGCCTTCGGCAGCAGTGTCGCCGGCTCCGGTCTCGCCACCCGCGCAGGCCCCGGTGACGCCAACCGCAAGCCGGATCGGCCATGTGTTCGTCATCGTGCTGGAGAACAAGGGCTATACCCAGACTTTCGGCTCTGGCAGCCAGGCGCCTTACCTCGCAAACACGCTGACGAGCCAAGGCGCGTTGCTGACTCAGTACTACGGTACCGGCCACAACAGCAACGATAACTACCTGACCATGATCAGCGGTCAGGCACCCAATGCGCAGACCCAAGCCGACTGCCAGTACTACACCGACTGGTTGGGCACCATGAGCCCCGATGCCAACGGGCAGGTGACTGGAACCGGCTGTGTCTACCCTGCCGCCATCGGCACGATCGCCAGCCAACTGGATGCCAAAGGGTTGGCTTGGCGCGGCTATATGGAAGACATGGGCAACGATCTGACGCGCGACGGCAGATCGACCTGCTCCCACCCCGCCCTCAATGGCAAGGACGGCACGCAGTCCGCCATCGCGACGGACGGATACGCGACGCGCCACAACCCGTTCATGTATTTCCACTCCGTGATCGACAACCAGTCGTATTGCGACAGTCATGTGGTGCGGCTCGATTCGCTGGCCACCGATCTGAACAGCGTTGCAACCACGCCCGCGTTCTCCTTCATCGTGCCAAACCTGTGCAACGATGGTCACGACGAGCCCACCTGCGCGGACGGCAAGAGCGCAGGCGGACTGCCGGCGGTCAACCGGTTCCTGCAGGCCTGGGTGCCGCAGATCATCAACTCACCGGCGTTCCAGTCCGATGGCCTGCTGATCATCACGTTCGACGAAGCGGATACGAATGACACCTCGGCCTGCTGCGGTGAGCCGACCGGGCCAAACTCGGTCGCGCCGGGCCTGACCGGCCCTGGCGGTGGCCGCGTCGGCGCGGTGGTGCTCTCCCCCTTCGTCAAGCCGGGCACGGTCAGCAATACGCCCTACAACCACTATGCCCTGCTCAAGAGCATCGAGGACGTTTTCGGGTTATCGCATCTTGGCTATGCCGGCATGAACGGCCTGCAGGGCTTTGGCAGCGACGTGTACAGCGCCGCGCGCTGATCTTTCCCGCGACGCCGTCTCGATCGACATCGGGCCGGCCAAAAAGGCTGCGGCGAGATGCCCTCGGTGGCTGAGGGCATGCGCCAAGCTGTCAGATGGGGGGCGTCTGCGGCTCCGTCTGCCCCCCCTCAAGGAACGCCGGGAAGCACCGCTCGGCAATCGCACGACCCTCGCGCATGCCTGCGGCGATCGCTGCAACGGCCGAATCAACATCGGCGGACACACGATGGAGCCGCTGCATCTGCGGATAGGACATGGCATCGTCCCATGGTGCGCAGATAAACCCTGTGTATGTGTATGCGTATCTGAAACCGGAGCCCCAGCCGAGCACGGCCAGCACCTGTATTGAGCAGCCGCTGAACTGCTGAATTGCCCACTGCTGCGTTGCAGCGCCCCCAAGGTATTCATCGCTGTCTTGATATTGTCGGCAGGCGACGGCTGCAAGGCAATTGTCGAAGACTTACATCACATGAATGACATTTTTGTCATTGCTTTCATGTGACTTAGTTGAAAAAAGATAGGTCGGGCCTTTTCTCCTCCTCGTGCGCAGCCAAGATGGCTGCGCTTTTTTTGCCGATCCGGTGTTCAGGGGTCTGCTGTAGGTTCGCGCCTGCAGGGGGCAAGGGGCCAGTTCGCGTATGCCGGTCCATACAAGCGCTGATTGGCAGATCGTCGTCAGCGCGAATACCGCACCATCAATCCTTTGCTGGTCGACCCGTCTTCACAGACTCTAGTTTCGCTACGACGGCGAGCAGACGATTCGCCGGCATCGCGGCCAATAGGTTGACTCCAGCGCGCAAGAGTTCGCTCTTCTTGACCTTCTTACCACCTGCGAGACACCTCTCCTTGATCTCGGCGAGCATTCGATAGTCTGCTTCCGGCATCGTGAAACTGTCCCGCACAACCTTGGTTTTCTTCGGCTTCTCCGGTGCCATCTCTCCCGCTGGGGTAGCCACACTGGCAGCACGCTTTGTCTTCTTCTGGTTCTTCTCTTGCCCGGTTGGCAATGCCGCCGGCTTGGCCGAGCTTTGTTTGGTTGCTCGCGCGCCTGCGCTCGCTTCAGATTTGGTTCGGCCAGTCTTTGCTGTCGCACTGGACGATGCGTTCTCAGCCACTGCCGCTTGCTTTGCCATTTCGAGTTCCATCTGGTGTCCCCTTTTCTGATGTGTACTGAAACAGTATATATAGTTTCCGACGGGCAAAAAACTTGAACACACCGAGCAGGCTGAGGCCCGACACCTCCTGACAAAGCTCGGACCGGATCTTGCCCACTGCTTCTGTGGATAAGTGACTGCACCTCCCCGACCGGCGCTCCAAGTAGAACCTCAGCGCTCGCAAGGAAGACACCCTAATGCGGCAATAGCAGCACGACGTCGGGCCTTCTTCTCCTTTCTAAGCCATTGCACAAACAGTTCGTGGGCTGTCGCATACTCCGGTCTGACGGGGACTTGGGAGATGTAGGTTGCCCCGACAACCACGTCGTTCAGCTCTCCTAAAGCGTCTTGAAGCTGTTCCAGTCGGCGAATTCGTTTGATGTCCTTCTTTCCCAACACGGGCGAGAAGAACTCAAGCAGGTAACGCAGTCGCTTGATTTGGATACGCGTCTGATGCAATTCCTGCAAGCCACCATTCGACGCGCGACGAAGCGCTCGATTCACCCGCCTGGACGCCGCTGCAATACTGGCATGCGCAAACTTTCCGAGCGTCTCGCTGGTCTCTGGCTGCGCCTGCGTTGCCTTGCCGATCGCTTCGCTAAAGTCAGCCATCAGCCTCTCAGGCCCGAAGCCCTCGAATGCAACGCGGCTCTCAGCGCGCGCGCGCTGCCTGATGTCTTCCAACGCCTCCAGCAAGATCAAGGCAGAAGGCTGGCTCGGCGGAACGGCAGCGCGCAACAGCACGTTGACGATGATGTCCCAGTTCCTCGGCGGCCCAATTTGAGCCGCAACATCCGCTAGCCTGCATCGCCAGTCATCGGCCAGCGCCTTCGGAAGCAGGTCCCGATAGGCCGACAAAAGCGCCCGCAGTCTACGAATGGCGACTCTGAGCCGATGACCGATCTCAGGGTCGTTGCTCCGTAGATACTCTGGTGCCCAGTGCTCGACGATTGCGATCTCAGGCGTGGCCAGCCGAGAGAGCATCGACAGGGCCGGTGCCTCGGCGTGCAAAGGAGATGATGCGGCGGAGTTGACCATCAGAATTGCCCGTTGAGATCAGAGCACCGTTCGCAGCGACCAGCCCAATCTCCCAATTGAATCGATGCGCGGCTTGCTGACACACACATGCAGTCTCATCACTCCATTGAGAGGTAGGAGCCAAGCCGGGGACGTTGGCCACCAGACTATCAGGCCACTGTAGACGAGTCTTCGACATTGGCCTTGACACCTATCAACCGTGAATATAGAGGACTCGGCGTTAGCGCGTCGCGCTTCAACCGCGGCGAGGTGGTAGAGGGCGCACATATTTTCGCTGCAATAGTGCACTGCAAGAATTCACCTTAAGTGGCACGCAGATTGGCCGATAAGAAGACGTCCAGGCGAGGACCAGGTCTCGCCGAACTCGTCTTACCCGTCATCATGAAACTGTCGATCAAACTGCCCCTCGCCTTTGGTATTGCGCTGCTGCTGATGTTCTCCGGAGCAATCTACGGAATCGCTTCGCTCAACCACTCCATCGTTGAATACAACACCACCGTGCAGGCCCGCGTCGCCGATGAGCGGGCGGTGACGAAAATGCTCGTTACCTTCAAAACGCAAGTGCAGGAGTGGAAGGACACGCTTCTGCGTGGTGAAGACCCAGTCAAGCTGGACAAATATTGGGCGGCCTTCCTGAAAGGTGAGCAGGCTGTTTCTGATCAGGCAAAGGCGCTGCAGGATTCGCTTCCACCTGGCAAGAGTCGAGACCTGATCAAGCAATTTGCCGCAGCGCATGTCGCCATGGGCGTCGGCTACCGAAAGGGCCACGATATGTTCGTCGCCGCCTCGTTCGACCCTACCGTTGGCGACAAGGTCGTAGCCGGAGTCGATCGCGAGCCAGCACGCCTGCTGGATGAAGCAGCTCAAGAGATCGCGAAGGAAAGCATCGCCGTATCAGCCAAAACGGCTGAAGCCGCGCACACCGCATTGGTCGTCAGCTCCGCACTGATGCTCGTGGCATTCGGGCTGGGGCTGGCCGGCGCTTTCATATTCAGCCGCACCATTACGAAGCCACTTGCCCGCGCGGCGGATGTGGCCAGCGCGGTTTCGCATGGCGATCTAGCCAAGCCGTTTGACTCACGCGGCTCTGACGAGATCGGTCAATTGCTCCACGCCCTCAAGCAGATGCAAACCAACCTTGCCAACGTGGTGAGCGAAGTGCGTCGGAATGCCGAAGGCGTTGCCGCTGCCAGTTCACAGATTGCTGCGGGCAACTTGAATCTTTCGTCGCGTACGGAAGAACAGGCGGCGTCGCTGGAAGAGACCGCCGCGAACATTGGGGAGCTGACCTCAACCGTCCGACGCAATTCGGAAAGCGCCGTGCAGGCCTCGTCGCTCGCGGGTCACGCTTCCGACACCGCAGTACGCGGCGGCAAGGTCATGAACGAAGTTGTGCAGACCATGCAAGGCATCTCAGAAAGCTCTGCGAAGGTGGGCGAGATCATTGGTGTCATCGACAGCATTGCCTTCCAGACCAATATCCTGGCCCTCAACGCTGCGGTTGAAGCGGCCCGTGCCGGCGAGCAGGGTCGGGGCTTTGCCGTCGTGGCAGGCGAGGTGCGCACGCTCGCGCAGCGTAGCGCCTCGGCAGCCAAGGAAATCAAGGGCTTGATCAGTCAATCCACGGAGCGTGTGGAAGCGGGGGCGCGTTTGGTGCACGAAGCCGGCACCATCATCGACGACATCGTCACCTCGGTGCATCGCGTGACGCAGATCGTTGGTGAGATTTCCGCTGCATCGGCCGAGCAAAGCACCGGTATCGATCAAGTGAACGTTGCCGTGGGCCAGATTGAAGAAGTCACCCAGCAGAATGCGGCATTGGTGGAAGAGGCGTCGGCTGCAGCGCATGCCATGGCCGAGCAGGCCGATTCACTGCGCCGCGCGGTTGCAGTCTTTAAGCTCAGGGACAGCGCGGTGGGCGCCTGACGAACAGGCCACGCGGTATGCAGGAATCTGCGGATGGCATGACCTGGCCATCAAGTTGATGAGCACAGGGCTTGATGCTGGCAAGCGCACTGCAGCCTGTCTTTCGAGTGGCGCAATACTCGGATCAATTGTTTCTCAAAAAGAAATATTTAAGAGCTATTTGCCTGGATTGTTTACTTATTGCTGTCACATAACTGACGCATTATCTCGCGTCAGCGTTCGGGGTCGCGTTCATTAGGCGGGTCACGACAGGCCCCATCGCAGATTCCTTCGGTCAAACAGCAATTAAGGCTAACAGTGAAAAAAACTCTCCTCGCAGTGACAATCGCGGCCGGCACCGTCCCTGCCGCCGCATTTGCGCAGTCGTCGAATGTCACGCTTTACGGCATTGTTGACGCGGGCGTCAGCTATCAAAGCCACGTGAACGGCGGCGCCAACGGCAACGGCTCGGTCACCGCGCTCACCTCTGGTGGACTATCTGGGTCGCGCTGGGGCATCCGTGGCGCTGAAGATCTGGGGAATAACCTGAAGGGCATTTTCGTATTGGAAAGCGGCTTTGACATCGACACCGGCAAATCTGCGCAGGGTAGTCGGTTGTTTGGTCGCCAAGCCTACGTTGGCTTGCAGGGCGATTTCGGCGCCGTCACGCTGGGGCGTCAGCAAAACGCACTGTACGACCTGTTCGCGGCTTACGATCCGATGGCCGTTGGACCAAACTACTCGCTGAATTCGGTGGACAACCAATTCAATGGCCGCGCCGACAATGCTGTCAAATACACGGGTAAGTTCGGCGGGTTGACTGCGACGGGTTTCTATAGCTTCGGGCGCGACAGCAATTCCGGACTCGGCGGTGAAGTCCCTGGCAGCTTCAAGGTCGGCAAGAACTATGGCGCAGGCGTAGCTTACGCAAATGGTCCGCTTTCGGTGGGTGTCGCCTATGACCAGTACCAGGGCAGCACCATTGCTACCTCAGCACTCGATGCCAAACGCGCTGCCATTGGCGCGTCTTATGCAGTAGGCGATGCCAAGGTGTTTGCTGGTTATCGCTGGTTGCGCGATGAAGTCACGACCGGCAGTGCACGCCACGACAATCTTTACTGGCTCGGCGCGCTCTACAAACTTACCCCTGCGTTCACTCTGACGGGCGCTGCCTACTATACGAACGCACGTACCGACAGCAACAGCTCCTGGATGTTCGTGCTGAACGCGGACTACGCGCTGTCCAAGCGTACCGATGCCTACGCGCTGATCGGCTATGTGAACAACAAGGGAAACGCAACTTATGGCGTGACTGGCACGGCTAACACGCTGCCGGGTCAGAACCAGACTGGCGCGATGGTTGGCGTGCGACACCGCTTCTAATTCGGCCCAATAAGGCAGGTCGACGCGTCCGGGGACGTGTCGCCGCTAGATCATATCGACCTTGACTTGTCACCAGGTTCAAGGACGTTTGGCCGGCGCTTTCGCCGGCCATTTTTTTTGGAACGCGGCGGGCGCCACACTCTTAACGAGATGCGCTGCGAGACTGCTGCTCCACACCTATCC
>NZ_JASATD010000010.1:0-172880 GCF_038440115.1 Ralstonia sp. OTU4908 | reverse complement strand
TCCGCACCTTGCTTGCCGCCGGCCTCGTCAGCGCCGGCCTTGTTGCCCACGCTGCCGCACCCGCGCCATTACATCTCGAGGTCTACAATCCCGGCGCCAAGGGCGTCTTCCCCGTGTCGTCGGAAATCATCACCGGCGCACACGAGGCGATCCTGATCGACGCGCAGTTCCAGCGCAGCGATGCGGAAGCCCTCGTGCAGAAACTCAAGGCCAGCGGCAAGACGCTCACCACGGTCTACATCAGCCAGAGCGATCCGGATTATTACTTCGGGCTGGATGTCTTCCGCGCGGCCTTCCCGAAAGCGAAGATCGTGGCCACACCGCAGACCGTGGCCGCCATCAAGGCTTCGATGAACGGCAAGCTCGCCTATTGGGGCCCGATCCTGAAGGACAACGCGCCCAAGGCGCTCGTGCTGCCCGATGTGCTGCACGCCGACCACCTGGCGCTGGAAGGCCGCACCATCGAGATCAAGGGACTGAACGGCCCGGACGCGGCACGCACGTATCTGTGGATTCCGTCGATCAAGACCGTGGCCGGCGGCGTGGTGGTCAACAGCGGCGACCACGTTTGGGTGGCCGACACGCAGACGCACGAATCGCGCCTGGGCTGGTTGCAGACGCTGGACAACATCACAGCGCTCAAGCCGACGACCGTGGTGCCTGGTCACTTCACGGGTGCAATGCCAAAGGGGCTGGACGCGGTACGCTTTACCGCGGATTACCTGAAAACCTTCGAGGTACAGGCCGCCAAGGCGAACAACTCTGCGGAGCTGATCAAGGCGATGAAGGCGGCCTATCCAACGCTGGCCGGCGATGCATCGCTGGAGCTGAGCGCCAAGGTCATCAAGGGCGAAATGAAGTGGCCGCAGTAAGCTGGCCCGACCCAGAGGAAACAACATGACGACGTTGCATTACATCTACGACCCGCTGTGCGGTTGGTGCTATGGCGCCGCGCCGCTGGTGGAAGCCGCGCGCACGGTGCCCGGCCTCACGATCGCCTTCCACGGCGGCGGCATGCTTGCCGGCCCGAACCGCCGTACGGTCACGCCCCAATGGCGCGACTACGTGATGCCGCACGACCACCGCATTGCCGAGTTGACCGGCCAGCCCTTCGGCGAGACGTACTTTGAAGGCCTGTTGCGCGACACCACGGCGGTGATGGATTCGGAGCCGCCCATTACCGCCGTGCTTGCAGCGCAGGCGCTCGGCGGCCGCGGGCTGGACATGATCCATCGCGTTCAACGTGCGCACTACGAAGAAGGCCGGCGCATTACCGATGTGCCGGTACTGCGCGAGCTTGCAGCGGAGATCGGCCTATCGCCCGAAGCATTCGATGCGGAATACGCGCGACAAACCGGTGCGCTCACGCAGCAGCACATCGCGCAAAGCCGACAGTGGCTCGATCGAGTGGGCGGTCAGGGTTTTCCGACGTTTGCGCTGGAAGATGTCGATGGCCAACTGGGCATCATCGACGTTGGTCCGTGGCTCGGCAAACCGGAACCCTGGGCCGAGGCGCTGACGCAGCACATCGGCGCGCCTGCCCCAATGAACCAAGCCGATGGCCCTGTCTGCGGGCCGGACGGCTGCGCATAACAACGTGGCGCTCAGCCTTTGAGCGCCCAGCGGCCGAGTTCGTCGTAGCGCGTTTTGCCTAGCCAGCTATGGATGAGAACGAACTCGCGCACGGTCCACGTGATGGGCTCGACCGCTTTCGGCGCAAAGCCGCCGCGGTCATACAACAGCGTGATGTGCGGCTTGAAATGCCCACGCGGCACCGGCACGGCGGCATGCTGGAGCGCCTCGCCCAGCGCCGCCTGAAACGCCATCAAACCGCCCACGCCCTCATCGCCCAGCAGCACAAACGGCCGATGATCGCGCCGGCCATGGAAGCTCACCACCTGGTTGAACGTGGCATCGAATGCCGGCAACGCGAGGCCGGCCGCTGCTGCACGCACACGCCCCACGACGTCGTCAGGCGGCAGATGAACGAAATCGCCCAGATGATGCAGCGTGACATGCAGGCGCTCCGTACGCAGCGCCTTGCCCTTGAAACCCACGACGGGCCGCAATTGCTGGATCAGCCGCGCGATGCGCTCGGCGGTATCCACGTCAGGCTTGATCGCCAGAAACAGGCGATGCGCGGGCAATTGCGGGGTGGCTTCGAATCCGGGAAGAGTGAGCTGGGTCACGGCAGGGTCGTCAAACGCCGGGCTGGCGATCCACCCATTATCGACGCCCGCATGACGTCCCGCTGAAAGTCGTGTTGCTCGCATCAAAAACAACGCCCGGCGGTGTGAACCTGCCGGGCGTGGTCTTTTGAGTGTGATGCGGCGATCAGATATCGAAGAACACTGTCTCCGCGCCGCCATCCGGCGTGTCTTGCAAGCGTACGTCGAAGGTGTAGACCACCTCGCCGTTACGCTCGCTGCGCTGGGCGATCAGCGTCTTGCGGCGCACTTCCCACTCGATGCCATTCAGCACCGGGTCCGTGCCGTTGGCTGCGGCCTCATCGCTGAAGTACACGCGCGTATGCAGGCCGAGGTTGATGCCGCGCGCAAACAGGATCATGCAGATGTGCGGTGCCTGCGTGGTACCGCTGCGGCCGGCCACGGCGCCCGGCTTGATGGTATCGAAACGATAGACGCCCGTATCGAAATCCGCCCCGGCGCGGCCCCAGCCACGGAATGCCGGGTCGACAGGTTTGTCTTGCCGATCTGCAGGATGCGCGTATTTGCCGTCGGCATTGGCTTGCCAGATCTCGATCAGCACATCGCGCACGAGCGAGCCGGAGCCATCGTAGACGCGGCCTTCCAGCGCGATGCGTTCGCCGCGCGTGGCGGGCGTGGTCAGGACGCTGCCGAATTCCTTGTCGTAGATGTCGAAGCCGGCCTGGCGCGGTGCAAGGCCAATGTGCACGTAGGGGCCGCCCGTCTGCGAAGCGGTCTCGTTGAAATGCGCGAACGGCGGCGTTGTCGTCATGGCCGTTGCCTGGGCACGTTCGAGCGATTCACGCAGTGTGGTCGTGGTCATCACTTGGCTCCTTGCAGGGCGGGCACGGCGTTTTCGAAATGCGTGGCACGGCGGCCGCGCAAGGTGATGTCGAAGCGGTAGCAGCGGCTGTCGAGCGGCACGTGGTTCGCCGTGTCGTGCAGCGCGATCAGACCACGCACCTGCTCTTCGCTCGGGATGGTCTTGATGATCGGGCACTGCGCGATCATCGGATCGCCCTCGAAGTACATCTGCGTGATCAGGCGCTGGGCCCAGCCATCGCCCGAGAGCGAGTAATGGATGTGCGACGGGCGCCAATCATTGATGCGATTACGCCACGGATACGGGCCGGGCTTGATGGTGCGATAGACATAGTAGCCATTGGCGTCCGTCAGCATGCGGCCGCAGCCGCCAAAGTTTGGGTCGATCGGCGCGATGTACTGGTCTTTCTTGTGGCGGTAGCGGCCGCCGGCGTTGGCCTGCCACACCTCCACCAGCGCGTTCGGCACGGGGCGGCCGAACTCGTCACGCACGTAGCCGTGGACGATGATGCGCTCGCCGATCGGCAGGCCTTCCTTGGCGTAGTTGAGGATCAGGTCGTTGTCGAGCGCGCCCAGGTCGTCGGCGTGGAACACCGGTGCGGTGGTCTCGGACAGCGTATTCAGGGTGGAGATGAGCGCGTTGCGCGGCGAGCGCAGCACGCTGGTCTTGTAGCCGGGGGTCAGTGCGGGCGGATGCTGCGCGGTGTCGCGCTGGGCGAATTCGCCGGTGCCGGAAAGCGGCAGGGTCATGGGGCGTCTCCTTATGAAATCGTGCAGAGACTGTATCGCCGACAAAAAGTGAAGTAAATTGACTTCTTATCGGAAAATCGATAACCACCCGTTATGGAAAGAGCTTTCTCAGCGGATTTGCCGTCCCGCATCCGGTTTCGCCATCTGAGCTGCTTTGTCGCCATCGCGCAGGAGCGCAACCTGCGGCGCGCCGCCGAGCGGTTGCATCTGAGCCAGCCGGCGGTGTCGAAAACGCTCGGTGAGCTGGAGGCGCTGGCGGGTGTGCAGCTCGTGGAGCGTGGCCGGCAAGGCGCACGGCTCACCGCGGCCGGCGAGCAATTCCTGCGACATGCAGTGGGCGTGACGCAGGCGCTGGAATCGGCCACCGCGGCGCTGATGGGGTCGACGGACGCTTCCGCGCCGGTCGTACATGTGGGCGCCCTGCCGACGGTGGCCAGCAGCCTGCTACCCCAGGCGATTGCCCATTTGCACGCGCAGCGCCCGCATGCCGGCGTGCGGTTGCGTACCGGCACCAATGTCGAGCTGCTGACCGCGCTCAAGGCCGGCGAACTCGATTTCATCGTCGGGCGCATGGCCGAGCCGGATCGCATGCAGGGGCTGACGTTCGAACTGTTGTATGCCGAGCCGCTGGCGCTGGTCGTGCGGCCCGGGCATCCGCTCCTGACGCAGCCAGGAGCATCAGCTTCGTTGCAGGCGGTGCTGGAATATCCGCTGGTGATCGCCATGCAGGGCACGGTGCCGCGCCACCACACCGAGGCGCTGTTCCAGACGCACGGGCTGCGCTTGCCGGCGGGCGTGACGGAAACGCTCTCGGTGTCCGTCGCACGGTTGCTGGCGTGCCGGTCCGACGCGGTGTGGATCACCCCCGAGCGCGCAGCGGGCGACGACATGGCGCATGGTCAACTTGCCCGTCTGGACATTGCCACGTCGGGCACCAAGGAACCCGTCGGCCTGCTGCGCAGAAGCGCCGCCACGCCCAGCGAACTGGCCAGCGCGTTCATGGAACTGCTGACCGAGCTGGCGCAGACGCCCGACTGAGCCGCCCTGCGCTCAAAAAAAATGCCGACCCCATGGCCGGCATTTTTTATTTCGACGCGCAGATCAGCGGTGTGCCATCTCCACGTCATCGGCAGCATCGAAGACACTGCGATCGGTCTGCCCCAGCAACTGGCTGGTGATCGTCCCGGCGGTCATCGAGCCATTGACGTTGAGCGCGGTACGGCCCATGTCGATCAGCGGTTCGATGGAGATCAGCAGTGCCACGAGCGTCACCGGCAAGCCCATCGCCGGCAGCACGATCAACGCTGCAAACGTGGCGCCGCCGCCCACACCCGCCACGCCGACCGAGCTGAGCGTGACCACCGCCACGAGCGTTGCAATCCATACAGGATCGAACGGGTTGATGCCCACCGTGGGCGCCACCATCACTGCCAGCATGGCGGGATACAGGCCTGCGCAGCCGTTCTGGCCAATGGTCGTGCCAAACGATGCAGCTAAGCTGGCGATCGACTCCGGCACGCCGATGCGCCGCGTCTGCGCCTCGATGCTCAGCGGAATGGTGGCCGCACTCGACCGGCTCGTGAACGCGAACGACAGCGCCGGCCAGACCTTGCGGAAGAAGCGAAGCGGATTGATGCCGTTGAGCGTCAGCAGCACGGCATGCACGCCAAACATGATCGCCAGGCCCAGGTAAGACGCCACCACGAAACCGCCGAGCTTGATGATGTCCTGCACGTTGGACACGGCTACCACATTCGTCATCAGCGCCAGCACGCCGTAAGGGGTCAAGCGAATGACGAGCCGCACAAGCTTCATCACCCAGGCCTGCGCGGTGTCGATGGCGGTCAGCACGCGCTCGCCTTTTACCGCATCATCCTTCAGCAGGTTCAACGCAGCCACGCCCAGGAACGCCGCGAAGATCACCACGCCGATGATGGACGTGGGCTTGGCGCCGGTCAGCTCGGCAAAGGGGTTCTTCGGAATGAAGGACTGCACCAGCTGCGGCACCGACAGGTCGGCCACCTTGCCGACATAGTTGTCCTGGATGGCGGTCAACCGGGCGGTTTCCTGCGCGCCCTGCACCAGTCCTTGCGCCGTCAGCCCAAACAGGTGCGTGACGAACACGCCGACCAGCGCTGAAATGAGCGTTGTGAGCAGCAACGTGCCGATCGTCAGCACGCTGATCTTGCCGAGCGACGCCGTGCTGTTGAGCTTGGCCACCGAGTTCAGCACTGACACCAGCACGAGCGGCATGACGATCATCTGCAGCAACTGAATGTAGCCGCCGCCAACGATGCTGAACCAAGAGATCGACTGCTTGAGCGTCGCGCTGTCGGCGCCATAGATCAGGTGCAGCGCCAGTCCGAACAGGATACCGAGCACCATGCCCAGCAGCACACGCTTGGCAAGACTCCAGCTCGCGTTCACACGGCCGAGAGCGATCAGGATGACGACGAACGTCGCGATATTGAGTAAAAGCGGAAGGTTCATGTTGCTTGGATGCCGCACGCAGCGATCGAAAATCGAGCGGGCATCTTACGCCAGTTGCACGAAGGTTGCCGAGGCATGGAACGGGTGGCGCCAACCTGATCTGCTTCACAACGGGCCGCGGGTCCACCTACGGCTGCAAGCCGGTGCCCTCATTGAAGCTTGCGACCAACAGCACGCTCTATCGGCACATGGAACTCGACATGGACTACGACTGCGGCGGCATCGTCGACGGCCGCCTGAGCATCGCGCAAGCCGGCGAGGCGCTGTTCCAGCTGATGCTGGCCGCTGCCTCCGGCACGCGCACCAAGAGCGAACTCAATGGTTTGGGCGACAACGAGTTCGTGCCGTGGCAGCTTGGCGCGGTGATGTAAGTCGTGTGTTGAGGACGCCTCAGGGCAACGTGGCACGCAACATCAAGAGCAATCCTGCCCCGACGGCAGCAGCGCCAATACAGCGGGCCACGCGCTGCCCCGCAGGCGCCAAGCGCTCGAGCGTAATCGCCGCTGACACGGCCACCATTGCACGCACGTCCATCACGCCGGTCACCAACAGGATGGCCGTCAGGCCGGCGCACGAAGCGGCACAGCGCACGCCAAGATCCAAGCCAAATCGCCATGCACAGCCAGGCGCCTGAGCTACGCGGCACCATGCACGCTGGCGCGCCTTCCATGCGCTGAACTGCAGTGCGCCCGCCGCAAGAACCACCGCGCCTCTGGCAAGCGGCGCCACGCGTGCCACAACAGGCCATGTCATTTCGAACTGTGCCAACGCCGCGCCCAGCGCAAAGACCATCACGCCGATCAGCGTCCATACCGCGAAGTATCCCGCGCCTGCCAACGCCGTCTGCGTATCAACGTTCGGTTTGCCTGCCAGGTGCAGCGCACCGCGATACTGCCGCAGCGTCGGCAGCAATGACGGCAGCATCATCGCGACCATCATCACCGTCCACATGCCAATGAAGGACGCAGCAAAGCTCCACCACGTCTGACCGCACATCGGCATCCAGGCCATCGGCATCTCCGTCATGGCCGGCATGGCATTGCACCATGCCACCGTCGCCGCCGTGCTGGCGATGAACAGCAATGCCGAGACAGCCAGAAAGCCGCGCTCGGACACGGCTTGCTCGTGTGACAGCTCAACGCTGCTGAGCGTATTCGTCATGGCGACGCCACCAGACACCGGTTTCGTTGCGGCCCAGCGGCGCGCGGTCCAGCCACTGGTATGCGCCCCACAAGCCGTCGAGCCCGCGCGCGTAGGTGGAATACGTGTGATACACGACGCCATCTTCCAGCACGAACGCGCTCATGCCGGGCCGGTCGCGCACGTAGGTGGGCGCATCGGTACCGCACATGCTGGCGAACTGCTGCACGGGTTCGGGCAAGTCGGATGCGTCCATGACGTGGCTG
The DNA here is from genome assembly GCF_038440115.1 of Ralstonia sp. OTU4908. NCBI lineage: Bacteria > Pseudomonadati > Pseudomonadota > Betaproteobacteria > Burkholderiales > Burkholderiaceae > Ralstonia > Ralstonia sp. OTU4908. The sequence goes on along the minus strand of NZ_JASATD010000010.1, from coordinate 165,205 downwards.
CCGCGCACGTAGTTGTAGTCGGCGCTGCCGGCGCGCTGCTGGTCTTCCGTGATCGAGACGTTGAAGTCGTAGTTGAAATCGCTGCCCACCGACGATACCCACGGAAAGCTCCAGCCCATCCGCCCCCGGTACTCCAGCAGCTTGGCCAACGGCCCACGCGACACCGCCATCAGCGTCACGTCGTGGTTCGCCAGATGCGTGACGAAGCCATCGAAGCCATCGGCAATCATCGAGCACGAGGGGCAGCCCGCCTTGTAGTCCGGCCCGAACATGAAGTGATAGACCAGCAGTTGCGAGCGGCCGCCAAACAGATCGGCCAGCGAGGCGCTGCCGTTCTCGGTTTCAAAGCGATAGCTTTTGTCGATGCGAACCCACGGCAGTGCCTGCCGGCGGCGCGCGAGTTCATCGCTGCGGCGCGTGAGTTCCTTCTCGGCCTTGAGCAATTCAATGCGCTCTGCCAGCCAGGTTGCGCGGGTTGCTGTCGGGTGTGTTGCACTCATGCTTGCCTCCGTTTTTGGGTGAGTGGTCGTGTGCTAGATTAGGCGCCGACCTCAAACGGCGGGAGTGACAAGTGTGGCGGGATTCGAATGGATTCATTGATCACGGCTGCGGCCCGCGCACTCGCCGCCGGTGACCCATTCGGAGCGCTGAACCGCGTCGCTCTGCGCGACGATGCCGCCGCGCTGGCTCTGCGTGGCATCGCCATGGCCCAGCTTGGCGACCTGGCACGCGCCAAGATCCTGCTGCGTCGCGCCGCCCGGTCTTTCGGCGCCCGCGAGGCCGTGGCACGCGCACGCTGCATCGTCGCGGAAGCCGAAGTCGCCCTCGCCTCGCGCGATCTGGGCTGGCCCGCCAAAACCCTGGACACCGCATGCGCCACGCTCGAGGCGCACGGCGACCACGTCAACGCCGCACACGCGCGGTATCTCAGCATCCGTCGCCTGCTGCTGATCGGCCGGCTGGACGATGCCGAAGCCGCGCTCGCCGCGCTGACGCCGGCGCATCTCCCTCCGGTCTTGCGAGCGGTACATGCGCTTGTCGTCGCCGGCATTGCCATCCGACGTTTGCAGACCGCTGCCGCACGGGCAGCCCTGAGCGATGCCGATCGCGCAGCACGCGAGGCCGGTATCCCGACGCTCAGCGCCGAAGTCGAACGCGCTGCCCTGGTCTTGAGCGCACCCGCTGCGCGGCTCATCTCGCGCGGCGAAGAGCGCGTGTTGCGCCTTGATGATGTCGAGGTCCTCTTTGCATCGGACGCGCTGGTGGTGGATGCATGCCGGCTTGCCGTGAGGCAGGCCGACACAGTCGTCTCGCTCGCCACGCGGCCCGTTCTGTTCACGCTGGCACGTGCACTTGCAGAGGCGTGGCCGGAAGACGTGCCCAGAGACAGCCTCATCGCGGGGGCATTCCGCTCCCGGCATCCCGACGAAACGCACCGCGTGCGCTTGCGCGTAGAGATCGGGCGTTTGCGCGCCGCGCTTGGTGCGCTGGGCACGGTCAAAGCGACCAAGCACGGATTTGCACTGCAACCCCACGCGACGCAAGACGTCGTTGTTCTCGCTCAGCCTGTCGACGAGCAATACGCCGCCGTGCTGGCGTGCCTCGCTGATGGGGAATCGTGGTCCAGCTCTGCATTGGCATTGGCGCTCGGCGCCAGCCAGCGCACCGTACAGCGCGCGCTCGACGCGTTGGCAGCCGCCGGCAAGGTGCAGTTCTTCGGACGCGGGCGCGCGCGCCGATGGGTGACGCCGCCGGTACCCGGATTCGCGACCATCTTGTTACTCCCCGCACCGCTGCCAAGTGACTAGGATGAAGACTCCACAACCGATTCCAGCGAGCCCAACATGAAGCGATTCACCGCCGAAGTCGTGCGCGAATACGGCCCCTTCCCTGGCGCAGAGAACGTCGGCGGCGTGACCTACGATGGTCAGCACGTCTGGTTTGCTGCCGGCGGTCAGCTGAAGGAACTCGACCCCGACAGCGGCAAGACGCAGCGCTCCATCGATGTACCGGCCCATGCCGGGACCGCGTTCGATGGGCGGCACCTGTTCCAGATTGCCGAAGACCGCATCCAGAAAATCGACCCGCAAACGGGCACCGTGCTCGCCACGATTCCGGCGCCGGGCGCGGGCGGAGACTCGGGCCTCGCCTGGGCCGAAGGCACGCTGTGGGTCGGCCACTACCGCGAGCGCAAGATCCGCCAGATCGATCCGGACACCGGCAAGGTATTGCGCACCATCGAATCCAACCGGTTCGTTACCGGCGTCACGTGGGTCGACGGTGAGCTTTGGCACGGCACTTGGGAAGGTGATACGAGCGAGCTGCGGCACATCGATCCGCAAACCGGTGAAGTGCTGGAGCAGCTTGACATGCCGGCCGGCATGAACGTGTCGGGTCTCGAGTCGGATGGCGCCGATCAGTTCTTCTGCGGCGGCGGAACCACCGGGAAGATTCGCGCGGTGCGACGCCCCCGCAAGCAGGCGGCATAGGCGCGCTACGGGGCTTTCGGCAGCGGTTGCCGTTTATGTGATGCCGCAGCAGATTCATCTGCTGCCGCAAGAGCCTCAGACGCTGCGGCAAAGTGCGTCTTGGACACCTTAATGTTGCTACGAAAAAAAACCCCGCAGTGCGGGGTTTTTTCTTGGCAGATGCGACCGATCAGATCGCTTCGATCTTCGTGGCAGCCGGGCCCTTTTGGCCAACGCCTGCAACGTAGCGCACCTTCTGACCCTCTTGGAGGGACTTGAACCCGTTGCCCTGAACTTCAGAGAAGTGAGCGAAGAGATCGTTGCCGCCTGCGTCCGGGGTGATGAAGCCGAAGCCCTTGGAGTCGTTGAACCACTTTACTGTGCCGGTTTCCATGTTGGATATCCTAAAAAGTTCTGCATGAGCCTGTGCTCACCAGGCACGACAATCAAGGAAGAAACATGGAGCAAAGGAAGCACCGCTTGGCGTGACAACCCAGAACATCGGAGTAACTGCTTGAAGATCCTGCGAGGATGGTTTCTACAGACATTTCAGACCCGCGTCAACAAATAATTAGATAATCTGTCACCATTGACCTACGCCGCACCCCACCGCTGAGTCAGCACGCCACAGTGGGCATGCGCTCTTGAGAGAACCATCGGCATGACACTCTGCTCGGCTTGCGCCGCAATCGAACTCCATAGACGCGGCGCGCCAGGCCATGCTTTGCTCAGAATCACCGACACGCAACGCATCAAATCGCCCTCCGCGCGCGCAATCACCGTCAGCACGTTCTCGTGTCCCACATGCGGTGCGCGATGGGTCTATCGCGACGAAAAGAACGTGGACAACCAAGGCTGGTCACTGGAGGCGTAGACGCCGTCCGGGGTAGCTTTTTGGCAGACACTGGATAGCCAACTATAAGGACGAAAAAAAGCCCGCATAACGCGGGCTTCTTCTGACTTGGGAGGTGAACCTCACTCCCACTCAATCGTCGCAGGCGGCTTGCCCGACACGTCGTACACGACGCGGCTCAAACCACGCACCTCGTTAATGATGCGGTTCGACACGCGGCCCAGCAGCGTGTACGGCAGATGCGCCCAATGTGCGGTCATGAAGTCGGTGGTCTGCACGGCACGCAGCGCTGTCACGTAGTCGTATGTGCGGCCATCGCCCATCACGCCGACGGACTTGATCGGCAGGAACACCGCAAACGCCTGGCTGGTCAGGTCGTACCAGCTCTTGCCAACATCGCCTTCGCCGCACAGGCCGGCGGCCGCATCCTGCGCCGTGGCCTTCGTGCCGCGCAGCTCTTCGATGAAGATCGCATCGGCACGGCGCAGCAGGTCTGCATATTCACGCTTGACCTCACCCAGAATGCGCACGCCCAGGCCAGGCCCCGGGAACGGGTGGCGATACACCATCTCGTGCGGCAGGCCCAGCGCCACACCCAGCTCGCGCACTTCATCCTTGAACAGGTCGCGCAGCGGCTCGAGCAACTTCAGGCCGAGCGTTTCCGGCAGGCCGCCCACGTTGTGGTGGCTCTTGATCGTCGTTGCCTTCTTGGTCTTGGTGCCGCCCGATTCCACCACGTCCGGGTAGATCGTGCCTTGCGCCAGCCACTTGGCGTTGCTGAGTTTCTTGGCTTCCGCCTGGAATACCTCAACGAACTCGCGGCCGATGATCTTGCGCTTGGCTTCGGGGTCAGTCACGCCAGCCAGATGGCCAAGGAACTGCTCGGACGCATCCACGTGCACGACCTTGGCGTGCAGGCGGCCGGCGAACATGTCCATCACCATCTTGCCTTCGTCCAGACGCAGCAGCCCGTGGTCGACAAACACGCAGGTCAGCTGGTCGCCAATGGCACGGTGGATCAATGCTGCAGCCACCGACGAATCGACGCCGCCCGACAGGCCGAGGATCACCTCTTCATCGCCCACCTGCTCGCGAATGCGCTCGACGGCTTCCTCGATGTGGTCGCGCATGATCCAGTCCGGCTTGGCACCGGCGATCTCCAGCACGAAGCGCTCGAGCATCGCGCGGCCCTGCACGGTGTGCGTGACTTCCGGGTGGAACTGCACGGCGTAGTAGCCGCGCGCCTCGTCGGCCATGCCGGCAATCGGGCAGCTCGGCGTCGAGGCCAGCAGCTTGAAGCCCGGGGGCAGCTCGGCAACCTTGTCGCCGTGGCTCATCCACACCTTGAGCATGCCGTGGCCTTCCGGCGTGGCGAAGTCCTGGATGTCCTTGAGCAGGCGGGTGTGGCCATGGGCGCGCACTTCGGCGTAACCGAATTCGCGGTGGTCGCTCCACTCCACCTTGCCGCCCAGCTGCACGGCCATGGTCTGCATGCCGTAGCAGATGCCGAGCACCGGCACGCCCAGGTCCCACACGGCCTGCGGGGCGCGCAGTTGATGATCTTCGTACGTGCTGGCGTGGCTGCCGGACAGGATGATCGCCTTGGGCGCGAAGTCGCGCACGAAGGCGTCGGACACGTCGTTCGGATGGATTTCGCAATAGACGTGTGCTTCACGCACCCGTCGCGCAATCAGTTGCGTGACCTGCGAGCCGAAATCAAGGATGAGGACTTTGTCGTGCATGTTCTGGAGGAATGGAATCGGCAATCGTGTCGACTTCAGTGCCGGGGCCGTAGCCCGGAGGCGGCATGTAGCCAGGTTCTTTGCGCTGCGCCTTTTCTGCGCGTTCGCGTTCGCGCGCAGCCGCGGCGTCTTCGCGGGCCTTCTGTGCGCGCACGCGCTCGTTGGTGCGCACGCGGCGCGAGGCGGGAATCTGCACGGCGGAAAACGCCGCCAGCACCGCGGCAAACGTGGGCAGCCAGATGCGGCCGGCGCCGTCCACCGGCAGGTGGAAGAACAGCAGCCAGGCAATCACCAGCACGGCAACAGCCAGGTTCACATGACCGACCACCTGTGCGACGGCGGTGGTCAATTGCCCGTTGACGGTGGCGTGCCACAGCAGCCAGGCCACGCCAATCAGCGTGACGCCGAGCAGTTGGCCGTACATCGCCGGCTCCGGCTGCGGCAATTGCAGCGCGCCGAAGATGGACGTCAGGGGTGAAGCCAGCAGGACGAGACCGACGCACAGTGCGACAGCCGCATCCAGAAACAGAACGAGTCGCAAAAGCGCTTTCATCATCGTCTCCAGTTGCGGGCGGCCGCCCGTGCTTCGGCCACCGGTTGATTCAGCCGGGGCACCCGCGCGCCCCGGCGGCAGTACTGCTTGCCTTCTATCTTGTTTGCGAAGATCGACAAGCGATCAGTCGCGGTGATAGTTCGGCGCTTCCTTCGTGATCTGCACGTCGTGCACGTGCGATTCGTTCATGCCTGCGGCGGTGATCTCGACAAACTGGGCCTTCTCGTGCCATTCGGCAATCGAGGCGCACCCGCAGTAGCCCATCGACGAGCGAACGCCGCCCGTGAGTTGATGCACGATCGGCAACGCGGAGCCCTTGTAAGGCACGCGGCCCTCGATACCTTCGGGCACCAGCTTGTCAACGTTGGCGGTGTTGTCTTCCTGGAAGTAACGGTCGGCAGCGCCGTCCTTCATCGCGCCCACCGAGCCCATGCCGCGGTAGCTCTTGTACGAGCGCCCCTGGAACAGGAACACCTCACCCGGCGATTCGTCCGTGCCGGCAAACATGCCGCCCATCATCACGGTGTGTGCGCCCGCAGCCAGTGCCTTGGCCACATCGCCCGAGTAGCGGATACCGCCGTCAGCGATGAGCGGCACGCCGGTGCCCTTCAGCGCCTCGGCCACATTCGACACGGCAAAGATCTGCGGCACGCCCACGCCGGCGACGATCCGCGTCGTGCAGATCGAACCCGGGCCAATGCCGACCTTGACGCCATCCGCGCCGTGGTCGACCAGCGCCCGGGCGGCGTCGCCCGTGGCGATGTTGCCGCCAATCACCTGCACCTGCGGGTAGTTGTCCTTGATCCAGCGCACGCGGTTCAGCACGCCCTGGCTGTGGCCATGCGCGGTATCGACGACGATGACGTCCACGCCGGCCTTGACCAGCAAATCGATACGCAGATCGTTATCCGGGCCCACGCCCACCGCCGCACCCACGCGCAGCGAACCGCGTTCGTCCTTCGACGCCAGCGGATATTCGGTGGCCTTCTGGATGTCCTTGACGGTGATCAGGCCGCGTAGCTCGAAAGCCTCGCCCACCACCAGCACACGCTCGAGGCGGTGCTTGTTCATCAGACGCTTGGCCTCTTCCAGCGAAGCGCCTTCCTTGACGGTGACGAGCTTCTCGCTCGGCGTCATCTTGGCGCGCACCGGGGCGTCCAGTTCTTCTTCGAAACGCAGATCGCGGTTGGTGATGATGCCCACCACCTTCTTGCCTTCCAGCACCGGGAAACCCGAGATGCCGTGCTGGGCCGACAGCGCCATCACGTCGCGGATCTTCATGTCCGGACCGATGGTGATCGGGTCGCGCAGCACGCCCGATTCAAAGCGCTTGACCTTGGCAACTTCGCGCGCTTGTTCTTCCGGCTTCAGGTTCTTGTGGACGATACCGATGCCACCTTGCTGCGCCATGGCGATGGCGAGCCGCGCTTCCGTAACCGTATCCATGGCGGCGGAGACGAGCGGAATGGCGAGTTCGATCGAACGGGTGAGCTTGGTGCGAAGGGACGTATCGCGGGGCAGGACGGCCGAGTAGGCCGGGACGAGCAGCACATCATCGAACGTGAGTGCTTTCTGGACAAGACGCATAGCAATTTCCTCTAGGCGCAAAATCGGATTATACGGGAATTCGCCCCACGGTTGTAGAGACCCGTGCTATGCTCGATAAATTTTTCTTCGCGCACGCATCTCCAGCGCCCTGCGCCGCCAGCGGCCGCGCAGAATTAGCCTCGTGAGTGTTCGAATGGGAATCGGCGTATTGTGCGCCCTGCTGGCCGGGGCGATGTGGGGCATGGTCTTTATTGCGCCCCGCGCGCTGCCCGCCTTTTCACCATGGGAACTGACCCTCGGCCGCTACCTCGCCTACGGCGTCATCGCTGCCATTGCCGCCGGCCCGATCCTTCCTCGCATTGCCCGCAAGATGACCCGCGCCGATTGCCTGGCGCTCGCCCGCCAATCCGGCAGCGGCAATCTTGTCTATTACGTACTTCTGGCTTTTGCCGTGCAACTGGCTGGAGTCGCGCCCACTTCGCTGATCATCGGCATCCTGCCCATCACCGTGACGGTGCTGGGGCGGCGCGACCACGGCGCCGTGCCGCTTTCCCGGCTGAGCTGGCCGCTGCTCGTGGTGGCAGCCGGCATCGTCTGCATCAACGTCGACCTGTTTGGCCATCAGGCCACTGCCGCGGCGGCCAATGTCCGGCCGATCTGGCAGCGCATTGCCGGCATCGCGTGCGCGGCCGGCGCGCTCTGCAGCTGGACGTGGTACGCCGTGGACAACGCCCGCCATCTGCAGCGCAATCCGCATTTCTCCAGCAACGAATGGTCAGCCCTGTACGGCATTTCGAGCGGCATGCTGTCGGCCGCGCTCGCGACAGCCGCGCTGCTCACGGTCGGCACAGGCTGGATGCATACCGGCGGACGTATCTGGGGCACGTTCTGGGCGGTCAACGCTGCTGTGGCGCTCGGCGCGTCGCTGATCGGCAACAACCTGTGGAACATCGCCTCGCGGCGCCTGCCGCTCACGCTGTCGGGCCAGATGATCGTGTTCGAGACGCTGTTTGCGCTGGCATATGGCTTTGTGTACGACGGCCGCTGGCCCCGCCCGCTCGAGATCGCCGCCATCGCCTTGCTGATCCTGGGCGTCGGCTGGTCGGTGCGCTTGCACGCCAACGACAAGTCTGCATAAACTGGGCGCCTTGCCGGGGGGCGAGTCGACAGGCCGAGCCAGGCCGTCGGCGTAGATTGGCGAGTGGCGCTCACGCCACCGGGCTCCCGTGCGCGTCGAGGGGCCGTCGTCGGGTCGGCCAGCGCGCCGTCGGCAGTCCACGAACGAGAACTTCATGAAACGACTGCACGTCCTGTTGCCTGCCACCGCCGCCCTGATCGCCCTTGCCTGCCCGATTGCCCAGGCGCAATGGGCCTGGCAATGGCGCGACGACAAAGGCCATATGGTCTACAGCGACGCCGCACCGCCGCCGTCGGTACCGCCTAGCCGCATCATCCGCAACCCGAACAGCCGCACGGCCACGGCCTACGAAGCGCTTTCCGCGCCGGCTTCGGGCGTCAAGGCAGCGGACCCAGGCGCGGCTGCCAAACCCGGCCAGCCAGCCTCGGGCGTCGCGGCCTCCAACCCCGACGAAGAGCTGCGCAAGCGCCTGGCCGACCGCGCCAAGAAGGAACAGGACGAAGCCAGGCAGGCAGAGGCGGCGCAGCGCAAGCAAGCCGAATGCGCACGCCTGCGCAACGAAACCACGTATATGCAGGATGGCCGCCGCGTCGGTTCGGTGCAACCGGACGGCTCGATCGCGTATTTGGATGACAACCAGCGTGCCGCCGCCGTGCAGCGCAATCAGGCAGCCCTGAGCGCCAACTGCAGCTGACGGAGCGTTATTCGAGGACGTCGTCTTTGGGCGGCGCCTCGTTGCGCAGCCACTTCAGGCCTTCGCGCGTGCCGGTGGCCCGCACTTTCTGCACGCGCCGCCGGCGAGCCGTTTTTGGATCGGCGATCAACGGGCCCAGGATTTCCACCCGATCACGCGCATGCAATGCGGCATCCGGCGTCTTGCGCTTGCCGTAAACGCCCAGCCTGCAGGTATCGATGGTCAGGTCCAAGCCGTGGAGCAAGCCCGACGCGCGCACTGCGTCGGCCACCGTCGCCTGCGCCGGCACTTGCACGTTGACGAGCCGCGGCGGCGTGACCGTCGCCACGCAGACCATCACGTCGATCACAGTGTTGGAATCAGGATTCGCCATACACCGTCTCAGCGCGTTTGACGAACGAATCGACGAAGGTGTTGGCAATCATGCTGAACACCGGGCCGATCAGCTTTTCCAGAATGACGCTGGAAAACTCGTAATGCAGATGGAAGTTGATCTTGCAGGCGTCCGCGCGCAGCGGCGTGAAGATCCAAAACCCGGTGAACGACTTGAAAGGCCCGTCAGCGAACGTCATATCAATGCGGGTGGGCCGCGTTTGTACGTTACGCGTGCGAAAGAACTGATGGATGCCTTTGAAGGCGATATCCACGCGCGCGTCGAGTGACGTTTCCGTCTGCTCGTAGATTTCCACGCCGCCGCACCATGGCAGGAAGTTCGGATAGTCTTTGACGTCGGTGACCAGGTCGAACATCTGTTCGGCCGAGTGGCCAATCAACACGGTTTTTTCAACGTCTGCCATGCGTGATCCGAAAGCTTTGCGCGCCGCGTCCCGGTTGGGATTGCGGCGGATTTGTTAAACTCGCCATTTTATCGCAGCGCATGCAGGGATCGTCACCCCAATGCGCGCACCGCATATTCCAACGTATGACCATCGCCGACAACAAGAAGGCCTTTTTCGATTATTTCATCGAAGAGCGCTACGAGGCAGGCATGGCTCTCGAGGGCTGGGAGGTGAAAGCCATCCGGGCCAACCGTGCGCAGATCAAGGAAGGTTACGTCGTCATCCGTAACGCCGAGCTGTTCCTGATCGGGGCCCATATCAGCCCGCTGCAATCGGCCTCCACGCATGTCCATCCGGACCCCGTGCGCACCCGCAAACTGCTGCTGCACGCCGAAGAGATCAAGAAGCTCATCGGCAAGGTCGAGCAGCGTGGCTACACGCTCGTTCCGCTCAACCTGCACTACACGCGCGGCCGCGTGAAGTGCGAAATCGGCCTCGCCAAGGGCAAGAAGCAGTTCGACAAGCGCGAAACCGAGAAGGACCGCGACTGGCAGCGCGAAAAAGCCCGCCTCATGCGCGAGAAGGCTTGAGCCCTCCCGCTCCGAACTTTACGCGCTCGGCCGCTGCTGCTTCACGATCGTCAACGCTGACGCAATCATCGTGCTCAGGTCGCCCATGTTCCCCGGCACGATGAGCGTGTTGCCCTGCTTGGCCAGGTTGCCGAACGCGCTCACATACTCTTCCGCCACTTTCAGGTTGACCGCATCGATGCCCCCTTCGGTGCGAATGGCGTGACCGATCTTCTGGATCGCCTGGGCGTTGGCTTCAGCCACCGCCAGGATCGCCGCCGCTTCACCCTGTGCCCTGTTGATGGCGGCCTGCTTTTCCCCTTCTGATTTCTGGATGGCGGCCTCCCGCGCACCGGATGCCAGGTTGATCTGCTCCTGGCGCTTGCCTTCAGATGCGGCGATCAGCGCACGCTTCTCACGCTCGGCCGTAATCTGCGCCTGCATGGCGTGCAGGATTTCCTTCGGCGGTGTCAGATCCTTGATCTCGTAGCGCAGCACCTTCACGCCCCAGTTCGATGCCGCCTCATCCAGCGCGTTGACCACGCTGTGGTTGATGAAGTCGCGCTCTTCAAACGTCTTGTCCAGCTCCAGCTTGCCGACGACCGAGCGCAGCGTCGTCTGCGCGAGTTGGGTGATGGCGATCACGAAGTTGCTGGAGCCATACGAAGCCCGCATCGGGTCGGTCACCTGGAAGTAGAGGATGCCGTCCACCTGCAGCTGCGTGTTGTCCTTGGTGATACAGATCTGGCTCGGCACGTCGAGCGGGATTTCCTTGAGCACGTGCTTGTAGGCAACGCGATCGACAAAGGGCAGCACGATATTCAGCCCCGGCGAGAGCGTCGCGTGATACTTGCCCAGCCGCTCCAGAATCCAGGCGTGCTGTTGCGGCACGATCTTGATGCCTTGTGCGATAAGCACGATGGCGGCAAACAGGACGATGAGCGCGAGAGTCCCCAGCTCGAACATAAAACCTCCGTGGTTGAGCTTGTTGGTTGTTTTGGCTACGAGTTGCGTGCTATTTGGGCGTGACGACGAGCACGTTGCCGCGCACTTCAACGATCCGGAATTCACCGACGGTAGCCGGCGCATTTGGCGCCAACTCGACGTCCCATGCGGCGCCGCGATATTGCACGCGTGCACGCCGCTCGGGTGACCAGGCATCGACGCGCAATGTCTCGCCGATATCCAGATTGACGTTGCGGTTGCGGGCGGCATTTTCGCGCGTCACACGCCCGTAGCGCGTACGCCGCAGCCCGACGATGCCGAACACCGCCACGATGGCGGCCACGATGGCCTGCGCAGGAAATGCAAGGCCGATCAGCGCGGCAAGACCGCCGGCAATCAGCCCAATCGCGACCATCAGCAGATAGAAGGTGCCCGTCATCAGCTCGCCGATGACGAGCAGCACGGCCAGCGAAAACCAGACGGTCTGAGCCGACATACTCCCTCTCCCTGAATCCCAGAAAAAAACCCCCGCGACGCTGTTCGTCTGCGGGGGCATGTCGCTCGGCCCCCGCCAGCGTTGGACGCCACCGGGCACTTCGCGTTCTTGTTGGCGCGCACCCGTCAGGATACGCGCCTTGTCTCACGACATTCGTTGCAACGCTCTAGTTCAAGCTCAAGCCGAACCGAGCTTCTGCCATGTGTCGACCACTGAATCCGGGTTCAGCGAGATCGACGAGATGCCTTCCTTCGCCAGCCACTCGGCAAAATCCGGGTGATCGGACGGGCCCTGACCGCAGATGCCGACGTATTTGTTCATCGACAGCGCCGTGGAGATGGCGCGCTGCAGCATGAACTTGACCGCCGGATCGCGCTCGTCGAAGTCCTTGGCCAGCAGCTCCATGCCGGAGTCGCGGTCCAGGCCGAGCGTGAGCTGCGTTAGGTCGTTCGAACCGATCGAGAAACCGTCGAAATGCTGCAGGAATTGCTCGGCCAGGATCGCGTTGGACGGCACTTCGCACATCATGATCAGGCGCAGGCCGTTCTCACCGCGCTTCAGGCCGTACTTGGCCAGCAGCTCGACAACCTTCTCAGCCTGGCCGAGCGTACGCACGAACGGCACCATCACTTCGACGTTGGTCAGGCCCATCTCGTCGCGCACGCGCTTCATGGCACGGCACTCCATCTCGAAGGCTTCTGCAAAGTCTTCGGCGATGTAGCGCGAGGCGCCGCGGAAGCCCAGCATCGGGTTTTCTTCGTCCGGCTCGTAGCGCGAACCGCCAATCAGCTTCTTGTACTCGTTGGACTTGAAGTCAGACAGGCGCACGATCACGGGCTTTGGATAGAAGGCCGCTGCGATGGTGGCAATGCCCTCGGCCAGCTTGTCGACGTAGAACGCGCGCGGGCTGGCATGGCCACGGGCCACGCTTTCCACGGCCTTCTTCAGGTCGCTGTCGACCTGCGGGTAGTCGAGAATCGCCTTCGGGTGAACGCCGATGTTGTTGTTGATGATGAATTCCAGACGGGCCAAGCCCACGCCACCGTTCGGAATCTGACAGAAATCGAACGCGAGCTGCGGGTTGCCGACGTTCATCATGATCTTGGTGCTGATCGTCGGCATTTCGCCGCGCTGGACTTCCGTGATTTCGGTTTCCAGCAGGCCGTCGTAGATCTTGCCTTCGTCGCCTTCGGCGCACGAAACCGTCACGAGCGTGCCGTCCTTCAGCAGGTCGGTCGCATCGCCGCAGCCGACCACCGCCGGCACACCCAGCTCACGCGCAATGATGGCCGCGTGGCAGGTCCGGCCACCACGGTTGGTGACGATGGCCGAGGCGCGTTTCATCACCGGTTCCCAGTTCGGGTCGGTCATGTCGGCAACCAGTACGTCGCCCGGCTGCACGCGTTCCATTTCAGCCGGATCGTTGATCACGCGCACCGGGCCCGTGCCGATCTTCTGGCCGATGGCACGGCCGGTGGTCAGCACCGGCGCCGAGCCCTTCAGGCGGAATCGTTGCTCGACCTTACCGTGTGCCTGGCTCTTCACCGTCTCCGGGCGAGCCTGGAGGATGTAGATCTTGCCGTCCTTGCCGTCCTTGCCCCACTCGATGTCCATCGGGCGGCCGTAGTGCTTCTCGATGATGACGGCGTACTTCGCCAGCTCCGCCACATCAGCATCGTTGATGGAGTAGCGGTTGCGGAGTTCGCCCGGGACGTCGACCGTCTTCACGCGGCCTTGTTCGCCCGGCGCGGTGAATTCCATCTTGATCAGCTTGGACCCGATCGAGCGGCGGATGATCGGGTACTTGCCGGCGGCCAGCGTCGGCTTGAAGACGTAAAACTCGTCAGGGTTCACGGCGCCCTGCACCACCGTTTCGCCCAGGCCGTAGCTGGAGGTGATGAAAACGACATCCTGGAAGCCCGATTCGGTGTCGATCGTGAACATCACGCCCGAGGCGCCGCAGTCCGAGCGGACCATGCGCTGGATGCCCGCCGACAGGGCGACCACGTCATGCGCGAAACCCTTGTGTACGCGATAGGAGATCGCGCGGTCGTTGTACAGCGACGCAAACACGTGCTTGATCTTATCGAGCACGTCGTCGATGCCGAGCACGTTGAGGTAGCTCTCCTGCTGGCCGGCAAACGACGCGTCCGGCAAATCTTCAGCTGTGGCCGACGAGCGCACCGCGAACGATGCCTCAGCGCCTTCGCGGGCGGACACGCGAGCGTACGACTCGCGAATCTCCTGCTCCAGACGCGGCTGGAACGGCGCGGTGGCGACCCATTCGCGGATCTCCTTGCCGGCGGCCGCCAGCGCCTTGACGTCGTCGACGTCGAGGCTGGCCAGACGCTGCGAGATGCGCTCGGTCAGGTTGTTGTGTGCAAGGAAATCGCGGAACGCCAGTGCCGTGGTGGCAAAACCGCCCGGAACGCGCACGCCGGCGCCATCCAGCTGGGAGATCATCTCGCCCAGCGAAGCGTTTTTACCGCCAACGACCTCGACATCGGTCATCCGCAATTGCTCGAACGGCAGCACATAGGCGCCGTCTTGCGACAGGTTAGTCATACAAGCCCCTAAACTAAGTGAAAAACCGGTCGGATGCGCACGGAGCGTTCTTCTTGTCGTCTGGCCGTACGAATCGCTTGGCTAAACCGTCCGGAAGCCATGCCAGGATTGCCGCTGCGGCAGCGCCTGGCAGGCGATTGGCCCGAATTGCTTAGCTAAACGATCGCCGCTATTCTACCGTGCCGCAGCACGATTTCCTGCCGGCTTGCTGGAAAAACCCCTCGTTTTCGATGACCGACCTCGCCTCCGCAACTCCCAACCGGACACCGTTCCGGACCGTTTTCATCGTGTCGGATGGCACCGGGATCACCGCAGAAACCTTCAGCCACTCGATCCTGGCGCAGTTTGAGATGAAATTCCGCCAGGTGCGGATCCCGTTTGTTGACACGATCGACAAGGCGCATGTTGCAGTCGCAAAGATCAACGAAGCATTTCATGCCGAAGGGGTGAGGCCGATCGTCTTCACCACGTTGGTGGATGCCGAGGCAAACGAGATCGTCCATCGGGCCAAGGCCACCATCCTGGACATGTTCCAGACCTTCATCGAGCCGCTCGAGAAGGAGCTGAACCTCAAGTCCACCCACGCCATCGGCCGCTTTCACCAGAACGCCGACACCGAGGCGTATAAAAACCGCATCGAAGCGATCAATTTTTCACTTGCCCATGATGATGGCCAGTCACACAAGAACCTGGCCGAGGCGGATGTGATTTTGGTGGGGGTGTCGCGCAGCGGCAAGACGCCGACCAGCCTGTATCTGGCGATGCAATACGGCGTGAAGTCGGCCAATTACCCGCTCATCCCGGACGATTTCGAGCGCGGGAAGCTGCCGTCGGTGCTGTATGACTACAAGAGCAAGATTTTTGGGCTGTCGATCGACCCGCAACGCTTGTCGGAAATCCGTAATGAACGTCGGCCGGGCAGCAAATATGCCGCGCTGGAAAACTGCCGCTACGAGATCAACGAAGCCGAAGCGATGATGCGACGCGAGGGCATCAAGTGGCTGTCGTCCACGCACAAGTCGATCGAGGAAATTGCCACGACGATCCTGCAGGACATCAAGATGGATCACAACAACTACTGAGCGTGGAATCGCCCCGCAAACAAAACGGCCGGCATTGCACCGGCCGTTTTGTTTTTCTGCCGGCGGGCGAGCCAGTCAGGCGCGATCGCGCACCCAGTTGCCGCCGTGCGCCGCGGCCTGCGCTGCCGGCGATATTTCCAGATAGGCCAGCGCCTGCTCGGTCGACCCTTCATGATGCGGCGTATAGCTGGGCCGGAAATAGCGCAGCGCGGCCCCCAGCATTTTCCAGAACGATGGCAGGCAGTTACGCCGCGAGCCATGCCACCAGCCGCGGATAAAACCGGGGAACCTGCCCGCCCCCGGATCGCGCTGGTACATGAAGCCGAAGCCGGTGACCAAGAAGTACAGGAGCAACAGGATCGTGGTCAGCATATGGAAGCAGCGTTCGAGATACGAGCCGCCCATGTGCCGGAAGATGTCGAACGCGACGGTGCGGTGCTCGACTTCCTCCGCGCCATGCCAGCGCAACAAGTCCAGCATGACGGGATCGGCTTGGGCGGCGTCGAGCCCCTTTGCGTTGAGCACCCAGTTGCCCAGATAGCCGAAAAAGTGCTCGAGCGCAGCAATGATGCCGAGTTGCTGCCGCAGCCAGAAACGCGTGTGACCGATCTTCAGACCCATCGGCTGTTCGCCGAGCACCTTGGAGAACAGCCAGTCGAGCCGCTTGGTAAAAGGCTGGGTATCGATGCCGTGGTCTTTGTAGTAATGCGCCAGCACGCCGGCATGCGAGCGCGAATGGACCGCCTCCTGACGCAGGAAGCCCTCGGCATCGGCGCGCAGCTTCGCGTCGGTAATCAGCGGCAACGCCTTGTTGTAAACGCGGCAGAACCACAACTCGCCGGCGGGAAACAGCAGGTTCAGGATGTTGATGATGTGCGTGCTGGACGGATCGCCGGGAATCCACTGGATGGGCGTGTCCTTCCAGTCGAAACGGACGTGGCGGGCCTTGATGAAGTAATCGGGCGCGGTCATGGTGGTCTCCGGATGTTCTTGTCTGTGCGGGCTCAATGCCCGGCCATGCTCACGCGCGCGATCAGCCGGCTCAGCCATTGCACATAGCGCGAGATGAAGCGTGACGAATGCGCCTCGATGCTAATCGTGACCACAGGCTTGTTGTGTTGGATCGCGCCAAACATCGCTTTCGCGACGGTCTCTGGCTTGAGGCCGCGCAACTGGTAGAGCTTGGTCGCGCGGGCGCGCAGTTGCGCCTGCTGTGCCTCGGTCGTGCCGCTGTAGACCGTGGAGGCCATGATTCCGGTCTCCGCAAAACCGGGGCAGATGGCCGACACGCCAATACCCTGCCCGGCCAGCTCGCCGCGCATGCATTCGGACAGCATCAGCACCGCGGCCTTTGTCGTCGCATAGGCGGCAAGATCACGCGACGGCGCAAAGGCCGCCGCCGATGCCGTGTTCAGGATGTGACCGCCCTGCGCGCGCGCCACCATCTGCTTGGCGAACAGCCGGGCGCCATGGATCACGCCCCACACATTCACGTGCAGGATGCGTTGCCAATCGCGCTCGGACGTGTCGACAATGCCGCCCGCCATGCCGATGCCCGCGTTGTTGACGACGATGTCGGCGCCGCCCAGTTCCTTGCCGACCCAATCGACCAACGCTTCCATCTGCTCGGCGTTGCCGACATCGACGGTGCGCGCCCACGCCTTGCCGCCCGTGAGGCGGAGGAGCTTGGCGGTGCGCTCGGCATCTTCGGCACAAATATCGACGGCGACAATGGCTGCGCCTTGCTCCGCGAATTCCAGCGCCGCGCAACGACCGATGCCGCTGCCGGCCCCCGTGATGACGGCGAGCTTGCCGGACAGCGGTTTGCGCTCGCCTTGCTGACGCGCGCGCTGCAGCGCTTCGGATTCCGGCTTGCCCTCGGCGTGCTCGATCAGCTCGCGCGCCATCTCGGCCATGCGTGCGGCATGCGTGACCGGCAGCCAGTGCCGTGCCACGACCTCGCGGCGCCAATACTGCGGCACCCAGCGCGAGAGGTCTTCGGACAACGCGGGGCTGACGTACTTGTCCAGCGTCGGCACGATCACCTGCACCGGCGCATGGGCGACGCGCTTGCGCGGCGTGAACAGGCTGCGGATAAAGTTGGCGCGATACAGCGACACACCGCGCACGCCATCGGCTGTCTGCGTGGCGCGCGGCACGATGGCGGTCTTCTCGACACGACGCAGCACACGCGGCCACGCGCGCCCCAGCCACAGGCGCCAGCTCAGTTCCGGCACGATCGGCAAATGGAACAGCAGCACGTACCACGAGCGCACGAGCTGCCCGAGCATCTTGCCCACCGACGACGGCGTCGGACGCAGCAATCGCGCGCGCATCCAATGCCCGACGTGGTCCAGGCACGGCCCCGAGCACGACGTGTATGACGCAATGCGGCCGCGCAGGCGCGCCTCCGTCACGAATTCCCACGACTGGATCGAACCCCAATCGTGCGCGATCAGGTGCACAGGCTTGCCGGGGCTCAGCGCATCGATCACGGCGATGAAGTCGTCGGTCAACCGCGCGAAGGTGTAGTTGCGCATTCCCTTGGGTGAACTCGACCGACCCGCACCCCGCACGTCGTAGGCAACGACGTAGTAGTCGCGCGCGAGCAGCGGTGCCATCTCGTGCCAGACCTCGCTGTTGTCGGGATAGCCATGCACAAGCACGACGGTCGGATGCGCCGGGTTGCCCCACGTCTTGACGGCGAGCGAGACTCTGGCCGACTGCACCGTCCGCTCCGAATAGTCGTTGGGCGAAACCGCTGCGGTCGATTCGAACAACGCCAGCGGGGCCTCTTCAAGAAGCGTTTTCATCTTGGCCTCCGCGTACGTCAGGCAGCGCGCTGCTGTGCCAGTTGACGCTGCTGCCAGCGGCGCACGTGCGGCAGATCGTCGTCGAGCCAGTAGGCGTCGTCTTCGGTAATGACGAGCAGTTCCTCGAACTTGGCCCCGACGCCATGGAAGCCCAGGTGCGGTTCGACGGCCCACAAGCCCGGCACCGGCGCGTGTTCGGATCGACGATCGATCGACCACAGCGGCGACCAGCCTTCCTGCTTGCCGCTTCGCACCTGGTCGAGGACCAGGCTGCGCGTGGCGTTCAGCCCGAAGCGCGCCACGAAACGCGGCTTCGATGGGCTGTCGAGCTTGGCCACGCGATGCGCCAGCACTTTGAACGGATACGCCTTGTGACGGGGCTCCACGCCCTGCTTCATGCAGAGCTGGTCCACCGCACGGGCTACATCTGCCATCGATCGACGCTCGCGGATCAAACGCACGATCAACTCGCGATGCGCCATCAGGTCGTCCTGCAGCTGATCGAGGATGGCGTTTTTGCCGAGACATGTGGCATAGCCGACATCGGCGATCACCCCATTGCGCACGGGCGCCACGTCGAGGATGACCGGCATGTTCTCTTCCAACCGCCGCGACGACGGAAAGAAGGCCAGATTGAAGCCAGCCATATGCGTCAGGCCCGAAAAGCCCTGGAACGCGGTGCGGTCGCCAAACCACGCGAACGGCTTGTGCAGCCAGTCATGGACGCCGCGATCGCCAAGCCACTCGGTGAGCAGCTTGGCCGCGTCCTTCTCGGTCATGCCGGGGCGCAGCATGCCACCGACGGCTTCGACGCACGCGTAAGCGAGCTGCTGGATTTCGCGAAACTGGGCGAGTTCGTCGACATGGACGCGCGCCAGGGTGGGGTTCGGCATGCCGGTCTCCTTGAGTCTGGGTATCGAGGGCGCTCGATGGCGCCGCGCTCAATGTTCCATTACTCAATGTCAAAGTCAATGCGGGACTTTTCTGGCGTTTGAAAACGCCGTATGACCGGTAACCGACAGAAAAAAGAGAGGGTTACGCTGCGCGGCGTTGTCGCACGGCCTCAAACAGGCAGATCGCTGCTGCGGCAGCCACATTGAGCGACTCCATGCCGCCGGGCTGCGGAATCGCCACCGGCGTCGTCACGGCAGAAAGCCACTCCTGCGACACGCCCGCCCCCTCGTTGCCAAACACCCAACCCACAGGTGCATTGAGCGGCACATCGAACACCGCCTGCTTGGCGTGCGACGAGGTCGCCAACAGCGGCACCTGAAGCCGCGAATGCACGCTTTCGAAGGCGCAGTGCTCAACGATGTTCAGGTGGAAATGCGCACCCATGGCGGCGCGCAGTGTCTTGGCCGACCACGCGAACGCGCAGCCCGGCGTCATGAACACATCGCGCACGCCGGCTGCGGCCGCACACCGCAGGATGGAACCGACGTTGCCGGCATCCTGAATGCCGTCCAGGATCACGCAGTCCGCATCAATGGTCTGCGGCAACTTGCCTTCCGGCGTCTCGACCAAGGCCATCAGATCGACGCCATTGACGACGGTGGTGAGTTGCCCAAACAGGTTGTCGGCCAGCAGGATGACGGTGTCCGGATCGACACGGTCGAGCACCGCAGCCACTTCCGGATGCCGGATATGGCGCTCCGACACCAGGCATTGCACCGGCATGTGGCCCGCATCCAGATACGCCACCACCAGGTGCACGCCATCGAGCACGGATTGCCCCGCGCGCCGACGGTGCTGCGTCGAGCCCGAGAGCGCCTTGAGATGCTTGAACACCGCGTTGTCGCGGGAAGTGATGTGCTTCACGAATGGGCCCAGCAGAAAAAGGTCAGTCGTCCCAGGCGCTGACTGCAGCGGTGGTTTCGATGCTGATCGCACTCTTCCCATCCAGTGCACGGCGCACGGGCGCGAACGAGCGGCGATGATGCGGCGTCACGCCATGCAGGTCGATCGCCGCCAGATGCTGCGGTGTGCCATAGCCGGCATGGACGTCAAAACCGTAAAGCGGAAACTCGACATGCAGCGCGGCCAACTGCCGATCGCGCGTGACCTTCGCCAGGATGGACGCCGCTGAAATGGCCGGCACCAGCGCATCGCCCTTGACGACGGCCTCCACCGCAAACGCCACCTGCGGGCAACGATTGCCGTCCACCTGCACGAGATCGGGCAGCGTGCCCAGTGCGGCCACGCCATGCACCGCGCGCTGCATGGCGAGCATGGTTGCGTGCAGGATGTTGATGCGATCGATTTCCTCGACGGTGGCTTCGGCCACGTGCCAGGCGAGCGCCTTTTCGACGATCTCGTCGTAGAGCGCTTCCCGCTTCTTGGCGGTCAGAATTTTTGAGTCGGCCAGGCCCTTGATCGGCTTGCGCGGATTGAGAACGACCGCCGCAGCCGTCACCGGCCCGGCCAATGGCCCGCGTCCAGCCTCATCCACGCCGCACAGGATGCGACGCGCACGCTTGGCCGCCGGCTCTTGCGAGAGCAGCAGGCCGAGCTGGTCGGGATTGGGTTTGCGGGAAGCCATGGGCTTAAAGCTTACTGCGACTGCGTAGCAGATCGACGACGACTTTCGCTCCAATCTCCGCCATGTTCTGCTTGAGCGTCAGGTGCATCTGCGTGAAGTGTTCACGCAGGAATGTGGCGTTGCCATGGTCGCTGAGTTGCAGCAGCGTTTCGCGCGCGAGTGCCTCGGGGGTCGCGTCATCCTGCAGCAACTCCGGCACGACAAAGCGGCCGGACAGGATGTTCGGCAGCCCAACATACGGCAGATAGCCTTTGCGCTTCATGATCTGCGCGGTCAACCAGGGCACCTTATAGGTGATGACCATCGGCTTCTTGTACAACGCCGCTTCCAGCGTGGCCGTACCGCTGGCCAGCAGGATCACGTCAGCCGCTTCCATGGCTGCGTGCGACTGTCCATCGACGACCCACAGATGCAGGCCGGGATGCTCCGCGCGCATGGCATCGATGCGCTCGCGCAGTGTCGCATTGGCGGCCGGCAGCACAAACGCCAGATCCGGCTCGACCGCCTGCATGCGCGACATTGCGGCAAACAGCGTCGGCCCCAGATGCTTCACTTCGGAATTGCGGCTGCCCGGCAGCACCGCAACGACCTTGCGGCCCAACGGCAGCCCCAGGCGGGTGCGTGCGCCCTCAATGTCCGGCACCAGCGGAATCTCGTCCGCAAGCGGATGCCCGACGTACGTGGCCGGAATGCCGGCCTTGGCGTAAATCTCCGGCTCGAACGGGAACAGGCAGAGGATATGGTCGACGGCGCGGGCGATCGTCTTGATACGGCCGGCGCGCCACGCCCAGATCGACGGGCTCACGAAGTGCACCACCGGCACACCCGCCTGCCGCATGGCGATCTCGACGTTGAAATTGAAGTCGGGTGCGTCCACGCCGATGAACGCCAGGGGGGGCGCAGTCAGCAGGTTCTGCTTGAGTTCCTTGCGGATCGTGAGAATCTCACGCAACTGGCCAAGCACTTCCACGTAGCCGTTCACCGACAGCTTGTGCATCGGCCAGTTCGACTGGAAACCCTGCTCCGTCATGCGCGCACCGCCAATGCCGTTGTAGGCGATGTCGGCAGGCAGTTGTGCGCGCAGCCCCTTCAGCAGCAGCGAGGCCAGCAAATCGCCGGAAGCCTCGCCGGCCACCATGCCGATGCGGCGCACCGGCGCGGCGTTCTGAAGCTGCTCGCTCAACGCACGATGCCGCGCTTGGTGGCGGCAATGAAATCAGCAAATGCGGTCAACACCTCGCGGGTCGGGGCGTCATCCGTCTGAGCGATCTGCGCGGCGATTTCAGCCTTGGCCTGATCAAAGCTCAGATCGCTCTTGTAGAGCAGCTTGTACGCCTGGCGCAGACCGGTGATCTGCTCGGCCGTAAAGCCGCGGCGACGAAGGCCCTCCACGTTGATGCCGTGCGGCGCAGCCTTGTTGCCGCCCTTGTCGCTTGCGGCGATCACGAACGGCGGCACATCCTGCACCAGCGCCGATGCGCCACCCAGCATGGCATGCGCGCCGATACGCACGAACTGGTGCACGCCCGACATGCCACCGAGGATCGCCCAGTCACCGACTTCCACGTGGCCAGCAATCTGCGCGTTGCTCGAGAACACCGTGTGGTTACCCACGCGGCAATCGTGCGCGATATGCACGTAGGCCATGATCCAGTTGTCATCGCCGATCGACGTGATGCCGGCATCCTGCGCCGTGCCGGTATGGATCGTGGTGAATTCGCGGATCGTATTGCGATCGCCGACAATCAGCTGCGTCGGCTCATCGCGATACTTCATGTCCTGCGGGCGGCCACCCACCGATGCGAAGTGGCCGATGCTGTTGTCACGGCCCAGCGTCGTGTAGCCCTCGACCACCGTATGGTGGCCGACACGCGTGCCAGCACCCATCCGCACATTCGGGCCCACGACCGTAAACGCGCCGATCTCGACGCTCGAATCCAGTTCGGCCTTCGGATCGATCTGCGCGGTCGGGTGGATCTTCTGTGCTTGCGTCATGCCTCGCCCTTGGACTTGTCTTCGCGCACGGCACACATGATTTCGGCTTCCACGGCGACTTCACCGTCAACCTTGCCATACACCTTGAACTTCCACATACCGCTCTTCGAGCGCAGCAGCTCAGCCGTCATCACAAGCTGGTCGCCCGGCGTCACCTGTCGCTTAAAGCGCGCACCATCGATGCTCACAAACAGGTAGAGCTGGTTTTCCTTGCGCTCGTGATCGGCCTCGCCGAAGGTCAGCAGCGCAGCGGTTTGCGCCAGCGCCTCGAGCATCAACACGCCCGGCATCACCGGGTGACCGGGAAAGTGCCCGTTGAAGAACGGCTCGTTGAACGTCACGTTCTTGATGGCCGTAATCGACTTGCGCGGCTCCAGCGAAATCACGCGGTCAACCAGCAGCATCGGGTAGCGATGCGGCAGCAGGTCGAGAATTTTCTTGATGTTGAAATCGCTGACAAGGCTGGGGGCCGCGCTCGTCGCATTCGTTGCTTCGGTCATGGTTGTTGCTGCAGGTCTTTGACCCGCTGTTCGAGTTGTTGCAACCGTTCGCGCATGCGCGTCAGGCCTCGGACGATGGCCGCGTTACGCTCCCAGTCGCCATGCGGCATGAACGGGAAAACGCTGGTGAAGTGGCCACCGGGCTTGGTGATGGATTTGGTAATGGAGGTGCCGCCCGAAACGGTCACGCGGTCCGCAATGGTCAGGTGGCCGGCAAAATTGGCCGCACCGCCGATGATGCAGTAGCGCCCGATCTTCGTACTGCCGGAAATGGCCGCGCAGCCGGCGATCACGGTATAGGCGCCCACATGCACGTTATGCGCGATCTGCACCTGGTTATCGATCTTGCAGCCCTGCTCGACCACGGTATCGGCCATCGCGCCGCGGTCGATGGCGGTGTTCGCGCCGATCTCCACGTCGTCGCCAATTACGGCCCGGCCGACCTGGGGAATCTTCACCCATTCGCCGCCCTGCGGACCAAAGTCAGGGGCAAAGCCGAAGCCATCCGCACCGATCACGACGCCGCTATGCAGAATGCAGCGCGCCCCCACCTCGCAGCCGTGGTAGATCGAAACGTTCGCGTAAAGCAACGTGTCATCGCCAATGCGGGCACCGGCGCCAACAAAGCTGTTGCCGGCGATGCGCACACGCTCGCCGAGCACAGCACCGGCTTCGATGGTGACGTTCGGGCCGATGGAGCAGGATGCCGGCACCGTGGCGCCCTCTTCCACGCTGGCACTCGGGTGGATGCCCGGCACAACGGGGCGCGCAGCCAGCGCAACAAAGCGCTGGGCGACACGGGCAAACGCAGCGTACGGATTGGCCGCAATCAGCCAGTTCCGGCCAGCAGCGTGGCCCTGGCTTTCAAGCGTTTCCAGATCGCGGGGCGACACGATGATCGCACCCGCGCCGGAACTCACAGCCTGATTGAGGTACAGCGGATTGGAGAGAAAAGCGAGCTGATCGGCGCCCGCTTGATCCAGCGGCGCGATCGACTTGACGATCAGGCCTGCGTCACCCTGGACGGTCGCGCCGAGCGACGCAGCAAGTTCACCAAGCGAAAACGACATGCGGACAACCTCATTTGGCCGATTGCGAATTCAGCGCCTTGAGCACCTCGTCCGTGATGTCGATGCGCGGGTTCACATACACGGCTTCCTGCACGATCAGATCGTACTTGCGCTGCTCGGCAATCGAGCGGATCACGCGGTTGGCGCGCTCAAGCACCTGGGCCAGCTCTTCATTGCGGCGCTGGTTCAGGTCTTCACGGAATTCGCGCTGCTTGCGCTGGAAGTCGCGATCCAGGTCCGACAGCTCACGCTGACGGCGATTGCGATCAGAATCGGCCAGCACGGCCGAATCCTTGTCCAGCTTGTCGGACATGCCCTTGAGCTTGGCGGCCATGTCCTGCAGCTCGCGGTCGCGCTTGGCGAACTCGGTTTCCAGCTTGGCCTGCGCAGCCTTGGCAGGTTGCGAGTCGCGCAGGATGCGCTCGGAATTGACGGCGGCGATGCGCGCTTCCTGCGCCGTCGCCGGCAGCGCAAAGCTGGCTGCGGCAAGTGCGGCGAAAGCAGCGGACACGCCCATGCGGGACAACGTGATGCGCGTGGATTTCATGATGAATGCAGTCATTAGAATGCAGTCCCGATCTGGAACTGGAAGCGTTGCGTTTGATCTTCGGTCTTGCGCTTGATCGGGAAGCCCATGCTGATCTTGAGCGGACCGATCGGCGACAGCCACGACAGACCGAAACCGGTCGAGTAACGCATGTCGCCCAGCTTGTACGGCTGACCTTCGGCAAACACGTTACCGTAGTCAAAGAACGTGAACAGGCGAACGGTGCGGTCCACGCCCGAACCCGGCAGCGGGAAGATGAATTCCACGTTGCCGACGAACTTGCTGGCGCCGCCGATAGCCACACCGTTGGCGTCGCGCGGGCCCAGCGTGCTGGTTTCGTAACCGCGCACCGAGCCGATACCGCCTGCGTAGTAGTTCTTGAAAACCGGGAAGTCCTTGCCGCCGTAACCGTGGCCGTACCCGATTTCGTTGTTGAACGCCATCGTGAACGACTTCGACAGCGGGTAGAAATACTGGTGCTGATAGTAGGCGCGGAAGTACTGCAGATCGCCGCCCGGGATACCGAACTCCAGGTTGGCCTGCTGGTAGCGACCACGCGTCGGCACCAAGGCGCTGTCACGCTGGTCCTTCGACCAGCCGATGGTGATCGGGAAGTTGTTGGTGATACGGCCGTTCTTCGCGACGTAATTCTGATAGGCCAGCGGCGTGTTGGACGTCACATCGATGGTCGTGCGCTCGTAGCCGATGCCGAAGAAGACGGTATCGGTTTCCGAGAACGGCACCCCGAACTTGACGTTGCCGCCCTGTTGCACGACGCGATAGTCCTGGTCACCCGTGTAGTACAGCGGGCGGTACGTGCGGTAGTACAGTTCGGTCGAACGGCTGATGCCATCCACCGTGAAGTACGGATCGAACTGCGTCACCGCAATGGTGCGGTTCGACTTGGACGTGTTCACATCTAGGCCGAGGCTCGTGCCGGAGCCGAACACGTTGTCCTGGCGGATGCCGGCCGACAGCACCAGCTTGTCGGTCGACGAAAAGCCCACGCCAAGGTTGATCTGGCCGGTCGGCTTTTCCGTCACGTTGACGTTCACATCGACCTGGTCAGTCGTACCCGGCACGTCTTCCGTCGTGATGTTCGCATCGGTGAAGTAACCCGTGCGGTTCACGCGGTTCTGCGACAGTTGCAGCTTTTCGCCATCGAACCACGACGCTTCCATCTGGCGCATTTCGCGGCGCACGACTTCATCGCGGGTCTTGCTGTTGCCGACAACGTTCACGCGACGCACATATACGCGGCGGCCCGGATCCACGACCAGGGTCAGCGCTACCGTACGATCCGTCTGGTTGATCTGCGGCTGCGGGTTGATGGTCGCGAAAGCGTAGCCATACGTGCCGAGCAGATCGGTGATCGACTTCGTGGTCGACGACAGTTTCGCCGACGAGAAGACATCGCCCTGCTTGAGCTTGATGAGCTTCTCCATCTCGGCCTGCTTGCCCAGCAGCTCACCGGTCAGCTTGATGTCCGACACCTTGTACTGCTCACCCTCGTGGATGTTCAGCGTCAGGTAGATGTCCTTCTTGTCCGGCGTGATCGACACCTGGGTCGACTCGATGGCGAATTCCAGGTAGCCGCGATCGAGATAGAAAGAGCGCAGCGCTTCCAGGTCGGCCGTGAGTTTCTGCTTCGAGTACAGATCGTTCTTGGTGTACCACGACAGCCAATTCGGCGTGGACAGTTGCATCTCGTCGCGCAGGTCGCCCTCCTTGAAGGCCTTGTTGCCGACGATATTGATCTGGCGGATCTTGGCGGTCGGGCCTTCGTCCACCGTGAACGTGATCGACACACGATTGGCGTCGACCGGCGTCACGGTCGTCGTCACCTCGGCCGCGTAGTAGCCGCGCGAAACGTACTGGCGCTTGATTTCCTGCTCGGCACGGTCGATGAGGGATTTGTCGTAGTAACGGGCCTCTGCCACGCCCACGCCACGCAGCGTACGACGCAGCGCTTCCTTGTCGAATTCCTTGAAGCCGATGAACTCGAGCTGCGAGATCGCCGGACGCTCTTCCACGCGCACCACCAGCACGTTGCCTTCGGAGCGGATCTGCACGTCCTTGAAGAAGCCGGTGTTATAGAGCGCGCGGATCGATTCGGCGCCCTTCTCGTCGGTGAAGGTCTCACCCACCTTCACGGGCAGATAGCCGAACACGGTGCCCGGCTCGACGCGCTGCACCCCCTCCACGCGAATGTCCTTGACGACGAACGGCTCCACTGCATGAGCCTGACCGGCAGTGACGGTCAGCACGGAAGCCGCCAGCACGCTGAGCGGGAAGCGATGTTGTCTGATCAATCTAATCCCCTAGTTGGATTCAATCGGAATCCACTTCTGAGTGTTTTCAAAACCCTGAGTTGCCCGCTCACGCCGGTGGCAACGATACGGCTTACTGACCCAATTTGAATACGGTCTAGCCACGAGTCAGAAACAACCGACTCAAATCGTTGTACAGGGCGAGCGAAGTGAGAAGCAGGATGCAGGCGACGCCGATCTTCTGAAGGACTGCTTGCCAGGATTCCGGCACGGGTCGGCCAGTCAAAAATTCCACGCAATAATACAGCAAATGCCCCCCATCCAATACCGGAACGGGCAATAAGTTGAGCACGCCGAGACTGACGCTGATCAACGCGAGAAAGCTCACAAACGTCTGCCAGCCAAGGCTTGCCGCCTTGCCCGCAAAGTCCGCCACCGTGATCGGCCCGCTCAGATTCTGCAGCGATGCCTGACCGACAATCATCTTGCCCAGCACCTGCAGCGACAGCACCGAAGTCCGCCAGACCTCGCCTACGGCATGGCCCAGTGCCGCGACCGGCTCATCCCGGATCATCGCCGTTTCCACCTTCTGGTTTAGCTGCGCACCAAGCTTGCCGATCTTCGGGCCGGTCGGGTTTTTGGGATCGGTGTCAGCATCAGGGCGAACAGGCAACGTCATGGGCTGATCGTTGCGCAGTATATCGATCGAGGCGTTCTGCTCCGGCATGGCCCGGATCTGGCGGATGAGGTCCATGGCCTGATCGGCGGGCTGGCCCGCGAAGCGAACGATTTGGTCTCCGGCTCTCAACCCCGCACGGGCTGCGGCACTCGAGGGCAACACATCGACGATGGTGACCGGGCCGCCGAGCAGACGCAAACCGATCTGGTCAATCACATCGGCCTGCGGCGTACGGGCTGCGCTCGGCAAGCCATGCAGGCGGACGGTGCGCTCGGCACCATCGGCGCCGCGCACCTGCACAAGTGCGTCGCGCCCCGCGATGCCGGCCGAGTACAAGCGCATGCGGACGTCGCTCCAACTGCGCACAGAGGCCGGCGTCTCGCCGTCCGTGCCGATAGCGATCACCCGGTCCCGGGCGCGCAAGTCGGCCTGGGCGGCGATGCTGCCCGGCGGCGGAGCGCCGAGGATAGGCAACGGCTCGATTGCGCCCACCCATGCCAGCACCGCGTAAAGCGCAATCGCCAGAAGGAAATTGGCGACCGGGCCAGCCGCCACGATGGCGAATCGCTTGTAGACCGGCTGGTGATCGAAGGTGCGTGGGAGGTCTTCGGGGAGGATGGGCGGGTCTTTCTCGGGGTCTCGCGATCCCTCGCCGAGCATCTTGACGTAGCCGCCCAGTGGAATGGCGCAGATCGTCCATTCGGTGTGGTCAGGGCCACGACCGACGCGGCGGAACAGCACTTTGCCAAAGCCGACGGAAAACCGGAGCACCTTGACGCCGCACAGTCGCGCGACGCTGTAGTGGCCCAGTTCGTGAATGACGATCAGTACCGCGATCGCAAAGACAAACGCTAAAACGGTCTGCAAAACCTTCTCCGGATGCACTGAAGGGCACGCGTGAGGCTGGCCCGCGCGAAGCCGCTATGTTACCCGCTTGCTCTGACGGCGCGCTTTCATGCAGCCGGCAGCTGCGCGCGTACGGTCGAGATATAGCGCTCGGCCTGCTGACGCGCCTGGGCGTCGGCAGCAAAAACGGTGTCAAGCGAATCAGCCGGCACGACCGACGTGCGGGCGAGCGTGTCAGCCACGACGGCAGCAATCTCGGTGAACCGGATGCGGCGCTGCAAAAATGCCTCGACAGCCACCTCGTTGGCCGCGTTCAGTGCAGCAGGTGCCGTACCACCGGCACGCAGTGCCTCGAACGCCAACGCCAGGCACGGGAATCGGCGCAGGTCCGGCGCCTCGAAAGTCAGTGCGCCCGTGGTGACGAGATCGAGCAGCGCAACGCCGGCCTCGATGCGCTCGGGATATGCCAGGCCGTAGGCGATCGGCGTGCGCATATCCGGGTTGCCGAGCTGCGCCAGCACGGAGCCATCGTCGTAGCCGACCATCGAATGGATGACGCTCTGCGGGTGGATCAGGACTTCGAGATGCTCGACCGGGACGCCGAACAGCCAGTGCGCCTCGATCACCTCCAGCCCCTTGTTCATCATGGTGGCGGAATCGACCGAGATCTTGCGCCCCATCACCCAGTTCGGATGCGCGCACGCCTGATCTGGCGTGACATCCGCAAGAGACTCCACAGCGCGCGTGCGGAACGGGCCGCCCGATGCCGTCAGCACGATGCGTGACACGCCGCGCCCGAACTGCGGAACTTGCTGCGGCAGGCATTGGAAGATGGCGTTGTGCTCGCTGTCGATTGGAAGCACGGTGGCGCCATGCTGACGCACGGCGTCCATGAAGAGCGCGCCGGACATGACCAGCGCCTCCTTGTTGGCCAGCAACACGCGCTTGCCGGCGCGCACGGCCGCAAGCGTGGGACGCAAGCCGGCCGCGCCCACGATAGCGGCCATGACGGCATCGCAACCAGGGTGGGCGGCGGCCTCTTCCAATGCTTCGGTGCCGGACCGGATTTCGATACCGGCTGCCTCGGCGCCGAGCTGATCACGCAACGCATCCGCTGCAGCAGGCGAACCCAGCACCGCCATCTTGGGGCGAAACTCGCGGCAGAGGACCGCGAGCTTGTCGGCCTGCGCGTGGGCAGTCAGCGCAAAAACGCTGTACTTGTCGGGATGGCGGCGCACCACATCGAGCGTGCTGTCGCCAATGGAGCCAGTGGCGCCAAGAACGGTCAAACGCATCATGTTCGGACGCCTCAGGAAATCAGCAGCGCCGCGAGCGGAAGCACCGGCAGCAGCGCGTCGATACGGTCGAGCACACCGCCGTGGCCGGGCAACAGGCGGCTGCTGTCTTTCATGCCGACCTGACGCTTGAGCAAAGACTCGAACAAATCGCCACCGACGCTTGCAGCCACCAGCAAGATGGTCAGCACCAAGGCAACGACGGCACCGCGCTGATCAAACTCGTGCGAAAACCACGTCGGCGCAAACCAGTGCGTAACGCCGGCGGCAGTCGCAATCACCGCAACGAGCACAGCACCGCCGATTGCACCTTCCCAGGACTTGCCGGGGCTGATGGTCGGAGCAAGCTTACGGCGACCAATGGCCTTGCCGACAAAATAGGCGCCCACATCAGCGGCCCACACGAGCAGCGCCACAGAAAGCAGAAACGCGATGCCGTGCGTGCGTAATTCAATGGCGCCATGCACAAACGCCGGCAATATCACCAAGCCAAGCAGCGCGAAAACGATTCTGCGCGTGCCATGCAACTCGCGCACGCCACCTGCCAGCAGCGCCCAGGCGATCACCCAGGCGATGACTGCGCCATGGAACAGCGGCCGCACATCACCACGAACGGGTATGTCGTGCCAGGCGATCGTCAGCATGACGACCACGACGGCATAGAGAATGGGGCCCCACCAGCCGGTCAGGCGCACGAGACGCCCCCACTCCCACGCTGCGAGGGCAGCAAATACCGTCACCAGCCCGGCCAGGCCGGCGGGCGGCGCGAAAAACAGAATGGGCAGGATGACAATCAGCAGGCAGACAGCGGTAATGACGCGAGTCAGCAGCATGTGTCAGGCTCCGGCGGATAGCGCGGGGGGAACATCGGGCTCGAGCTGCGCGCTGGTGCGTCCAAAGCGACGCTCGCGGTTGCGATACCACGCAAAGGCGCGATCGAGCTCTGCGGCATCGAAATCCGGCCAGTAGCGATCGGTGAAGTACAACTCGGAATAGGCAAGCTGCCACAGCAGAAAGTTACTGATGCGCTGCTCGCCACCGGTGCGGATGAACAGATCCGGCTCCGGCGCATAGGACAGCGCCATGTACGGCGCCAGCATCTCTTCTGTGATGGCGTCGGGTGCAATGCCGGGCTGCGCTGCCAACAACGCGCGCATAGCCTGCAGGATGTCCCAGCGCCCACCGTAGTTGGCGAGAATCGTGACGGTCAGCCCGGGGTTGGCGGCTGTCTTGGCTTCCGCTTCTCGAATCAAGAGCTGGATGCGCGGGCTAAATGCCGACAGATCGCCCACCACGCGCAGGCGGATGCCGTTGTCATGAAGCTTGCTCACTTCGCGGCGCAGCGCCGTCATGAACAGCTTCATGAGGAAGGTGACTTCCTCTGCCGGGCGACGCCAGTTTTCGGAGCTGAAAGCAAACAGCGTCAAGTAGCCGACGCCACGGCGCGCAGCCGCTTCAACGGTTGCACGTACGGCATCGAGGCCGCGGCTATGCCCGGCCACGCGAGGCAGGTGCCGTTCGGTGGCCCAGCGGCCGTTACCGTCCATGATGACGGCAACGTGGCGCGGCGTGTCGGCGGTGTCTGGCACCGCCAGTGTGGAACTGATATGCATGAATCGGGCTTCCCACCGCCTGCACCCAATGCGCCGGCGACGGGAGACGGCCTTACACCGTCATGATTTCCTTGTCTTTCTCGGCGACCAGCTTGTCGATCTCGGCGACGAACTTGTCGGTCAGCTTCTGGATGTCGTCACCACCGCGACGCTCGTCGTCTTCCGAGATTGCCTTGTCCTTCACCAGTTTCTTGAGCTGTTCGTTGGCATCGCGACGCAGGTTGCGCACGGCGACCTTGGCATCCTCGCCCTCGCCCTTCACGACCTTGGTCAGCTCCTTGCGGCGCTCTTCGGTCAGGGCGGGGGTCGGCACGCGAATGATGTCGCCCATCGTGGCGGGGTTCAGGCCGAGGTCCGCTTCACGGATGGCCTTTTCGACGGCTTGCACCATCTTCTTTTCCCACGGTTGCACGCCAATCGTGCGTGCGTCCACCAGCGTCACGTTGGCAACCTGGCTGATCGGCACCATCGAGCCGTAGTAGTCAACTTGCACGTGATCGAGCAGACCGGTGTGGGCACGGCCAGTACGGATCTTGGCCAGATCGGTCTTCAGAGCCTCGATCGACTTCTGCATCTTCTGCTCGGCATTCTTCTTGACATCGGCGACGCTCATACTTCCTCCGAACGATAACGGCGGTCTGCCGAACATGCACCCCGGAACACGGCACAGGGCACAGGGCACCGGCAAGACCAAAAAGACAATAGGCGATTTTACATGGAAGCCGCTCGCCAACGCCATTTACGCAGGGTCAGCGAACGGTAAAAAAAGGCGCCTGCTATGCGGCTTTCCGACGGCTTCAGACGTGCACCAGCGTGCCTTCGTCTTCACCCAGGATCACGCGCTTGAGCGCGCCCGGCTTCTGGATCGAGAACACCTTGATCGGCAGCTTCTGGTCGCGGCACAGCGCGAAAGCGGTCGCGTCCATCACCTGCAGGTTGCGCGAAATGGCTTCGTCAAAAGTAATCGTGGTGTAGCGCGTGGCGCTCGGGTCCTTCTTCGGATCGGCAGTGTAGACCCCATCGACCTTGGTGGCCTTGAGCACAATCTCTGCGCCGATTTCCGAGCCGCGCAGCGCCGCCGCGGTGTCGGTCGTGAAGAACGGGTTGCCGGTGCCGGCGGCGAAGATGACGATCTTGCCTTCTTCCAACTGGCGGATGGCACGCGGGCGGATGTACGGTTCGACCACTTGGTCCAGGCGCAGCGCCGATTGAACGCGGCCTTCGAGGTTGGCATGACGCATGGCGTCCTGCAGGGCCAGCGCGTTCATCATGGTGGCCAGCATGCCCATGTAGTCGGCCGTGGCGCGGTCCATGCCGGCGGCGCCGCCCGCGACACCGCGGAAGATATTGCCGCCGCCGATCACCACTGCCACCTGCACGCCCAGCTTCACGATTTCAGCGATGTCGTTGACCATCCCTTCGATGGTGCTGCGGTTGATGCCGAAGGCATCGTCGCCCATCAGGGCTTCGCCGGAAAGTTTGAGTAGAACGCGCTTGTAGGCAGGCATGGAGATCCTCGTGACGATTCCTGGTACGGGAAACAGGAAAGGGGAAATGACGCTGCGGATATGACGACGACGTGCAAAGCGGGGACTTCGCACATCCCGCAACCTTCTTGCGCGGAAGCCGTCGGAAAAATCACCAACGATGCCCGCGCAAGCAGGCTGCACCTGCAAACAGGGCACCTTTCGGTGCCCTGTCTGTTTGGCATTATACGGCTGCGCCAATGGTGGAAACGACCCCTGCCGGCCTGCGCCGGAAGGCGGCTCGCCGCACCGTTGGAGACAGCCGCTGCAGCATTACGCCTGTTGCTTGGCGGCGGCCACTTGGGCGGCCACTTCAGCGGCAAAGTCGTCTTGCTTCTTCTCGATGCCCTCGCCCACCACGTACAGGGTGAAAGCCTTCACGGTCGTGTTGGCGGCCTTGAGCATTTGCTCAACGGTCTGCTTGTCATTCTTCACGAACGGCTGGTTCAGCAGCGAGACTTCCTTCAGATACTTCTGCACGCTGCCTTCGACCATCTTGGCAACGATTTCAGCCGGCTTGCCCGATTCTGCAGCCTTCTGCTCGGCAACGCTGCGCTCCTTGGCGACCAGCTCGGCAGGCACGTCGTCAGCCGACAGCGACACGGGCTTCATCGCGGCAGCCTGCATTGCTGCGTCCTTGGCTGCCACTTCGTTGCCTTCGAATGCCACCATCACGCCGATGCGGGTACCGTGCAGGTACGAAGTCAGCTGAGTGCCTTCGAAACGCTGGAAGCGACGGATCGTCATGTTCTCGCCGATCTTGCCAATCAGGCCCACGCGTACGTCTTCCACCGTCGGGCCGAAGCCGTCTTGCGACAGCGGCAGGGCGCCGACAGCCGCAACGTCAGCCGGGTTGTTCTTGGCAATCAGTGCTGCGACCGAGTTGGCGAAGGCCAGGAACGAATCGTTCTTCGAGACGAAGTCGGTTTCGCAGTTGATCTCGACCAGCGCGCCAGTCTTGCCTTCCACGGCAGCGGCCACCACGCCTTCAGCGGTGATGCGCGAGGCGGCCTTGCCGGCCTTGTTGCCCAGCTTCACGCGCAGGATCTCTTCGGCCTTTTCCAGGTTGCCTTCGGCTTCGGTCAGGGCCTTCTTGCACTCCATCATCGGCGCGTCGGTCTTCGCGCGCAGTTCTGCAACCATGCTTGCGGTAATTGCCGCCATTCTCATGCTCCTTGTTTCAGATCGTCGTCCGGTCGCGCGCGGATCAGTCTTCGCCTCGCGCCGGCCTGTCGTCCGGTTTCCATCCGGCCGCCCCACGAGATACGACGCGCGTGGGGCATCCGCATGACAAATTTCAAAAAAAAGGGGCGTTTGTTACGCGCCCCTGTCTGGCCGTCAACCCTGATGGGCTCCATCAGGTGCGGCCTGGCACGCGTCCCGCGCAATCAAGCCGCGGGCGCCCGCCTTCTTGTATTTAGCCTTCTTGGACTTCGACGAAGTCGTCGCCGCCGCGAGCGGCTTCAACCACTTCCTGGACCGCATTCGCACGGCCTTCCAGGATCGCGTCGGCCACGCCGCGCACGTACAGTGCAACAGCCTTGCTCGAGTCGTCGTTACCCGGGATGACGTAGTCGATGCCTTCCGGCGAGTGGTTCGTGTCAACCACGCCGATCACCGGAATACCCAGCTTGGCAGCTTCGGTCACGGCAATCTTGTGGTAACCAACGTCCACCACGAAGATGGCGTCCGGAATGCCGCCCATGTCCTTGATGCCGCCAATGGACTTCACCAGCTTGTCCATTTCGCGTTCGAACATCAGCGCTTCCTTCTTGCTCATGGTTTCGGTCGCGCCGGCTTCCTTGGCGACTTCCATGTCCTTCAGGCGCTTGATCGAGGTCTTGACCGTCTTGAAGTTGGTCAGCATGCCGCCGAGCCAGCGGCTGTCGACGAACGGCATACCCGCGCGAGCCGCTTCTTCAGCCAGGATCTCACGCGATTGACGCTTCGTGCCGACGAACAGAATGGTGCCCCGGTTGGCTGCCAGTTGGCGCACGTACTTCAGTGCGTCCTGGTACATCGGCAGCGTCTTTTCCAGGTTGATGATGTGAATCTTGTTGCGATGGCCGAAGATGTAAGGGGCCATCTTGGGGTTCCAGAAGCGGGTCTGGTGGCCAAAGTGGACACCGGCTTCCAGCATTTCGCGCATGGTTACGGACATGAAATTCTCCAGTCGGGTTAGGTCTAAAGTCGCCTCAGACATTCTTCGCATGCGATACGAAAAACACCCGCGGTGAAGCGGCTCGCGATTTCAAGCGCCACCGGCCACACGACCGGCAACTGCTTAGCCAGCGATTATAGCGGCAAAAACCCAATCAACTCAAGACCTTCCGAGTATCCGCGACAAACCGAGCAAGACTGGCGCCCGCCGCCCGAAAACCCCGGCCGGGGCGCTTTGGTGCGATAATTCGTCCTTTAGCCACGACGCGGCGCTCCAGGCGCCTGCGTGCAGAAAGAGTCACAGCATGGCCGTTACCATTCACACCGCCGAAGACATTGCGCAGATGCGCGTGGCCTGCCGGCTTGCGTCCGAAGTTCTCGACTACATCACGCCGTTCGTCGTACCCGGCGTGACGACAGGCAAGCTGGACCAGCTGTGCCACGCCTACATGCGTGACGTGCAAGGCACCGTGCCGGCACCGCTAAACTATGCGCCCCCAGGCTATCCGCCCTTCCCGGCATCGATCTGCACATCGGTCAACGATGTGATCTGCCACGGCATTCCCGGCGACAAGGTTCTTAAGAATGGGGACATCGTCAATCTCGACATCACGGTCATCACCAAGGAAGGCTACTACGGCGATACCAGCCGCACGTTCGTTGTTGGCGAGGGCTCGATCCTCGCCAAGCGCCTGACCCAGGTGACGTTCGAATGCATGTGGAAGGGCATTGCTGCAGTGCGTCCGGGCGCCCGACTCGGTGATATCGGCCACGTGATCCAGCAGCATGCCGAAGCTGCGGGCTACAGCGTGGTGCGTGAATATTGCGGCCACGGCATCGGCAAGAAATTCCACGAAGATCCGCAAATCCTGCACTACGGCCGGCCCGGTACCGGGATGGAATTGAAAGCCGGCATGATCTTCACGATCGAACCGATGATCAACGCGGGCAAGCGCGACATCCGCACGATGCCCGACCAATGGACGGTCAAGACGCGTGACCGCAGCCTGTCGGCGCAGTGGGAACATACGCTTCTGGTGACGGAAACCGGCCATGAAGTGCTGACGGTGTCGGCATTGACGCCACCGGCACCCGAATTCGTACACGAAGGCGCTCCCGCCACGGCCTGATCCTCGCGGGCGAGCTGCGACCTCAGCGGCGGTAACGTCCCGCTGATCTCGCCCCGCACCGGCTCAACTCCTGCAGCGACCGGCTCATTCCGGTCGCTGTTTCATTCACGCTCTGCTCATGCCCTCCGCTGCCGCCGTCCCTGCCGAAGAAACTCATCCGCGCGACGCCCTGAAAGCTGAGCGCGCGCACCTGTTCGCGCAGTTCGACCAGCACGCCAACGTTCAGCAACTTGTGACCAAGCTGGCGCGCGCGGTGGACCGTGCGCTCGTGCGTCTTTGGCAGGAAGAGCAGATGCCCACCACCTGCGCGCTGATTGCCGTGGGCGGCTACGGGCGCGGCGAGCTGTTTCCGCATTCCGATGTGGACATCCTCCTGTTGCTGCCAGGCACCGCAGACAAGGCCTTGGAGGCCCGGCTGGAGGCCTTCATCGGCCGCTGCTGGGACATGGGGCTGGACATCGGCTCCTCGGTGCGCACGGTCGACGAGTGCATCAAGGAAGCCGCACAAGACGTAACAGTACGCACGTCGCTGCTGGAAGCGCGTCTGCTGACGGGCGACGAAGGGTTATACCGCACGTTCGAGACGCACTATCAAGGCCATCTGGACGCCGCAGACTTCTTCCAGTCGAAACTGCTGGAAATGCGCCAGCGGCACGCCAAGTACCAGGACACGCCCTACTCGCTCGAACCGAACTGCAAGGAAAGCCCCGGCGGCCTGCGCGACCTGCAGGTCATTCTGTGGATGACGCGCGCGGCTGGTTTCGGCTCCAGCTGGAACGAGCTGCTCGCCAATGGCCTGCTGACGCGCCGTGAAGCGCAGGAGCTGGCCAGCAACGAGCGCTTGCTCAAAACCGTCCGCGCGCGTCTGCACCTGCTGGCCGGGCGCCGGCAGGACGTATTGGTGTTCGATCTGCAGACGCAACTGGCCGAATCGTTCGGATACCGCCCGACCACCGCCAAGCGCGCGAGCGAACAGCTCATGCGCCGCTATTACTGGGTGGCCAAGGCGGTCACGCAGCTCAATACCGTGGTGCTGCAGAACATCGAGGCGCGGCTGTTCCCGAGCGAGCTGGGTATCACGCGGCGGATCAACGATCGCTTTGTCGAACGGCAAGGCATGCTCGAGATTGCCGACGCCGATCTCTACCAGCGCGAGCCGACGGCCATCCTGGAAACGTTCCTGCTTTACGAGCAGACGCGCGGCATCAAGGGATTGGCAGCCAGCACGATGCGCGCGCTCTACAACGCGCGGACGTTGATGGACGCCAAATGGCGCAAGGATCCGGCCAATCGCGCGCTGTTCCTGTCGATCCTGCAACAGCCGCAGGGCATCACGCACGCCCTGCGCCTGATGAACCAGACCAGCGTGCTCGGCCGCTACCTGGTCAACTTCCGCCGCATCGTCGGGCAGATGCAGCACGACCTGTTCCACGTCTACACGGTCGATCAGCACATCTTGATGGTGGTGCGCAATATCCGCCGTTTCGCCATCGTAGAGCACACGCACGAGTTTCCGTTCTGCAGCCAGTTGATGGCGAACTTCGACAAGCCGTGGGTGCTGACCGTGGCCGCGCTGTTCCATGACATTGCGAAAGGACGCGGCGGTGATCACTCCGTGCTCGGCATGTCCGACGCACGGCGCTTCTGCAAGGAACACGGCATCGCCAAGGAAGACGCAGACTTGATCGTCTGGCTTGTCGAACATCACCTGACGATGAGCCAGGTCGCGCAGAAGCAGGACCTCGGCGATCCCGAAGTCATCCGCCATTTTGCCGATCTGGTCGGCTCCGAGCGTCGGCTGACCGCGCTGTATCTGCTGACCGTTGCCGACATCCGTGGCACCAGCCCCAAGGTGTGGAACGCCTGGAAGGGCAAGCTGCTGGAAGACCTGTACCGTATGACGCTGCGCGTGCTCGGCGGTGCCACCACGGACCCGCACGCCGTGCTCGAAGGCCGCAAGGAAGAAGCGCGCGCCCTGCTGCGCCTGGCCGCGCTGGACGACACTGCACACGAGGCACTGTGGAAACAGCTCGACGTGGGCGTGTTCCTGCGCCACGACGCGCGCGACATCGCCTGGTTCACGCGGCATTTCTACAACCGTGTCGACACGACGATCCCGATTGTGCGAGCACGCATTTCGCCAGCGGGCGTCGGCCTGCAGGTGGCGGTGTACTCGCCGGATCGGCCTGATCTTTTTGCGCGCATCTGCGGCTACTTCGAGCGCAAGAGCCTGACGATTCTGGACGCCAAGATTCACACTACGAAACACGGCTACGCACTCGACACCTTCCAGGTGGCCGACCCCAGCAGCGGCCTGGTGGAGCCCGGCCATTACCGCGACATCATCACGCTGGTCGAGCACGAGCTGGCTGAGCAGATCTCACGCGAAACCGCCCTGCCCGAGCCGCCGCGAGGGCGCATCTCGCGGCAGTCGCGCAGCTTCCCGATCAAGCCGCGCGTCGACCTGCGGGCGGACGAGCGCGGCCAGTATTACCTGCTGTCCATTTCTGCAACAGACCGCACCGGTCTGCTCTACGCCATTGCCCGCGTGCTCGCACACCGTCGCGTGTCGGTGCACACCGCGCGCATCAACACGCTCGGCGAGCGCGTGGAAGATATCTTCCTGGTCGACGGGACCCGTCTGACCCAGGACAACAAACTGCAGCTCGAGCTTGAAAGCGAGCTGCTTGATGCGCTCGCCATCTGAGCGCCAGCCTTACCGGTCTAGATTCATGACTACCGATTCCGATGATTTTCCGGGCGACGACGACAAGCGCGGCGCCAGCGACCCGACTCAGCGCGCCACCCGCCCGGGCAAGCGTGCAACGCTCGGCGTGCGCCGCGACGACGAAGGCAATGCCGTACGCTCCACCGGCAAGCCGCTGCGTTCTTCCGACCTGAACCGCGAGCGCCAGCCGCTGCGCCCAGCCCAGCGCCGCCCCAAGCCGGAAGAAGGCGCAGGTAAGCCGCCTCGCCCCGCACGTCCTGCGCGACGCGACGACGACGGCCAGACGCGCGAAGCCAAGCCGCGCCGCATGCAAGGCGATCGCCCGCCGCGACGCTTTGATGACGAGCGTCCGCCGCGTCGGTTCAATGACGAGCCACGATCGCCCCGCCGCTCCGACGATGAGCGCCCGCCGCGTCGGTTCGAAGATCGCCCACCTCGCCGGTTCGACGACGAGCGTCCGCCGCGCAGGTTCGACAACGACCGTCCCCCGAGACGCTTTGACGATGAGCGCCCGCCGCGCAGGTTCAGCGACGACCAACGGCCGCCTCGTCGTTTCGATGACGAGCGCCCACGCCGCTATGGCGACGATCAACGCGCGCCGCGTCGTGATGGCGACCAACGCCCTCCGCGACGCTTTGACGAAGAGCGCCCGCCACGCCGGTTCAATGACGAGCAGCTGCCACCGCGCCGCTTCGACGAAGAGCGCCCCCCGCGCAAGTTCGGTGACGATCAGCGCCCGCCCCGTCGTTTCGATGACGAGCGCCCGCGCCGCTATGGCGACGATCAACGCGCACCGCATCGTGGTGGTGACCAACGTCCGCCGCGCCGCCTTGACGACGAACGCCCCCCGCGCCGGTTCAGCGACGACCAACGTCCGCCCCGTCGTTTCGATGACGAAGGCCCGCGCCGCTATGGCGACGATCAACGCGCGCCGCGTCGCGATGGCGACCAGCGGCCTCCACGACGCTTTGACGATGAACGCCCGCCGCGTCGGTTCAACGATGAGCAACGACCGCCCCGCCGCTATGGCGATGACCGGGCTCCGCGTCGCTTCGATGACGAACGCCCTCCGCGTCGTTTTGACAACGACCGACCACCGCGTCGCTTCGATGATCGTCCGGCACGTCCGCAACGGCCCGAGCGCGAGCGTGAGGAGCGTGCCCCGCGTCATGCCGAGGAGCAGGCACCACGCCAGGCCGCGCAGACCGAATCCAGCGGGCTGGTCCGTCTGTCCAAACGCATGTCCGAGCTGGGTCTGTGCTCTCGCCGCGAGGCCGATGAATGGATTCCGCGTGGCTGGGTGCTGGTGGATGGCGAGCCGGTCACCGAACTGGGGTCGCGCGTCAAGCCGGATGCGATCATCGAAATCCACCAGTCGGCGCGATCCGAGCAAGGCGAGCGCGTCACCGTGCTGATGCACAAGCCGGTCGGCTACGTTTCGGGCCAGGCGGAAGACGGCTATCAGCCGGCGGTTTCGCTATTCGTGCCGGAAAACCAGTGGGAAGGCGATCCTACGCGCAAGCGCTTCGCGCCGTGGCAGCGTCGGGCACTGGCGCCGGCCGGCCGGCTGGATATCGACTCCACCGGCTTGCTGGTGTTGACGCAGGACGGCCGCGTGGCACGCCACCTGATTGGCGAGGATTCGACGGTCGAGAAGGAATACTTGGTGCGCGTGGTGTGGCATTCACCGGACGGCGTTGTCGAGCACGACATCTCCAAGGTCTTCCCGGAAGAGCTGATGGAGAAGCTGCGCTTTGGCCTGTCGCTCGACGGCGAAGCACTCAAGCCTGCAAAGGTGAGCTGGCAAAACGAAGAGCAGTTGCGCTTTGTTCTGCGCGAAGGCAAGAAACGCCAAATCCGCCGCATGTGCGAACAGGTGGGACTGGAAGTGGTCGGCCTGAAGCGCATCCGCATGGGCAGCATCGTGCTGGGCGATCTGCCGGTCGGCCAGTGGCGATTCCTGGGGCCGTTCGAGAAGTTCTGAGGCAGCCTCAGGCCCAAACAAAAAACCGGTCAGCGCACCCTGCGTTGACCGGTTTTTTTTTGCTCTGCCTACATTACAGATGCGGAGCCTGGCAGGCTGCCCCCGAGGTGTTGGCCGACGCAGGCATGCCGAACACGGCCTGTGCGCCACAACGCGAACCGAACATCTTCGCCTGCTCGTGGCCTACGCCAACCACTTCGTGCGCCTGATGGTTGACGCGCTTGCGCCCCGCGAGGTAGCGCTCGTAGCGCCAGTAGTTGCGTGCGCGATCCAGGCGCGTCGGGCCTTCGGCCTCGGCACCGCACAACTTGTCGAGTACGCGGTGATTCGGGTCGTTGTCGTGTGTGCCGACCAGGTAAGTCACGTGGCGCTGTGCGTATCGATTGAACAATTGGCGACCGGTCTTGCCGGCGGCATACGGCACCATGTCGACCATGCCGTATTTGTAGTGATCGTAGTCCGGGCAGACGCTGGTGCTGTAGCGCGCAAAGCCCTTGCCGCGCGGTCGCTCCGGCGTGAAATACAGATACGACGACGGGTTGGCGATCACGTAGCGCAAATCGATGCCGCGCTTGCGGATGACTTCATCCACGTTGTTGAGCACGGCGTAGCGTTGCACGACCTGGCCGCCACCCGAATGGCCTGCCACCGTCACGCGCTTGACGTTGGGCGCGCGCGCCGGGTCGGTTACGTAGCCGATCAGATCATCGAGCACCTTGAGCGAACTCAGGTCCGTGTACGGTGCATTGGTGGCGTTGAAGCCGCCAATCCAGCCGTCCACCGACCACACCGGCATGCCGTCGAAGCCTTTGCCTTCGTCAGGCGTACCGGGAAAGTTCGGGGCAATCAGCAGGACCTCGTCGGGATTACGGCCGCTGGCCTGGAGCAGCTCGGCGCCAGCGGTGTAGTAATCGTTTCCGTTGCGCTGCAGGCCGTGCTGCACGAACACGACTTCGCGGATGCTGCCGAGGTTGCCATCAAGCGGATGGTTGGCGTAGACGGGGAAATCGTAGCCCGCTGCATCGGTACCAAGATGCACGCGCTGCCAGACGGGCCCCTGAGGCTTCTGCGCAGCCGACGCAGCCGCGGTCGTTTCCGGCGTCTGCGGCCCCGCGCATGCGGCCAGCCCTAGCATCGCAGTCATGGCCACACCAAGCGCCAACCGGCGCCAGCCCCTCAAACCATCGCGCTTCATATCGTCTCCGTGGTGGATGAAACACGCGCCTACCCGCCCCCGCAGGTCCGACGCTCCCGCAGTCGCGATCAGTCGTCGTGATGGGCGGGCAATTCCGGGAACAGCACTTCGGTAAAGCCGAAGCGAGTGAAATCCTTGACGCGCATCGGGTACAGCACGCCCTGCAGGTGATCGCATTCGTGCTGCACGACGCGGGCGTGGAAGCCCTCGGCAATACGGTCGATGGCATGGCCATGCTGGTCGAAGCCGGTATAGCGCAGGCGCGTGTAGCGCGGCACCACACCGCGCAGGCCGGGTACAGAGAGGCAGCCTTCCCAGCCCTCTTCCATCTCGTCCGACAGCGGCTCGACGGTGGGGTTGATCAACACCGTCTTCGGCACGGCCGGTGCATCCGGATACCGGTCGTTACGATCGAACCCGAAGATGACGACCTGTAGATCCACGCCGATCTGCGGGGCTGCCAGACCGGCACCGCGGGCCGCATCCATGGTGTCGAACATGTCTTCGATCAGGGCAGTCAGTTCGGGCGTGTGGAAACGCTCGACCGGCTTGGCAACGCGCAGCAGCCGGCTGTCGCCCATCTTGAGGATGTTTCGGATCATGCCTGGTCTCCCGCCGGTTTTTTTAACAGCGCGAGCATACCCGCTTCGTCCAGAACCTTCACGTTCAATTCTTCGGCTTTGGCGAGCTTGCTGCCGGCATCTTCTCCGGCGACAACGTAGTCGGTCTTTTTCGAGACCGAACCCGATACCTTGGCGCCTGCTGCTTCCAGCATGGCCTTGGCTTCGTCACGCGTGAGATTCGGCAATGTGCCGGTCAAAACGACTGTCTTGCCGGCCAGCACGCCTTCTTCGGCGGCCTCAGCAGGCATGGCAGCGAGCAACTCGCCGCGCAGCGCGTCGAGCTTCGCCAGTTGCGCGCGATGGTCGTGCGAGGCGAGCCATTCGAGCAGCAATGCAGTCACATCCGCGGGCAGGCCAGCCAACTGATCGGGCTCAACGCTGGCGAGCTGGGCAAGCGTTGGCGCTGCCACGGCCAATTGCTTTGCGCGCGTGGCGGTTAGCTTGGGCACGCCCAGCGTGGCGTACAGTTCGGCCGGCTCCAGCTTCTCGCGCAGCTTCGCGTTGGGCGCATGCTCGCCTTGCGGTGCAACACCGGCTTCGAGCAGCGCATCGAGCGCCTGCTGGTTCTTCGGCTCGGCAAAGAAATCGGCGATGGCTTCAGCCACCGTGGCACCCACATCGGGCAGCGCCAGCAGCAGCGGCGCAGGCGCACGCCGGATCATGGCCAGGCTGCCGAGCCAGTCGGCAAGCGTCTTGGCGGTCGACTCGCCCACGTGGCGAATGCCCAGCGCAAACAGGAAGCGCGCCAGCGGAGGCGTCTTGCTGGCCTGGATGCCCTCCAGCAGATTCTCGGCCCACTTGGTGGCGATCTTGCCTGCGGAAACCGTCTCGGGCTTCACGCCATCACGTTCGTCCGCACGGCGCTTCATCTCCAGAAAATCTTCGAGCGTGAGCTTGTACAGGTCGGCAATGCCGTGCACGTAGTCCAACTCGACCAGGTTGTCGATGTAACGCTCGCCCAGACCTTCGATGTCCATCATGCG
Source organism: Ralstonia sp. OTU4908 (assembly GCF_038440115.1). Classification (NCBI taxonomy): domain Bacteria; kingdom Pseudomonadati; phylum Pseudomonadota; class Betaproteobacteria; order Burkholderiales; family Burkholderiaceae; genus Ralstonia; species Ralstonia sp. OTU4908. The sequence goes on along the minus strand of NZ_JASATD010000010.1, from coordinate 121,277 downwards.
GCGACCGGCAAAGTGGCGGATTGCCTCTTTGCGCTGCGCCGAGCAGAACAGACCGCCCGAGCAACGGGCCACCGCCTCGCCCTCTTCACGCACGACGTGCGAGCCGCACACCGGGCACGTCTTCGGCAGTTCGAATGGCGGGTACTTGGGCTGCTGCTGCGGATTGAACAAGTCGCTGCCCGGGACGTCATCCATTGGGCGGCGATCAAGCACCACACTCACCACCTCGGGAATCACGTCACCCGCGCGCCGCACGATCACGGTGTCGCCCACGCGTACATCCTTGCGGCGCACTTCGTCTTCGTTGTGCAGCGTCGCATTGGTGACCGTTACCCCGCCAACAAACACCGGCACCAGCCGCGCCACCGGCGTGATGGCGCCCGTCCGGCCGACTTGCACGTCAATGGATTCGACCGTGGTCAGCGCTTCCTGCGCCGGATATTTGTGTGCAACCGCCCAGCGCGGCTCACGTGAGCGAAAGCCGAGTTCACGCTGCAACGCGAGCGAGTTGACCTTGTAGACGACGCCGTCGATGTCGAACGGCAAGCTGTCGCGCTTGGCCCGGATGGCCTCATGGAATCTGACCAGGCCTTCACCGCCCGCCACAGCCGCGCGTTCATTACTGACCGGGAAACCGAACGCCTGCAGCACGTCGAGCATGCTGGAATGCGTGCCGGGCATGCCCTTCCAGCCGGCCACTTCGCCCAGCCCATAGGCGAAGAACGACAGTGGGCGCTCGGCAGCCATCTTAGGATCGAGCTGGCGGACGGCACCGGCTGCGGTATTGCGCGGGTTGACGAAGGTCTTGTCACCGCGCTCTCGCTGGCGGGCGTTGAGCTTCTGGAAGTCGTCGCGACGCATGTAGACCTCGCCGCGCACCTCCAGCACGTCGGGCACGTGGCCATCAACTGGCGACAGCCCCAGCGGAATCTGGCGGATCGTGCGGATGTTCTGCGTGACGTCTTCGCCCGTGGTGCCATCGCCACGTGTGGCGGCCTGCACGAGATAACCGCGCTCATAGCGCAAGCTGATCGCCAGGCCATCGAACTTCAGTTCGGCGGCATATTCAACGGGCGGATCGGTGTCATCAAGGCCCAGCTCGCGCCTTACGCTGGCGTCGAACGCGCGCGCGCCGTTGGGGGTGGTGTCGGTCTCGGTGCGGATCGACAGCATGGGGATGACATGCCTGACCGCCGCAAATTCGGGCAGGACGGCGCCGCCCACCCGCAGCGTGGGCGAATCGGGTGTCTTCAGCTCGGGGTGTTCGGCCTCCAGCGCTTCCAGCTCGCGATAGAGCCGGTCGTATTCAGCGTCGGGCACGCTGGGCTGGTCGAGCACGTAGTACTCGTGGGCGTAGCGGTTCAGCTCGGCACGCAGCCAGGCTGCCCGCGCCTCGGGCGTGGTACCGGACGCGGGTTCTGCAATCTTGCGCATCGTAGGCCCGTCAGTGGCTGAACAAGCGCACCGCGGTGCTCGAACCAGCCGGGATACCGCGCGCTTCAAGCTTGTCGTACAGCACCCGCAGATGCTTCTGGATGGCGACGAACGACTGCTCCGTCAGCGGACGCAGGTTGTCGTCCACCACCTGCGCACCCATGCGCTGCGACAGCGTGTAGGCGTATTCGCACACGAGCTTGAAGGGCTTGCTTGCTTCTTCCGCCACCGGCACATCGAGCAACAGCGTGATCTGTCGGCCGGCCTTGACGGTCAGGTCATCGCGCAGGAAATTGGTGTCGCCAAACTGGAGGGTGAACAGCGCGCGCTGCACGCCATCGGCACCGGCGTGGAAGCGCGTGAAACGCGTGCCGTCGCGCGAGAGCACCAGCCCGTCTTGCGTGGCCACCGTCTGCACATACGCTGCCGACCACGGCGCCCCGTCGGAGATCACGCTCACGCCCAGTTGCACATCGCATTCGGCGGCAAACGCGTCGAGTTCGCGCGCATTGGAAATCGTCTCGTTCATGTCCGGCAGTTCCGGCACCGCATCGGCCGCTTCCGACAGCGGATCGATCGCGTTGATGAATTCCGAGAACTCCAGCGCATTCAGCGGGCCCGTGCGGTTGGCCAGTTGCACGGCCACTTGCACGTCAAGATAGCGTTGACCGGCGCGGATGGCTTCCCACGCATTGGCGGCAGGGTTCAAACCTTCCACGTGGACCTGCTTGGTGCCTGCGCGGCGCAGCTTGGTGAGCGCCGGCAGCAGGCGGTCGCCCGACACTTCGCGTTCCGGATGCAGCGGCACGATGCAATCGATCAGCGGATCGATCACGCCATTGGCGGGCTCCAGCGAACCCGGCGCGGGCTCGGCCGCCGCTTCCATCTCGGCGGCTTCGAGCGCGGCATCGTCGCCCGAGGGTGTGAGTTCGGCGCCAATCACGCCGGCTTCGGTTTCGGCGCTGCCCGTGGCGGGCGTGTGCGTCTTCGCCGAGAAACCGGGCTCGAGACGCGGTTCAACACGGCTGATTTCGTCGCGCTCTCCGCCCAGGGCGGGTTCGGCGCGCTCGGTCCAGCCTTCGCCGCGGGGCGTCTCGTCGACGGCCGGGTTATATGCCTCGGGCCGGCGCGCCTTGCGGATCTGCCACTGGTTGTAGACAACGATCACGAGCACAAACACCACGCCTGCGCCCAGCAGGGCCATCACCAGGTTGTTGTCCTGCATTTACGCCGCCTCCGCCATGGTCAGCGCGGCATCCATGTCCACCGCCACGATCCGGGACACACCTTGTTCCTGCATGGTCACACCGATGAGCTGTTGCGCCATTTCCATCGCAATCTTGTTGTGAGAAATAAAAACGAATTGGGTCTTGTCAGACATGCGCTTGACCATGTTGGCGTAGCGCTCGGTGTTGGCGTCGTCCAGCGGGGCATCCACCTCGTCGAGCAAGCAGAACGGGGCCGGATTCAGCTGGAACATCGCAAACACCAGCGCAATCGCGGTCAGTGCCTTCTCACCGCCCGACAGCAAGTGAATGGTCGAATTCTTCTTGCCCGGCGGCTGCGCCATCACCTGCACGCCTGCATCGAGAATCTCTTCGCCGGTCATCATCAGCTTGGCCTGGCCGCCGCCGAACAGCGTCGGGAACAGCTCGCCAAAGTGATAGTTGACCTGGTCGAACGTGCCTTGCAGCAGCGCGCGCGTTTCCTGGTCGATCTTGCGGATGGCGTCTTCCAGCGTGGTGATGGCGTCGGTCAAATCGGCCGATTGTGCATCGAGGAAGCCCTTGCGCTCGCGCGCTGCCGCCAGTTCGTCGAGCGCAGCCATGTTGACCGGGCCCAGCGCGTTGATGGCATTGTTGATGCGCGTGACTTCGCCTTGCAGGTACGACGGTTTCAGATCGCCGGTCAGACGTTCGGCTAACGCTGCTTCGTCCACATTGGCAGCGGTGAGCTGCTCGGTGAACTGCTCCTGGTTCAGGCGCGCGGCCTGTTCCTTCAATTGCAACTCGGTAATGCGATCGCGCAGCGGTTGCTGGGCGCGCTCGGCGGTCAGGCGCTGCTCGTCATGCGCGCGCAGTTGCGCGGTCAGCGCATCCAGTTCCATGCGTGCCAGCCCGAGCTTTTCTTCCTTCTCGGCACGGCGCTCCAGCGCTTCCTGCAGTCCGGTATGCGCGGTCTGCTCGTTGATGGTTTCCAGCTCGGCGCGCGCGTTTTCGAGCGTCAGCACGATCTGCTGCGCCTGGTCGCTCGCCACCTGGATGTTGCGCTTCAGTTCGGCAATGCGGTTCTGCAGATTGCGCTCGGCAAAGTGCGCCTCCTGTGCGCCGCGCTCCTGGTCGCGCAAGGCGTTGCGCGCATCGCTCAGGCGAACTTCCAGCGCTTCGAACGCCTGCTGGCTGTCTTCGAAACGCGCCTGCATGTCGGCGAGCGCCGCGTCGTGCTGTTCGAACGTCGCTTCGGATTCGGCACGGAGGGCACGCTGCTCTTCGATCTGCGCGCGAATCTCGTCCAACTCGCTGTCGATCTGGCCGCTGCGTGCGTTGTAGCGCTCCATCGCCTGCGACAGCTTGAGCACATCCATCTGCAGCACGTGCACGCGACGCGTGGCCTGCTCGGCGCGGGCCCGCACCTGCGTGAGGTTCTGGCTGGCCTGGCTGTACGCCGCTTCGGCGCGCACGGCGGCGCTCTTGGCTTCGTCGGCCAACAGCATCTGCGCACGCACCTGTTTGTGCAGGTTCTCGATCTCCTGCGCGCGCGCCAGCATGCCGGCCTGCTCGGAATCGGGCGCGTACAACTGCACCGACGACCGGCCAATCAAGTGCCCGGCCTGGACCACAAACGTGCCGCCTTCGGGCAACGTCTGCCGCGCGGCGAGCGCAGCCTGCATGTCGTCGGCGATGTAGACGTCGGCCAGCCAGTCTTGCAGCACGGCGCGCATGCCGGGCTCCGTCACCTGCACCAGCGACATCAGCGGACGCAACCCCGCCGGCGCCTCGACCGGACGCGCTGCGGGCGGGGGCGCATAGAAGGCGAGCTTGGCGGGCGGCGCGTCGGCCGCAAACGCCTTGATCCAATCGAGGTTGGAGACTTCGAGCGCGCCAAGCTTTTCACGCAGCACCGCTTCGAGTGCGGGCTCCCAGCCCTGCTCGATCTGCAGCTTCTTCCAGAAGCGCGGCAGTTCGCTCAGCTCATGCTTGGCCAGCCACGGCTGGACCTTGCCGTCGGTCTGCACGTTCTCCTGCAGCTGCTTGAGCGCGGCGAGGCGCGCTTCCAGGCTAGCGATGGCGGCGGCTTCCGATTGCACGCGGTCCTGCGCGGCGCGGCGTGCCTCGTCGAGCTGCGGCACTTGTGTCTCTGCGTCTTCCAGCGCGGCTTGCGCTTCGGCCAGCACCTCTTCCTGCTCAGCCAGTTCGGCACGCAGCGTTTCCAGCTGCACGTCGTCCGGCTTGTCGAGGCCGGATGACTCTTGCGTCAGACGTTCGCGGCGCTGTTCGAGCTGCAGCAGGGCCTGATCGGCATTGCGCTGGTGTGCGGCTTCGAGCTTGAGGGCCTGTTCCGATTGCAGGATCGCGGCGCGTTGATCGTTCAGCGCGGTCTGCGCATCGCGCCACTGCGCTTCCATGGCGGGGAGTTCGTCGGCTTTGCGCGCGACGTCCTCTGCGGCCTGCGCAGCACGCTCCTCGGCCATTGCCAGCTCTTCCTCGGCGGCGGCGAGGTCTTCCTGCGCCTGCTCGCCCTGCGTATGCCACTGTTCCTGCTGCGCGGTCAGCGTGGCGATCTGCTGCTGGATGCGATTGCGCGATTCCACCACGTAGCGGATTTCGGCTTCGAGGCGGCTGACCTCCGAATTGGCTTCGTACAGCGCGCCCTGCGCGGCGTGCATCGCGTCGGACGACGCGTAATGCGCCACGCGCATCGTTTCGAGTTCGACCTCGATATGGCGCAACTGCGCGGTCTGCGCTTCCAGGTCGATCTGCGCCTGTTCGATTGCGCGCTGATGGCGTTCCTGCTCAGCTTGCGCTTCACGCTTGCGGAGCAGCCAGAGCAGGTGCTGCTTCTCTTCGCCTTCTGCCTGCAGCGTCTGGAAGCGCTGCGCAACTTCCGCCTGGCCCTCGAGCTTTTCGAGATTGGTGCCGAGTTCGCGCAGGATGTCTTCCACGCGCGTCAGGTTTTCACGCGTGTCGGAGAGGCGGTTTTCGGTTTCGCGGCGGCGTTCCTTGTACTTCGACACGCCCGCGGCTTCTTCCAGGAAGATGCGCATGTCATCGGGCTTGGCCTCGATGATGCGCGAGATCATCCCCTGCCCGATGATGGCGTAGGCGCGCGGCCCGAGGCCCGTGCCGAGAAAGATGTCCTGGATGTCGCGGCGGCGTACTGCCTGGTTGTTGATGAAGTACGACGAGGTGCCGTCGCGGCTGAGCACGCGCTTGACCGCCACTTCGGCGTACTGGCTCCACTGGCCGGCGGCGCGGCCTTCCGCGTTGTCGAAGACGAGTTCGACGCTAGCCCGGCCGGCCGGCTTACGCTGGGTGGAGCCGTTGAAGATGACGTCTTGCATCGATTCGCCACGGAGTTCCGCGGCGCGTGATTCGCCGAGCACCCAGCGCACGGCGTCGATGATGTTGGATTTACCGCAACCGTTCGGGCCGACGATGCCGACAAGCTGGCCCGGAACGTGGAAATTGGTCGGATCGACGAAAGACTTGAAGCCTGCGAGCTTGATCGAAGAGAGGCGCACGTTGTGTTCGTCTCGAAGGGATCAGAAAAGGGGGATAAAGCGGGCGCCCCAGGAGCGCGCCTTAACGGTCACACCCACGCCGTTCGGCGTGGACTGACAAGGCACGCCCCAGGGGCGCGGATGGCGCCATCATACCATTCGCACCCCAACCTCCCGCCAATCAAATCGCTACAAAAATGGACGAAATTTGCAGTACGGGAGGCCAAATTGCTGCGGATTTGTAAGCAGTTTCACGTTCATGACAATCGGCGTCAGTCCGGGCGACGGGTGCGCGAGGGCTCCGGCGCAGCGAGCCAGTCGAGCAGCGCATTGTGCAGCGCGTCAGGATCCTGGATTTGTGGCGCATGGCCCGCATCCGGGAATTCCACCAACGTCGCGCGCGGGATAGCCTTGGCGGCTGCACGGCCAAGTTCGGGGTAATGCCCCAGCTGTGCCCGCGCTTCCGGCGGGGCGGTGTCCTTGCCGATGGCGGTGGTGTCTTTCTGGCCGATGAGCAGCAGCGTCGACGGGCGCAATTGGCTGAACTCATAGACGACGGGCTGTGTATAGATCATGTCGTACAGCAGCGCGGAATTCCAAGCCACCAGATCGCGCCCCGGGCCACGGTACATGCCGGCCAGCATCTGCACCCACGGTTCGTATTGCGCGCGCCATTGCCCGGCGTAGTACGTGGACTGCTCGTAGGCGCGGATGCGCTCGGCGGTGGTTTGCTTCTCACGCGCGAACCACTGGTCGACCGTCATGGACGGCACGCCCTTGGCCTTCCAGTCTTCCAGGCCGATCGGGTTGATCATCACCAGCCGCGACACCGCGTTCGGATACATCAGCGCGTAGCGCGTCGCCAGCATGCCGCCCGTCGAGTGGCCGATCAGGATGGCCTGCTCGATCCCGAGCGACGCCAGCAGCGCATGCGTATTGCTCGCCAGTTGCTGGAACGTGAACTGATATGCGTGCGGCTTGCTGGATTTGCAGAAGCCGATCTGATCCGGGGCGATCACGCGGTAGCCGGCACCCGTCAGCGCGGCGATCGTGCCTTCCCAGGTGGCCGCGCAGAAGTTCTTGCCGTGCAGCAGCACCGCCACCTGGCCGTTCGGCTGCCTGGGTGCGACGTCAAGGTACGCCATCTCCAGGGCATTGCCCTGCGACTCGAACTTGAAAAGCTTGACCGGAGCGGGGTATTTGAAGCCCTCCAGGCGCGGGCCATACACGGGGCCGGTCTCTGCCGGAGCGGCGTACGCGGCGGTGGAAGCAATCGACAACGCAACCGTCAACGCAGCAAGAATCGAACGAAGCAACATCGGCAACTCCTTGGATTGCGAAACGCCGGCAGCCTACTTGCGCCGGGACAGCCCCGACAGCGCGCCTGCCAGGATGATGCAGGCGCCGCCCGCCATTTCCTGAGGGGACAGGCGTTCCGCCGTCAGCAGCGCCGATGACGCGGCCGCCACCACGATTTCGAACAGCATCAGCAGCGCCGCACGATTGGCCGGCAAGCGTTGCAGGCCGCGCTGCACCATCGCATTGCCGCCGACCAGCACGCAGGCCATGCCCGCCAGCAGCAGCCACGTATTGCTCTGCGAGAAAGCCGCCGGCATCGTGCGCACGCCATCCAGCATCAGCGCAGCCGGAAAGCCCACCAGCGCGCAGCCTGCGAAAACGACCACAGTGCGCATTTCCGGGCGCATGGTCGGATGGCGCTGCCCCGCTAGGCGTGAGAGCACGTTGTTGCACGCAAAAGCGAGCCCAGCAATCAGCCCCGCCCCTTCCGCCGCTGAACCCGGCCAGCGCGTGCCGGCCTGGCCCGACCACAGCATCATCACCGCGCCCGACAGCGCCAGCGCGAGCAGCACACCGCCACGCCAGCCCAGCCGCTCGTGCAGCCACAGGCGCGCCAGCAGCGCCGTCCAGACGGGCGTCAGATAGAACAAGAGCAGCACCCGCATGACCGTGCCGTGCACCGTGCCCCAGACAAAGCCCGCGTTGGTGATGCCCGCCGCAATCCCGAGCGCCGGGATCAGCCACGACCATTGGAATGTCGAAAAGTGACGACGCAGCACCACTGCAGCCAGCACAGCCGCAGCTGCGCCCGTCATCGACGAAGCCAGCATGCTGCCGAGCCCCCAGCCGGCCAGCAGGCGGTACGGATACCAGGAAATGCCCCAGACCGAGGCGCCCAGGAGGATAAACAGTGCAGCCGCCCATTGCGGCTCGTGGTGAGCGGAAGCGTCCGCCGAGGAGGCTATCGATGTCATCTAAGCAATAAAAAAACGGCGGAAATCCGCCGCGGCCCGCATTGTCTTGGGGCGGCCAGCACACGTTGGCCGTATAATTTCTGGCTTCCCGGCAAGCGCCAAGCTTGTCCGCTGACCAGCCCAACACCGCCGCCCAACACCGTGAATCCGCGCCTGTCCGCCCTGCAGCCGTATCCGTTCGAGAAACTGAAAGCGCTTGTGAAGGACGTCACGCCCAGCGCCGCCCATACGCCGATCAGCTTCGGCATCGGCGAGCCCAAGCACCCGACGCCGGCCCTGGTGAAAGACGCGCTGACGGCGGCGCTCGGCGGGCTGGCGAATTATCCCACGACGCTTGGCTCCGATGCACTGCGACAGTGCATCGCCGCATGGCTGGAGCGCCGGTACAGCTTGCCTAAGGTCGACCCAGCCACTGAAGTCATCCCCGTCAACGGCTCGCGCGAGGCGCTGTTCTCGTTCGCCCAGACCGTGATTGACGGCAGCAAGCCCGGTGCCCGTGTGCTGTGCCCGAACCCGTTCTACCAGATCTACGAAGGCTCGGCGCTGCTGGCCGGTGCCACGCCCCTGTTCGCCAACAGCGACCCGGCGCGCAACTACGCACCCGATTTCGCCGCGATCACGCCCGAAGAATGGCGCAACGTGCAGCTCGTCTTCGTATGCAGCCCCGGCAACCCGACCGGCGCCGTGCTCACCCTCGAAGACTGGAAGCAACTCTTCGCCTTGTCGGACGAATACGGCTTCATCATCGCGTCGGACGAGTGCTACTCCGAAATCTATTTCGACGAGGCCAACCCGCCCCTCGGCGCACTGCAGGCCGCGCACAAGCTGGGCCGAGGCTTTGACCGCCTCGTGATGTTCTCCAGCCTGTCCAAACGCTCCAACGTGCCGGGCATGCGCTCCGGTTTCGTGGCCGGCGACGCCAAGCTGCTCAAGGCATACCTGCTGTATCGCACGTATCACGGCAGCGCGATGAGCCCGTCGGTGCAATCCGCTAGCATCGCTGCGTGGAACGACGAGGCCCATGTGCGCGACAACCGCGCGCAATACGTCAAGAAGTTCCAACAGGTCACGCCGATGCTGGCCGAGGTGCTGGACGTGGCCCTGCCCGACGCCGCCTTCTACCTGTGGGCCAACGTCAAGCGCACGGGCCTGTCGGACACTGAATTCGCACGCCAGCTGCTGGCCGCCAAGAACGTCGCCGTCCTGCCGGGCAGCTACCTTGCCCGCGAGGCGCATGGCACGAACCCGGGCCAGGACTACGTGCGCATCGCGCTGGTGGCCGGCGTGGACGAATGCCTCGAAGGCGCGCGCCGGATTGTCGAGTTCTGCCAGCAACGCTGATCCGTAATTTTCTCTTCTGTTTCCTCTCCGAGAGCCAACAAGACCATGACGCAACAACTGCAATCCCTGATCGACCAAGCGTGGGAAGACCGCGCCAACCTGTCGCCCAAGTCCGCTCCGGCCGATATCCGCGAAGCCGTCGCCAACGTGATCGGGCAACTTGATCGTGGCGCGCTGCGTGTGGCCGAGAAGAAGGACGGCGAGTGGATCGTCAATCAGTGGATCAAGAAGGCCGTGCTGCTGTCGTTCCGCCTGGAAGATAACGCACCGATGGCTGCCGGCGGCTTCACGCAGTTCTACGACAAGGTGCCGAGCAAGTTCGCCAACTACACGGCCGAAGACTTCGCGGCGGGCGGCTTCCGCGTCGTGCCGCCGGCCGTGGCGCGCCGTGGCTCGTTCATCGCCAAGAACGCCGTGCTGATGCCGTCGTACGTGAACATCGGCGCCTATGTGGATGAAGGCACGATGGTCGACACGTGGGCCACCGTCGGTTCGTGCGCACAGATCGGCAAGAACGTCCACCTGTCGGGCGGCGTGGGCATCGGCGGCGTGCTGGAGCCGCTGCAGGCCAACCCGGTCATCATCGAAGACAACTGCTTCATCGGTGCCCGCTCGGAAGTGGTGGAAGGCGTGATCGTTGAAGAAAACTCGGTGATCTCGATGGGCGTGTACCTGGGCCAGTCGACCAAGATCTACGACCGCGAAACCGGTGAAGTCAGCTACGGCCGCATCCCGGCGGGCTCGGTGGTGGTGGCGGGCAACCTGCCGTCGAAGGACGGCTCGCACAGCCTGTACTGCGCCGTGATCGTCAAGAAGGTCGACGCCAAGACGCGCGCCAAGGTTGGCCTGAACGAGCTGCTGCGCGGCGACTAAGCCCCGGCGCAAGGCATGCCTGCTAGTCTTGCAGGCATGCCAACCACTTCAAGCGCAGCCATGTCCGAACCCAATGCCACCGGCACCCGCTTCGGCAAGCTGCGCCAACGCATCATGGGTCTTGATCCAAACACCATCGGTACCGTCCTGTCGCTGCTGCCCACCATCCTGGAGCAGGCGAACAAGACCATCGACAAGTTCAAGAACCGCAAGAAGACTGGCGCCGACCCTGCCCGCGCAGAAGGCGCAGCGCCCGACCCGAATACGCGGATTGCCGAGTTGGAAGCGGCGATCCTGCAGCAGGCCGAATCCGTCAAGCTGCTGGCCGAACAGCACGCCATCACGATCGACGCCCTGCGCGACGAGGCCGCGCGGCTGGAGCGCCGCCTCAAGCGCATGACATGGCTGGCGTCCGTCGGCTTTGCATTGGCGGTTGCCGCGCTCTCCTTTGCCCTGCAAGCCTCTCGACACTGATTGCGAATCCCACCATGACGACTCTGCATGGCATCCCCAATTGCGACACCGTGAAGAAAGCCCGCACGTGGCTCGAATCGAACGGCGTTGCCTACACGTTTCACGATTTCAAGAAGCAAGGCGTGAGCGCCGACATGCTGGCCGGCTGGCTCAAGCATGTGCCGCTCACCACGCTGCTCAACCGCAAGGGCACCACGTGGCGCGCACTGTCGGATGCCGACAAGGCCCGCGCTGAAGACGAGGCTGGCGCAATCGCGCTGATGCAGGCCAACCCGTCGCTGATCAAGCGGCCGGTGCTGGTGCACGGCAAGAGCGTCAACGTCGGTTTCTCGGCGGACCAGTACGCCGCCCTCTTCTAACAATAACGACAACATCGTCACCGTCATGCAGCCCACGCTTGCCCTCACTGAAGACCTGATCCGCCGCCGCTCCGTCACGCCCGAAGACAAGGGCTGCCAGGACGTGCTGATCGAACGCCTGACCGCCGCCGGGTTCCAATGCGAAACCGTGATCAGCGGCCCGGACCACTTTCGGGTAACCAACCTGTGGGCCGTCAAGCGCGGGCGCGCCGGCGCCGACGGCAAGCTGCTCGTGTTCGCAGGCCACACCGATGTGGTGCCGACCGGCCCCGTCGAGCAATGGAGTTCCGATCCGTTCGTGCCCACGCACCGTGACGGTAAGCTCTACGCCCGCGGCGCGGCCGACATGAAGACGTCGATTGCGGGCTTCGTGGTGGCCTCGGAGGAATTTGTTGCCAAGCACCCGGACCACGCCGGCTCGATCGGCTTTCTGATCACCAGCGACGAAGAAGGCCCCGCGCACGACGGCACCGTCAAGGTATGCGACCTGCTCCGCGCACGCGGCGAGCGCCTCGATTACTGCGTGGTCGGTGAGCCGACTTCGGTGTCGACCCTCGGCGATATGGTGAAGAACGGGCGGCGCGGTTCGCTGTCGGGCAAGCTCACAGTGAATGGTGTGCAGGGACACATCGCGTACCCGCATCTGGCCAAGAACCCGATCCACCTGGCTGCCCCGGCGCTGGCTGAGCTGGCCGCCGCAAACTGGGACGACGGCAATGCATACTTCCCGCCGACCACGTGGCAGATGTCGAATATCCACGGCGGCACGGGCGCGACGAACATCATTCCCGGCCACGTCACGATCGACTTCAACTTCCGATTCTCGACCGCCAGCACGCCAGACGGCCTCAAGGCGCGTGTGCACGGCATCCTCGATGCGCACGGCCTCGACTACACGCTCGACTGGACGCTGGGCGGCGAGCCCTTCCTGACCGAGCGCGGCGAGCTGTCCGATGCCCTCGCCTCCGCCATCCAGGCCGAATGCGGCGTGACCACCGAACTGTCAACCACGGGCGGTACCTCGGACGGCCGCTTCATCGCCAAGATCTGCCCGCAGGTGATCGAGTTCGGCCCGCCGAACGCGAGCATCCACAAGATCGACGAACACGTCGAAGTGGCGTTTATCGAGCCGCTGAAAAACGTGTATCGCCGCGTCTTGGAAACGTTGATCGCCTGAGGTTGCCCCGATGGCGCGCAACGTGGAGATCAAGGCGCATGTGCACGATGTGGCTGCACTCATTGAGCGCGCGGCTGCCATCGCGGATTCCGGCCCCGAGCGCATCGAGCAGGACGACACGTTCTTTGCCTGTGCGAATGGGCGCCTGAAGCTGCGGCAGTTCTCGACCGGGCGCGGCGAGCTGATCCATTACTTCCGCGCCAACAGCGCCGGCCCGCGCGTGTCCAGCTACCACATCGTTCCGACCAGCGCGCCCGACGCCCTGCGCGCCACGCTGGCCGCCGCCATCGGCACCGCCGGCCGCGTCATCAAGTTGCGCCAGCTCTATCTCGCGGGCCAGACGCGCATTCATGTGGATGCGGTGAAAGACCTTGGCGATTTCGTTGAACTTGAAGTCGTGCTGCGCGAAGACCAATCCGAAGACGATGGCGTGGCCATCGCGCACGCCCTGATGCAAATCCTCGGCATTGCCGAATCCGACCAGCTCGACGTCGCTTACGTCGATTTGCTGGCCGCACAACAACATTGAGCCGAAGATGCCCACGCCCACCCTGCCCTCCTCCCACCCGTTCACGACCGTTCGCGACCTGCTGCGCTACGCCGTGTCGCGCTTCACCGCCGCCGGGCTTGTCTTCGGCCACGGCAGCGAGAACGCCTACGATGAAGCCGCTTACCTGATCCTGCACACGCTGCATCTGCCGATCGATACGCTGGAGCCGTTCCTGGACGCACGCCTGCTGCCCGAAGAAGTGGCTGCCGTGCTGAAGGTGATCGACCGCCGTGCTGTCGACCGCGTGCCCGCCGCGTACATCACGCACGAGGCATTCATGCACGGCATGCGCTTCTACGTGGACGAACGCGTGATCGTGCCGCGCAGCTTCATCGGCGAATTGCTGGAAGACGGGCTGGAACCGTGGATCGACCAGGAAGACGGTCCGACCGATGTGCTGGAGCTGTGTACCGGCTCGGGCTGCCTGTCGATCCTGGCGGCGCTGCAATGGCCCAACTCGACCATCGACGCAGTGGACCTGTCGCCGGATGCACTGGTAGTGGCCAATCGCAATGTCGACGAATACCGCCTGCAAGACCGCATCCGCCTGCACGAAGGCGACCTGTATGCGCCGCTGCCGCCGGGCGTGCATTACGACGTGATCCTGACGAACCCGCCGTACGTGAACGAGGCATCGATGCAGGCATTGCCGCCCGAGTACCGTGCCGAGCCGCACATGGCGCTGGCAGGAGGCAACGACGGCATGGACATCGTGCGCCGCATCCTGGCCGATGCACCGCGTCACCTGAAGCCGCATGGCGTGTTGGTGGTGGAAATCGGTAACGAGCGTGAAAACGTTGAGGCGGCGTTCCCGGATCTGGACCTGGTCTGGCTGCCGACCAGCGCAGGTGAAGACCAGGTGTTCCTGGTTACGCGCGAGGCGCTTTAGGCGAATGGGGTTCCGAACCGCACGCGTGGGGTTCGGAACTCGGCAGGTTGGCGTTCGGAACGCCGTGGTCCGGGTTGCGAACGCCGCGTTTCCGGTTACAAACGCCGCGATTGACGTTCAGAACGCCATGTGTGGGGTTCGGAACGCCTGGTCTCCGGGTTCCGAACCCCACATCTTTGGTTCTGGACTCGAAGATTGCCGTTCAGAACCCCATGCGCCGGGCTTTGAACCGCGCATTTGACGTTCGGAACCCGACGCGCCGAGTGCAACACTCCGGCGAGGCTGCAACGGCCGTCACAGCGGAAACAACGGAAACAGCGTCAGGACTTGATCTCGTCACAGGCGTCTTTCACAACGCAAATGGAAAAGCGCTGATCGAACACCTGGCCGCTTGGGCAGTGGTCGAAGACGGCGTGCGACTGTGCGTCGCAGGTGGCGTAGGCGGTGGTGCAGTTGGTGCGCACGGGTTGCTTGGGACCGCGGTTGGTGCCGTCGTCGATCATGAAGCGGCCCGATGGCGCGGGGCATTTGAATTCTGCGGCGGCCTTGGCGAGCGCGGCGGCCGCCTTTTCGGCTTTCGACGTCTGCGGCGTGGGCGGGTTCGGGGATGGGCGACGGTCGCAAGCCGTTAGTGCTAGCGCACACAGCAGCATGCCGAGTGTGAGTGCGCGGGTCATGGGGGGGCTCCTTCGGGGTTGGATGTCCTGAAGTTTACGCTGGGGTTGGCGTTTTTGGTCCATCCCTGTTTCGTCCCCTGGCGGGGCCGACCTACTTTCTTTGTCTTGCCAAACAAAGGTAGGCAAAGAAAGGCGCGCCCGAGTTGGCGACCCACTCCTTGAATTTCTGTAACCGGACGGAGACGGGGAAAACTCGCTGTGCTCAGACAGTTCCCCGTCTTTCTTCCGCCCGCTTACAGAAATTCAAGGCGCCATCTAGGGCAGGAACGTCAACGGCCACACCGTCTGAGTGCGTGGGATGGCGCCATGACTTGCGCCACACCTTTCTCAGCGCAGCATCGCGGACATGGCGGAGAGGCTGTTGAGCATGCGCACGGCATGTTCCACGGAGTCGGCGGCGAAGCGCAGCATCGTGCCGTCGACGCGCTCCAGGGCGGGCCATTGGCAGAAGAGGTCGGCCAATGCGGGCGTTTGCGTCTGCAGGCGGCAGACGATCGGTGCCTGGAGGCGTAGCGGCATGCTGAAATGACCGCGCCGCACCGTGGCCTTTACCGCCGCATAGATCGCCTCGCACGACTGCTCGGGCGAGAGCGATGTGCCGGCGTTCTGTCCTTCCGCCTGTTTGGTCTCGACGAACGTGGTGTGCGGCAGCAGCGGCTTGGTTTCCTTGATGAACACGTCGTCGCCGCTGGCCACGGCCACCGGCACACCGCGCTCGCCGGCCAGGGCGCCGTAGAGGCCGGCCTCGCCCAATTCCTGCTCGTTGAACCAGACGCGCGCGAAGGCAAAGCTGTTGATGGTGTGTGCCAGCACGCCGCGGCTGCCGGCGCGCGCGTGGTAGCCGATCATGCAGACGGCGTCGCAGCCGTCCACGCCGGCCATCATGCTCAGGTAGCGCGGCTTGCCGAGGACGAAGCGTGCGCGGCGGTCGATGGAATCGGGGATGAGGTTGCGGAAACCTCCGTGCGAATCGTTGACGAGCACGTCCGTGGCGCCGCCGTCGAAGGCACCGCGCACGGCGGCGTCGGCTTCGGCGGTCATCCAGCGGCGGGCGCGTTCGTATTCGCCGTTGCCGGCGCGCGTCTGCTCGGGGTGGAACACGTTGGCCACGCCTTCGATGTCGGCGGAAATCAGGATTCGCATGAGTCAGGTCAGAGCAATTCGGTCAGTGCGCGGCGGGTGTTGCCGTCGCGGCCGGTGACGGCTGTTGCGCGGAACAGCGCGTGCACGATGGCTTGTTCGACGCTGTCGGCGGCGGCCTGGAACAGCGGGTCGAGATGCGATTCGTGTGTCATGGAGACGGCTGGCATGGCGCGCACGCCCTCGTGCGGCAAGGTGTAGGCAGTGGAGAACGCCAGTGCGATATCGCCGCTGCCATGGCCGAAGACGGAGCCGGTACGTGCCAGGCCGGCGCCCGCGCGCAAGGCGAGGCGGCGCAACTGGCGCGCGTCCAGCGGCGCGTCGGTGGCGAGCAGCATGATGATTGAACCCTTCTCCGACTCCGGTGTGGCCGCGGCGAGCGCGCTCGCCAATTCCGCACCGACGTTGCGCCCCCCTAGTGTCAGGTTTTTGGTCACGCCAAAGTTGGACAGCACGAGCGCGCCGACCGTACGTTGTGCGCCGTCGGCGAGTGTCACCACGCGCGACGCAGAACCGATGCCGCCCTTCACGCCAAACGACGACATCCCGCGCCCTGCCCCCACCGCGCCTTGCTCGAACGCTTGGGCTGCCGCAGCGTAGGCCGCGTCGTAGTGCACGTCCTGCACGGCAAACGCCTGCAGGTCGTTCAGATAGCCGTCATTGCATTCGAAGACGAGCGGATTGACGGTCGACCACGCGCGGCCGATCTGCGGGTTGGCGGCAACCGCCTGGCGGATCTGCGCCTGCGCCACCGCACCCACAGCGAACGTGTTGGTCAGCGCAATCGGCGTTTCGAGCACACCCAGCTCGTCCACCTGCACCAGGCCGATGCTCTTGCCGAAACCGTTGAGCACCACGCTGGCGGCCGGCACCTTGTCGAGGAACGGGTCGCCGGCATGCGGGCGTACTACCGTCACGCCGGTCTGGATGTCGCCGCCGGCAATCGTTGCGTGGCCGACGGTCACGCCAGCCACGTCGGTGATGCTGTTGCGTGTGCCGGCCGGCAGAGCGCCGATGTGCGGAAGGCTTAAAGACATGCGACCAACTCAGCGACGGTCGATCTTCGGATCCAGCGCGTCGCGCAGGCCGTCGCCCAGCAGGTTGAACGCCAGCACGGTCAGGAAGATGGCCAGGCTTGGGAAGATCGCCACATGCGGCGCCGTCACCATGTCGGCGCGCGCTTCGTTGAGCATCGCGCCCCACTCCGGCGTGGGCGGTTGTGCACCCAGGCCCAGGAACGAGAGGCTGGCGGCGGTGATGATCGAGGTGCCGATCCGCATCGAGAAATACACGACGATGGACGAAATCGTGCCCGGCAGGATGTGCCGCATGATGATCGTCCAGTCCGACGCGCCGATGCTGCGCGCAGCTTCCACATACGTCAGGTGCTTGAGCATGAGCGTATTGCCGCGCACCAGCCGCGCAAACGCCGGAATGCTGAACACCGCCACGGCAAAGATCACGTTGATCATGCCGTTGCCCAGGATGGCCACAATGCCGATGGCCAGCAGGATGCCGGGAAAGGCGAACAGTACGTCGGAGATGCGCATGACGATGCGGTCCCACCAGCCTTCGTAGTAGCCGGCTAGCAGGCCGAGCATGGTGCCGACGATGGCGCCGATGATGACCGACACGAAGCCCGCTTCCAGCGAGATGCGCGTACCCATCAGGATGCGGCTGAAGATGTCGCGGCCCAGCGAATCGACGCCAAACCAATGCTGCGCCGACGGGCCCGCGTTGAGCGCGTCGTAGTCGAAATAGTTCTCCGCATCGAACGGCACGATGTGCGGCGCGAGGATGGCGATCAGTACCAGCGCGATCACGAACACACCGGCGCCCATCGCCAGATGCTGCTTGCGGAACTTGCGCCAGAACTCCGTCCACGGGGTGCGGACGGGCTCGGTCGAAGCTTGTGCAGCGATGGCCGGATTGGATGCCTGCGTCATGATGGGCCCTTACTTCTTGTAGCGGATGGTGGGGTTGATGACGGTGTACAGCATGTCCACCACGAGGTTGATCAGGATGAACTCCAGCGAGAACAGCAGCACCTCGGCCTGGATGACCGGGTAGTCGCGCATTTCCACCGCATCCACCAGCAGACGGCCGAGGCCTGGCCAGTTGAACACCTTCTCCACGACAATCGAGCCGCCCAGCAGAAAACCGAACTGCAGGCCCATCATCGTGACCACCGGGATCATCGCGTTGCGCAGGCAATGCTTGATGACCACCACAGTCTCGCGCACGCCTTTGGCACGGGCGGTGCGCACGAAATCTTCCTGCAGCACTTCCACGAACGACGCACGCGTGAAGCGCGCCATCACGGCGGCCACCGCAGCGCCCAGCGTGAGCGAGGGCAGGATGTAGTGCTTCCAGGTGTCCGCACCGATGGCTGGCAGCCAGCCAAGCTGCACCGAGAACACTTCCATCAGCAGCATGCCCAGTGCGAACGCGGGGAACGAAATGCCCGACACGGCGAGCGTCATGCCCAGGCGGTCCGGCCACTTGTTGCGCCACACGGCGGATGTGATACCGATCACCATGCCGAAGACCACCGCCCACACCATGCTGGTGATCGTCAGGTTGAGCGTTGGCCAGAAGCGCTCGCCAATCTCTTCGCTCACCGGACGCTTGGTGCGGATGGAGTTGCCGAACTCTCCGCGAGCGGCGTTGGCGAAGAAGCGCACGAACTGCTCGTGCATCGGCTTGTCCAGGCCCAGGTCCTTGCGGACGAGATCGACCGTCGTCTCGTCCGCTTCGGGGCCGGCGGCCAAACGCGCCGGGTCGCCGGGCAACAGATGCACGAACAGGAACACCAGCACTGCCACGATCAGCAGTGTCGGGATCACGCCCAGCGCACGTTTAATGAAGTAGTTCAGCATGGCAAATCCACCGCAGGCGGCAATTCAATGGCCCGCGCAAAGATTGCGCGGGCCGGTACGGCAATGAGGCTTATTGCTTGATGTCGACGTCTTCAAAGCTGAACGAGCCGTCCGGTGCCACATAGGCACCCGACAGACGCTTCGAGCGCGCGTAGACGATCTTCTCCGTCACCAGGAAGGCCCACGGTGCGTCTTCCCAGATGCGCTTCTGCGCGTCGGTGTAGAGCTTCGACTTCTCAGCGCGATCGGTCGTGCGCAGTGCGCCGGCGATGTCGGCATCCACCTGCTCGTTCTTGTAGTACGCGGTGTTGAACGACTTGGGCGGCATGGCTTCCGATGCCAGCAACGGACGCAGCGCCCAATCCGACTCACCCGTCGACGACGACCAGCCTGCGTAATACATGCGCACGCCGGCGTCTTCCGGCTTGGGCACGCTTTCCACACGCTCGACGCGCTGGCCGGCTTCCAGCGCCAGCACCGACGTCTTGATGCCGACCTGCGCCAGTTGCTGCTGCACGAACTGGATGATCTTCTGCGCCGTCGTGTGGTTGTAGGCCGACCACAGTTGCGTCTCGAAGCCGTTCGGGTAACCCGCTTCCTTAAGCAGCTCTTTCGCCTTGGCCGGGTTGTACGGCCACGGGCCCAACTTGACGGCGTAGTCAACGCCCGGCGGCACCACGCCTTCAGACGGCACGGCGTAGCCCGCAAACGCCACCTTGGTCAGCGCATCCTTGTTGATGGCGTAGTTGATGGCCTGGCGCACCTTGGGGTTGTCGAACGGCTTCACGTTGGTGTTCAAGCTGACATAGCGCTGGATGATCGACGGCGCTGCAATCAGGTCAACCTTCGGGCTGCTCTTGAGCACCGCGGCCTGCTCGAACGGAATCGTGAACGCAAAGTCGGCCTCGCCCGTCTGCATGATGGTGGCGCGCGTGTTGTTGTCGACCACCGGCTTCCAGGTGATGGTGTCGATCTTCGGCAGGCCGTGTTTCCAGTAGCCGTCGAATTTCTTGCCCTTCAGGTAGTCGGTCTGCTTCCACTCGACAAATTCGAACGGGCCGGTGCCGACTGGGTGGAAGGCGATGTCCTTGCCGTACTTCTTGAGTGCCGTGGGCGAAATCATGGCCGCCGACGGATGCGCCAGCACGTTGATGAACGGCGAGAACGGCTCCTTGAGCGTCACACGGGCGGTGGTCGGGTCAACCACTTCGGTCTTGGCCACGCGGTTAAACAGTACGAAACGCTTGAGCTTGTTGGCCGGGTCGGTCACGCGGTCCAGGTTGGCCTTGACGGCGTTGGCATCAAACGTGGTGCCGTCGTGGAACTTCACACCCTTCTTCAGCTTGAACGTGTAGACGAGGCCGTCCTTGCTCACGTCGTAGCTGTCGCACAGCACGTTGACCAGCTTCATGTCCTTGTCGAAGCCGAACAGGCCTTGATAGAACGACTTGGCCGCGCTGAACGACAGCGTGTCGTTGGCGTCGTACGGGTCCATCGTGGTGAAGGTCGAGTAGACCGCCATCACGGCGTCCTTGGCGGCAAAGGCCGGCATGGTGAATGCCGCCAGGGCCAGGCCGCTGGCAACCATGGCTGCGCGCGGGCTGAAAGCAAAGCGATTGAACATTTCCTTCCTCCTCATCAAAGATGACGTCTCACTGCGTTCTGTATTGCGATTAATACGCGCCGCCAATCGAATGGCGGGCAACAAAGTGGTCTGGCGCCACTTGCACCAACGGCTGCACCACCGGCAGGTCGCCAACGGCACGGATCGGGCTGGGGATTTCGTGCGTGGAAAGTTCACGCTTCAGGTGACGGCGCGCCGGGTCCGCTATCGGCACGGCCGACATCAGCTTCTTCGTGTAAGGGTGCTGCGGGTTTTCGAAGATGGCGCGACGCGGGCCGATCTCGACGATCTGGCCGAGGTACATCACCGCCACGCGATGGCTGATGCGCTCCACCACGGCCATGTCGTGCGAGATGAACAGGAACGCAACGCCAAACTCCTTCTGCAGGTCGAGCATCAGGTTGACGATCTGCGCCTGGATCGACACATCCAGCGCGGACACCGACTCATCGGCAATCACCACCTTCGGGTTCAATGCCAGCGCGCGCGCAATGCAGATGCGCTGGCGCTGCCCGCCCGAGAACTCGTGCGGATAGCGCGACGCATGTACGGGCTGCAGGCCCACCTTGTCCAGCAGCCATTCCACGCGTTGCTGTGCCTCTTTGCCGGAGGCCACCTTATGCACCAGCAGCGGCTCCATGATGGAGTAGCCGACCGGCACGCGCGGGTCCAGCGAGGCGAATGGGTCCTGGAAGATGAACTGGATGTTTCGGCGAAGCGTCTGGAGCGCGGGCCCCTTCAGCTCGCCGATGTTCTGGCCGGAAAATTCGATGCTGCCGCTCTGGCTGTCCACCAGGCGCAAGAGCGACCGTCCCGTCGTCGACTTGCCGCAGCCCGATTCGCCGACCAGCGCCAGCGTCTCACCAGGGTAGAGATCGAAACTGACCTGCTCCACCGCATGCACCCGGCGCGTAACGCGGCCGAAGATGCCCGTGGGCACGTCAAAGCGCGTGACGAGATCACGCACACGCAAAATGGGTTGCACATCGTGCGACGCTGCCGGCTGCGGTGTCGTATCGACCGCAGCGGACGTGCCATCCACCCGCAACAGCGGAAAACGCGCGGGGCCATCGGTGCCTTGCATCGAGCCCAGGCGCGGCACGGCCGACAGCAGCGCACGCGTATACGGATGCGCCGGCTGTGCGAAGACCGTGGCCGACGGGCCCTCTTCCACGCGATCGCCCTTGTACATCACGAGCACGCGGTCGGCCACTTCCGCCACCACGCCCATGTCGTGCGTGATGAACACCACGGCCATGTGCAGCTCCTGCTGCAGCGCGCGGATCAGTTGCAGGATTTCGGCCTGGATGGTGACGTCTAGCGCGGTGGTCGGCTCATCCGCAATCAGCAGCGACGGTTTGCATGACAGCGCCATCGCGATCATCACGCGCTGGCGCATGCCGCCCGACAACTGGTGCGGATAGCGCCCCAGCACATTGCGCGCTTCCGGAATGCGCACCAGCTCCAGCATGCGTAGCGCCTCAGCCTTGGCTTCGCTGGCAGACTTGCCCTGGTGCAGGCGGATGGATTCGGCAATCTGCTCGCCCACGGTGAACACCGGGTTGAGCGAGGTCATCGGCTCCTGGAAGATCATCGCGATATCGGCGCCGCGCACGCCGCGCATGGCCGCCGGGCTGGCGTTGGCCAGGTCCAGCACCTCGCCGTTGCGGCGGCGCAGATGCATCTGCCCGCCGATGATCTTGCCGCCGCCGTGTTCCACCAGCCGCATCAGCGCCAGCGACGTCACCGACTTGCCCGAACCCGATTCGCCCACCACGGCCAGCGTCTCGCCCCGGTCGACGTGGAACGACAGGTTGCGCACCGCGTCGACCACGCGCTCGGACGTGGCAAAGCGCACGCTCAGGTCTTGCACCTGCACGACACGCTGGTCGGGCATGGCAATGACGCTGTTGGAGCCGGGCTGTTTGGTTGCTGTCACGACAAATCTCCTGCTGTCCTGCTTGGCGGCTTCTTACCGATAGATCGACACCACGGGCGCTTGCGCGCCGCGTGCGAACCCGCGGTACATCCCTTCTGTGTTGAACGGCAACGCGACGTTGCCTTGCGCGTCCACGGCGATCAGCCCGCCGCGGCCGCTGATGGCCATCAGCTTGCGCATGACCACGTCGTTGCTCGCATCGGCCAGCGACTTGCCGGCGTACTCCATCTGCGCGGCAATGTCGTAGGCAGCCACGGCGCGGATGAACATCTCGCCCGTGCCCGTGCACGACACGGCCGCAACGTTATTCGCAAAGCAGCCGGCGCCGAAGATGGGCGTGTCGCCCACGCGGCCGACCTTCTTGTTGGTCACGCCGCCCGTGGAGGTGGCCGCCGCGAGGCGCCCTTGCGCGTCGCATGCCACGGCGCCCACGGTGCCGAACTTGTTGTCCGGGTCGATGGGTGCAGCTTCCTTCGCCATGAGCGATGCGGCATCGTGATCGAGCAGCGCCATGCCGTCTTGCTGGCGGGCGCGCTGCCATTGGGCGTAGCGCGCTTCGGTGTAGTAGTAGTCCGGCTCGACAAACTCCAGGCCCTGCGCTTGCGCGAAAGCCTCGGCGCCTTCGGAGGTGAACAGCACGTGTTCGCTGCGCTCCATCACTGCGCGGGCAGCCAGGATGGGATTGCGCAGGCGCTTGACGCAGGTGACTGCGCCGGCCGCCAGCGTGGCGCCGTCCATGATCGACGCATCGAGTTCATACGTGCCGGCGCTGGTGAGCACCGCGCCCTTGCCGGCGTTGAACAGCGGGCACTCTTCGAGCAGGCGCACGGCTTCGGTCACAGCATCTACAGCGCTGCCGCCGTCCACGAGGATGCGTTGCCCAGCGGCCAGGATGTCATGCAGCGCCTGCTGGTAAGCGGCTTCCTTGTCGGCACTCATGGCCGTGCGGGTGATGGTGCCGGCGCCACCGTGGATGGCGAGGATGGGCGTAGTCATGCGTGGCTCAATGGCAATCAGTTTTCAGCGGTGCGTTTGCGTCCGCGTCGGGTCGTCTTGGGTGTGCCGGAAGCGTTCGCGGCGTCGTTGGCGCGGGGCGCGGGGGCGGTATGCAGCCACGGCAGCACGAATTCAGTCAGGCGCTCAGCAGATTCGAGCGAATGCGCCGAGCGATGCGCCACTGCGCCGCACAGCGCTTCGAACAGCGCCACGGCAGCCGTGTCCGACGTGGCCGAGAACTGCCGCTCCGGCCGTGCATATAACGCAATGTCGGCCAGCGGCGCGAGCGGCGACGTCGGGCTGTCGGTCAGTGCCAGCAGTTGGCAGCCTTGCTCGCCGGCCCGTTTGGCCAGCGTGATGGTGTCTGCCGCATAGCGGGGGAAAGCGATGGCGATC
Source organism: Ralstonia sp. OTU4908 (assembly GCF_038440115.1). Taxonomy (NCBI): domain Bacteria; kingdom Pseudomonadati; phylum Pseudomonadota; class Betaproteobacteria; order Burkholderiales; family Burkholderiaceae; genus Ralstonia; species Ralstonia sp. OTU4908. Next base: position 97,536 of record NZ_JASATD010000010.1, on the reverse strand, counting down.
AGCAGATCCTTCGGCCCGATCTTGCGCAGTTGGCGTGCCGCATCCGATGCGCCGCCCGGCTGCGAAACGGCGATCACCGTGTCGCAGTAAAGATCGAGCCCATGGCGCAGCAGCCCCGCCAGATAGCCGCTGGCGCCAAAGCCCATCACGTAGATGCGCTGTGCGCCGAGGATGGCGTCGACCGCGCGTTCGCACGCGGCGGCGTCGAGCATGCGGCGCGTGGCATCAAGGTTGGCGATGTCTTCGTTGAGCGAGGCGGCAAAGATCTCCGCGCTGGTGGCCGGGCGTGCCAGCTCGTGGCGCAGTTTTTCCACTGGCGCGAGCGTCGCTTCGAAGCCGCGCAGCAGCCCCGCGCGGAACTGCGGATAGCCGTCAAAGCCCAGCGCCAGCGCAAAACGGTTGGCCGTGGCAATCGACATGTCGACCGCCGCGGCAAACTCGTCGATGCGCATGGTGGCGGCGCGGAACGGGTTCGCCAGCACGTATTCCGCCATGCGCTGGTGCGCGGGCGTGAGCGTGGCCAGGGCCGCCCCAATGCGCTCGGAGACCGTCGCATCGGCGGCGAATGCGCCTTTCGACACATCCGTGCGCTTGCTGGTGGATTTCGCCATGTTCATGGGCCGTGAAAATTTTGTGTAAATGTATTTTCACGAGCCGACCGTGTAAAGAAAAAAACTTTCATGAAGACCTATGGTTTTCCCTAGGTCTAATGCCACCGCACAGATTGCGGGCGAGCGCTGCCTCGGCACGGTGCAATGCACCAGTCCAAACGCACCTGAGGCGCCAGGATCGTGCGACGCAGCACGCTACAATCGCACCCTTCTTCGATTTGCCTTCAAGCGCAGTTTTTCGTGATCCGATTCGACGACCTCGTCCTCCAGCGCGGCACCAAGGTGCTGTTCGACCACGCCACCGCCACACTCAACCCCGGTGAACGGGTCGGCCTTGTCGGCGTGAACGGCAGCGGCAAGTCGACGCTGTTTTCCATGCTGCGCGGCGAATTGCACGCCGACGGCGGCGAAGTCGCCATCCCGCCCACCTGGCAGGTCGCGCACGTGGCGCAGGAAACGCCGGCAGTCGACCGCAGCGCGCTCGACTACACGCTCGATGGCGACACCCGCCTGCGCGACATCGAACGCCGCCTCGCCGCGGCCGAAGCCGCGCACGACGGCCACGCACAGGCCGAAGCCCACACCGCCTTTGCCGATGCCGACGGCTACACCGCACCGGCGCGCGCACAGGCGCTGCTGCTCGGTCTCGGTTTCACGATGGCGCAGACCACGCAACCCGTGGCGAGCTTCTCCGGCGGCTGGCGCATGCGTCTGAATCTGGCCCAGGCGCTGATGTGTCCGTCCGACCTGCTGCTGCTCGACGAGCCCACCAACCACCTGGATTTGGACGCCGTGGTCTGGCTGGAAGACTGGCTGTCGCGCTACGCCGGCACGCTCGTCATGATTTCGCACGACCGCGAATTCCTCGACGGCGTATGCAACGTCACGCTGCATATCGAGAACCAGAAGCTCAAACGTTACGGCGGCAACTACACGCAGTTTGAGACGCAACGCCTGCAGCAGATGGCGTTGCAGGAAGCGTCGTATGCGCGCCAGCAAAAGCAGATCGCGCATCTGGAATCGTTCATCACGCGCTTCAAGGCGAAGGCCAGCAAGGCCAAACAGGCGCAGAGCCGCGTCAAGGCGCTGGAGCGCATGGAGCGCCTTGCGCCCGTGCATGCGGCGGCGGGTTTTTCGTTCGAATTCCGCGAGCCCGAGGCGGCGCCCAACCCGATGCTCACGTTTGAAGGCGTCGATTGCGGCTATCCCGGCCCGAGCGCTGATGAACCCATCACCATCCTCAAGCACCTGACGTTCTCCATCCAGACCGGCCAGCGCATCGGCCTGCTGGGGGCCAATGGCCAGGGCAAGTCGACGCTGGTGAAAACGCTGGCCGAGACGCTGGCGCCGCTGTCCGGCACGATCCGGCGCGGCAAGGGCCTGCAGATCGGCTACTTCGCCCAGCACCAGTTGGAAACGCTGGACGATCACGCCTCCCCTCTGCTGCATCTGGCGCGGCTGGCGCCCGACGTACGCGAGCAGGAACTGCGCGACTTTCTCGGCAGCTTCAACTTCCGCGGCGACATGGCGACCTCGCCCATCGAGCCGTTCTCGGGCGGCGAGAAGGCACGCCTGGCGCTCGCCCTGATCGTCTGGCAGCGCCCCAACCTGCTGCTGCTCGACGAGCCGACCAACCACCTCGATCTCGACACCCGCGAAGCCCTGACAATGGCGCTGGCCCAGTTCGACGGCACGCTGATCCTCGTCTCGCACGATCGGCATCTGCTGCGCGCCACGACCGACCAGTTCCTGCTTGTCGGCCAGGGCACCGTCGCCCCGTTTGATGGCGATCTGGACGACTACCGCGACTGGCTGCTCAAGCAAGCCGCGGCCAAGCGCGCAGCCGCCAGCGCCCAGGCTGCTCCGGCCGATGCGGATGGCGCGCGGACCACCAACCGCCGCGACCAGAAGCGCGAGGAAGCCGCCGAACGTCAACGCCTGAATGCGCTGCGCAAGCCGCTGCAAAAGAACGTCGACGCGATTGAAAAACGCATGGCGCCGCTGCAAAAAGAAAAGGCGGAACTCGAAGCCTTCCTCGCCGACGGCGCCGCGTATGAAGACGCGAACAAGACGCGCATGATGGAAAGCCTGCGCCGCCAGGCCGAGCTGAACGCCGAACTCGACGAGCTGGAAGAACGCTGGCTCGAGCTGCACGAACAACTCGAACAAATCAATTGAGGCTGGCGCGTCCGGCCAAGGAGACCTGTTGATGACATCGCCCTCGCCGGACACCGCCACGCACCAGCCATTGGCCGGCGTGCGCGTGCTCGACCTGACGCGCCTGCTGCCCGGCCCGGCCGCCACGCGGCACTTGGCCGACCTCGGCGCTGAAGTCATCAAGATCGAAGACCCCGGCCCCGGCGACTACGCCCGCGACATGATGCGCACCCCCGCTGACCGCGCGGCCGAACGCCCGAGCCTGTTCTTCCGCTCGCTCAATCGCGGCAAGACCGAAATGCGGCTCGACCTGAAACGCGCCGAAGACCGCGAAGCTCTCATCGAACTCATACGCCACGCCGATGTGCTGATCGAAAGCTTCCGCCCTGGCGTCATGGCGCGCCTCGGGGTCGGCTGGGACACCCTCCGTGCGGCCAACCCGGCGCTCGTCATGTGTTCCATCAGCGGCTACGGCCAGGGCGGACCGCTCGCGAAAGCTGCAGGCCACGACATCAACTACATCGGCTATGCGGGCATGCTCGATCAGCTCGCGAGCGCGGACGGCACACCCATCGTCCCCAACGTGCAGATCGGCGACCTGTTGGGCGGCGCGCTCACGGCGGTGGTCGGCACCCTGGCGGCGCTGGTCGACGCTCGAGCCACCGGCCGCGGCCGCTACGTCGATGTATCGATGACCGACTCGGTGTTCGCGCACAACCTGATGGCGTTCTTTGCCGTTGGCACGCGCGGCAAGGCCAGCCCCGCGGGCACCGATCTGCTCAATGGCGGTGTGCCGTGCTACGGTGTCTATCGCACGGCGGACGATCGCTTCATGGCCGTCGGCGCCCTTGAATTGAAGTTCTGGCAGGTGATGTGCGACGTGATCGGCAAGCCCGCGTGGAAAGACAGCCACTGGTCGCTCGGCCAGCGCGTGGGCGGCGAAGAGGCACGCGCCATTCGCGACGAACTGGCTGCGCTGTTCCGGACCGCCACGCAAGCAGAATGGACCGCGCGTTTTGCCGATGCCGATTGCTGTGTCACGCCCGTGCTGCGCATGGAAGAAGCGCTGCAACATCCGCTCTTTGTCGAGCGCAACAGCGTCGTGCAGGAGAACGGCGAGCCCGTGCAGCTCGCCTTGCCGCTACGGTTTGCCGATTGACGAACCGGCGCGGTCCAGTGCATCGAGCGAATCGAGCAGCCGCCCGGCTTCTTCCAGCTGGTGCTGGCTGAACACTCGGATGCCGTATTGGCGCAGCAGCGCCGCCGTCACGCCCTCGCCTTGCTGCAGTTGGCTGGAAAACGTCCCGTCGTAGAGAAATGCGGAACCGCAGGACGGGCTGCGCTCGGTGAGCACGGCGACTTGCACGCCGGCCGCCTGCGCCGCTTCCAGTGCACGCTGTGCGCCTTGGAGAAACGCTTCGGTGACATCGTGGCCGTGGTGTTCGACGACACGGGCTGCGCCGCGCAGCACCGCCGCGCCACCGCCCTCGCCGTGAATTTCCGCGGGCAGACGCGGCACCGGCAAACCGCCGGCCATCTCCGGGCACATCGGCACGATGCGCCCCTCCATCTGCCAGCGGGCCAGGATGCCGCCTTCAGTGACGACCGTGCCGCCGTCATAGCGCACCGGCTGGCCCAGCAGGCAGGCACTCACCAGCACGCGCTGCATGATTTGCGGCTCCGACTTAGCGGCGCTCGCGGCGGATCATCCCCACCACCAGCGTCAGCGAAAGAATCAGCAGCCAGATCAGCGACCACACCGGCACCGACAGGCCCAGCACTGGCGGCATCGGCCCGACGCAGAGGCCATCGGCTTCGAACACCTGCGGCAACCATTTGGCAGTCGGCAGCGCGTTGATCCAGTTCTCGATCGGGTCAATGCCGCACGTTGCCTTGGGGTTCAGCAGCAGCGATACGTGGTACCCCGCGACACACAGGCCGGCCAGCCCCGACAGCATGCCCAGCCCGTGCCACAGCAGCCGCGTGGCCGACGACAGCGCCGCGAGCAGCGAGAACACGCCGATGCCCAGGAACGCAAACCGCTGCAGGATGCACAGCGGACACGGCTGCAGACCCTCAACGTGCTGCAGGTAAAGCGCATAACCGACCACCCCGAAGGAGATCACGGCAATCAGCAGGAAAAAGGCGCGCGAGTTGGCTTGCATGGCGGCGTCAGTTCAGAGGAGTCATGGAGAAAAGTTGGCGGATTATCGCACCGCAACGGCACATGCATTTTCAAATGGCACCCGCGATACCGTTGCGAAATGTTGAACGATCAAGCCTCGAGCGACCGCACGCGGTCGATGGCCTGCTCGATACGTTCAACGGCGATGACCTCCAGTCCGTCGATCGCCTGCTTGGGGGCGTTGGATTTCGGGACCACGGCAATCGAGAAGCCCAGCTTGGCCGCTTCCTTCAACCGCTCCTGACCGCGCGGCGTCGGGCGGATTTCCCCGGCCAGGCCGATTTCGCCGAACACGACCAGCCCGCGCGGCAGCGCCTTGTTGCGCATCGACGAATGGATCGCGAGCAGCACCGCCAGGTCTGCAGCCGGTTCGGTAATCTTCACGCCGCCCACCGCGTTCAAGAACACGTCCTGGTCAAAGCATGCAATGCCGGCGTGGCGGTGCAGCACCGCCAGCAACATCGCCAGCCGGTTCTGTTCCAGCCCCACCGCCAAGCGGCGCGGATTCGGCACGTTGGCCGTATCCACCAGCGCCTGGATTTCCACCAGCAGCGGCCGCGTGCCTTCCTGCGTCACCAGCACGCACGAACCCGGCACCACCTGCTCGTGCTGCGATAGGAACAGCGCCGACGGATTCGCCACGCCACGCAGGCCCCGCTCCGTCATCGCAAACACGCCCAGCTCGTTGACCGCGCCAAAGCGGTTCTTGAACGCACGCACGAGCCGGTAGGCGGAATGCGTATCGCCCTCGAAATACAGCACCGTATCGACAATGTGTTCGAGCACACGCGGGCCCGCCAGCGCGCCTTCCTTGGTCACATGGCCGACCAGGATAGTGGTCACATCCAGCCGCTTGGCAATGCGCGTGAGTTGCGCCGCGCATTCGCGCACCTGGGCCACCGAGCCCGGCGCCGAAGTCAGCGCCTCGGAGTACAGCGTCTGGATCGAATCGATGACGACGACTTCCGGCTTTTCCGCCTCGATGGTCCCCTGGATGCGCTCAAGCTGGATTTCTGCCAGCAGCGCGAGGTTCGGGCTTTCGATGCCCAGGCGACGCGCACGCAGCGCAATCTGCGAGCCGGACTCTTCGCCACTCACGTACAACACCCGTCGGTCGACTGACAGGTTGGACAGCGCCTGCAGCAACAGCGTCGATTTGCCGATCCCCGGGTCGCCGCCGATCAGCACCACACCGCCGCTGACCAGGCCACCGCCTAGTACGCGGTCAAATTCGTCGATGCCGCTGGAGAAGCGCGGCACATCCACCGCGTCGATGTCCGACAGCTTGCGCACCGTCGCGCTGGATGCCAGCGACTGGAAGCGCGCGCCGGCGCCGGACGTCGGCTGCGCGACGGTTTCCACCAGCGTGTTCCACTGCTGGCAATTCGGGCACTGCCCCGCCCACTTCGGTGCCGTGCCGCCACATTCGGTGCACGTATAGACCGTCTTGCTCTTGGCCAAACAACCCCCTGCTTACGGCGCCGCGCATGGGCGGCCGCCGCTTGATCTTTGTATTGACGATGCTGCGTTCAGGCAGCCTTGCCCAGGTCGCCGGCGTCCGCGGTGCTGACGGGCTCGACCGACACCGGTACGCGGGGCGCCAGGGCGCACATCAGCTCATACCCGACCGTGCCCGAAGCGTGTGCAACGTCGTCTATCGGCAGGCCCTCGCCCCACAGGGTGACGGACGTGCCGACACGCGCCTCGGGCACCCCAGCCAGGTCAACGGTAATCATGTCCATCGACACGCGGCCCACGATGTGCGTGCGCACGCCGTCCACCAGCACCGGCGTGTGGTTGCCGTCCCAACCTGGCGCATGGCGCGGGTAGCCGTCGGCATAACCGCACGCGACGATGCCGATGCGCATCGGGTGCTCCACGGTAAAGCGCGAGCCGTAACCGATCGTCGCCCCGGGCTGCAGATCCTGAATGGCGATCAGCTCGCTCTTGAGCGTCATGGCGGGCATCAGCCCCGTGCCGTCGATGTCCGCCGCCACGCCCGTCGGCGATGCACCGTACATGATCACGCCGGGGCGCACCCAGTCGCGATGTGCTTTCGGATGCCACAGCGTTGCCGCGGAGTTGCACAGCGACGCCTCGCCGGGCAAACCCTGCGTGGCCTGTTCAAACGCGACAAGTTGATGCTCGATGCCGCGCGGGCCGTCGGCATCCGAAAAATGCGTCATGTGAACGATCGTGCCGACGCCCGAAATGGCGCGGGCGCGCTCCCATGCGGCGCGGTAGGCAGCGGGCGCGAAGCCGAGGCGGCTCATGCCCGTATTGATCTTGAGCTGCACGCTGATGGGCCCTTTCGGGCGGGCCAGTTCGAGCATGCGAAGCTGCTCTTCGCAGTGGACGGTGGTGGTCAGGCGGTACTGCTCGACAATGGCCAAGTCTTCCGGCTTGAAAAAACCTTCCAGCAACAGAACCGGCCCCTGCCAACCGAGCTGTCGCAGTCGGACGGCCTCGTCCAGATCGAGCAGGCCGAAACCGTCGGTCTGGCGCAGGCCTTCATACACGCGTTCGATGCCGTGACCGTACGCGTTGGCTTTGACGACAGCCCACACGCGCGAGTTGGGCGCATGACGGCGGGCAACCTCGAGATTATTGGCAAGTGCTGGGCCGTGGATGACGGCCTGGATGGGTCTTGGCATGACGGCAAACCTGCAAAACGTGAATGCGATGGCGCGCTCGTGGCGCGGCGTCGGTGCTGCAATGCAACAGGCAAATAGGCTGTGAGCGGGCCGTGCGCCCGGCCTCACGCGATGAGCGTTCTATTTGACCACAGGACGCCAACTGGTTCGCGGCTGTCATCGGCGCGCCAAAAAGAAAGTGCGCGGCCGTCACCGGAAGCGCACAAGTTTCATGATATAAAGCCGTTCAATTCAGGCATGGGAAAACCGTCGTGATGCGCTGTGAGCATAAGGAAAGTTGGGCACCCGCCACTTCTTTTTGCGCGATGCGGTCACATCCGGTCTGACCATGCGAACAGGCGAGACCAAAACACACTCCGGGCGGAACGCATGGCCCGAACGCCTGTCAGTGAAGATTCCCGCGGTTGCCCGGCGATGCATGTCTCACAGCAGTGCATGGGCCCCGTCCAAGGGAACCACAACCAGGGGAGCCCGCGCGGGCACAGGCTTCGATGCCACCACCGCGCACCTGTGCGCTGCACGGCCGGTCAGCCGTCGCAACGCCTGGCCGGCACCCCCGGGGGGCACTTCCGAATGTCGGCATGCTGCCGGCAGGTCGTGAAGAGGAAGATGGCACCGCGGTCTACGGGGACGAATTCGAAGGTATGAAGAAGGGTTTTTACACCATCATGGCGGCGCAGTTTTTCTCGTCGCTCGCCGACAATGCGCTGCTCATTGCCGCCATCGCCCTTCTGACAGAGATGCATGCGCCGCAGTGGATGACCCCGCTGCTCAAGCTGTTCTTCGTACTCTCTTACGTTCTACTTGCCGCCTTCGTGGGCGCATTTGCCGACTCCCGCCCCAAAGGCAAGGTGATGCTCATCACCAATGCCATCAAGCTGGTTGGTTGTGGCGTGATGCTCACCGGCCTGCATCCGTTGCTCGCCTATGGTGTGGTCGGCTTCGGTGCGGCGGCGTATTCTCCGGCTAAGTACGGCATCCTCACCGAGCTTCTTCCGCCTGAAAAACTCGTCGCCGCCAATGGGTGGATCGAAGGCCTGACCGTCGGCTCGATCATCCTGGGCACGGTGCTGGGTGGGGCGCTCATCTCAAACCATGTGTCGGCCTGGCTGCTGTCGTTCGACATTCCCGGGCTCGAGCGCATCGACACGCCGGCTGAAGCGGCGATGCTGGTGATCATGGTGATCTACCTGATCGCGGCGCTGTTCAACACGCGCATTCCCGATACCGGCGCGCGCTATCCGCAGCAGGAAAAGAACCCGGTACGTCTCATTTCGGAGTTTGCCGACTGTTTCAACGCGCTGTGGCGCGACAGGCTCGGCCAGATCTCCCTGGCGGTGACAACGCTGTTCTGGGGCGCAGGCGCCACGCTGCAATTCATCGTGCTGAAGTGGGCCGAGCAATCGCTGGAGCTGAACCTCTCGCAGGGCGCCATTCTGCAGGCCGTGGTGGCCGTGGGCGTGGCCGCCGGTGCCATGGCTGCCGCCGTGAAAATTCCGCTACGCCGCTCGCTCGACGTGCTGCCGGTGGGCGTGGCAATGGGCGCAGTTGTGATGCTGATGGCGTTCTACACCAAGCACACGATCCCGGAAGTCACATTCCACATCGGCAACATGAAGCTGCCGCTGTACATGATGATCGCCTACCTGTTCCTGATGATCGTGGGCGCCATGTCGGGCTTTTTCGTGGTGCCGATGAACGCGCTGCTGCAGCACCGCGGGCATGTGCTGCTCTCGGCCGGCCACTCGATTGCGGTGCAGAACTTCAACGAGAATGTCTCCGTGCTGCTGATGCTGTGCCTGTATGCGCTGCTCATCAAGCTCAATGTGTCGGTGGGCGTGGTGATCGTGTCGTTCGGCATCTTCGTCTGCCTGACGATGGCGCTGGTCATGCGCCGGCATCGCCTCAACGAAAAGCTGTTTCACACCGCCGCGCTCATCGGCGAAGACAAGCACCACTGACGCGGAGCCTGCCCGCAGGCAGGCAGCTGACTACTGGCCGCCGCGCTCCGCGTAGATCTTGCGCGCCAGGCAAAGGTCTTCCCATGCGCGCGCCTTGTCGGTCAGCGTGCGCAACAGGTAAGCCGGGTGGTACGTCACCACCACGGGCACCCCTTCCACCTCATGCACCTTGCCGCGCAGCTTGCCAACAGGCGTTTGCGTCTGCAGCAGGTTCTGCGCGGCAATGCGACCCAGCACGACGATGATGCGCGGCTTGACCAGCGCAATCTGACGCTTGAGATACGGATCGCACATCGCTGCTTCGTCCGGCTCCGGATCCCGATTGCCGGGCGGGCGGCACTTGAGCACGTTGGCGATGAACACGCCCTTCTCGCGCGACAAGCCGATCGATCGCAGCATGCTGTCGAGCAGCTTGCCGGCCTGGCCGACAAACGGCTCGCCCTGCTTGTCTTCCTGCTCACCCGGCGCCTCGCCGATCAGCATCCATTCCGCCTCGCGATCGCCAACGCCGAAAACGGTGTTCGTGCGACGCTCGCAGAGCTTGCACGATGTGCAGTTGGAAACGGCAGCTTCGAGCTGTGCCCAGTCGAATGCGGCGATGCGCTGGGCGCGTGGTGCAGCCGTGTCCGATAACGCGTGCATGACAGGCGGTTCACCTCGCACGGGCACGGACTCGGCCGCAACAAACGAATCGGCTTCCACCTCTACGGCAACCGGCTCGGCGGCGGCGACCTCGACGGCCTCCAACCCGGCCGGCTCAGCCCCGCGCAAGGTCCATTCGGTCGAAACGCCCAGCGCTTCGAGCATTCGGGATCGACGGTTCATGCTGCCTCCACCCCGCTCGCTTCACACACCATGCGCATGACGAGCGCATCTTCGCGCGTGTTGTTTTCGGCCGGGTAATAGCGCTTGCGCCGGCCGATCTCTGCAAACCCGCTACGGTGATACAGCGCGACCGCGCCGGCATTGGATGGGCGCACTTCCAGCAGCAGGCTGCCGAAACCATGCGCCAGTGTCAGCGCCCGCGCCAGACGCAGCAGCCAATGCCCCAGCCCCTGGCGCTGCCACGCCGGCGCCACGGTCACGTTGAGCAGGTGCATCTCATCGACCACCGGCATGAGGATCAGATAGCCCGCGACTTCGTTACCGCCATCACGCAGGACAATGGCGAGGTGGCCAGACTTGAGCGAATCCTCAAAGTTGCCGCGCGACCAGGGAAATTTGAACGCCGCCAGCTCCACCGCCGCAACGCCCTCCAGATCGCGTGCCGTCATGCGCTCTGCGCGCCAGCCCGCAGGCAGCGGCGCCTGCGTGATGACGCGGGCCAGTGCGTTGTCGATCAGGCTCATGGCTGGACACCTGCGGCAGCCTTGGCCTGCTGCACCGCTTGGCGCTCTTCAATGGTGAGCGCAACCTTGTCACGGACATACAGCGGCGCCGCATCTTCAGGCCGCACCGTATGGCCGGCGGCCAGGAGGCGCAGACCCACGGCGATGATTTCCCGGGCGTGCGGCGCGACCTCGGGCAACACAGCGGCGGCCCCTGCAGCGATGCTCAACTGATCGCCGAACACCGCGGCGGCATTGCCCGCCAGCCAATACGGCTGCGACGGCGCGGCAACGCTCTGCGGCCCGCTGACCTGGATGGCAGAAAGCGCGTGCCAACCGGATGCGTCCTGCGCCGCATCGGCGGGAATGAAGCTGGCCCAGTAGCACTCGTCCATACGCGCATCAAGGGCGATGGTCACAGCCGTGCCGGCGGGCAACGTTGCGCGCGTCTGCTCGGCACAGGCAACAAGCGAGTTGACGGGCACGACCGGCAGATCCGCACCAAACGCCAAACCCTGCGCCACGCCGCACGCTGTGCGCAGCCCGGTGAAGGAACCCGGCCCGGCGCCAAAAGCAATCGCAGCGCAATCGGCCAGGGCGATGCCCGCCTCGGCCAGCAATTCGGAAGCCGCCGGCAGCACGCGGCTACTGGAGCGCGGGCCGGTGTGTTCATGGCGGAACAGCGTGCGCGTGCCGTCACCAAGGGCGACGGAACAGAACTCGGTGGAGGTATCGAAAGCAAGAATCCAGGGCATGGCGGCATTGTACCGGCTGGTGTGGCGCCTGAATGCGCAAACCCGTGGCTGCGCCTCGGGAAACCGGGCCAAACATCGCGCAGAAAACCGAAGCCGTCCTCGAATTCAAACGGCCCGACCGCCCAACCCCGGCGCTATCATCGCCAGACCATTGTTTTCAGCCGGGAATCATCATGAGCGACCTGCAAGCCCGTTTCGACCAAGCCCAAATCGACGTCAAGGGCCTCTCCGAGCGCCCCGCCAACATGACGCTGCTGCGCCTGTACGCGCTGTACAAGCAAGGCGCCGAAGGCGACGCGCATGGCGACAAGCCGGGCTTTACCGACATCGTCGGCCGCTACAAATTTGAGGCCTGGGAAGGCCTGAAAGGCACGTCGCAGGACGAGGCCAAGCAAAAGTACATCGACCTCGTCGAAGAACTGAAGAGCGGCGCAACGACCTGATCGTCGAATCGCCAACGAAGAACCGGGCCCCGTGCCCGGTTTTTTATTGCGCTGCAGGAATGGCGGACGGCAGCTCGCGGCGGCGCATGCGCCATGCAGCCAGCACGGCCAGTGCGCACAGCGTGCCGAGAAAGACGAAGGTCTCGTCAAAGGCCAGGATGCGGGCCTCCGGGTCGACTGCCGCACCGTGCACCGTTTCGATACCGCGCGTAGCGAGCCGCCATTGCAGAAAAATGCCCGTAGCCGACACGCCGATCGCCCCGCCCAATTGGCGCAGGAAATTGACGGCGCTGGAGCCTTGCGCGATCAACGTGAAATCGACACCGCGCATGGCGCCCAGGCTCAGCGACGGCAGCACGAAACCCAGCCCGATCCGCCCGATGACGGCGATGGCGATCAGCAGCAGGTAGCTCGTCGCCCGGGTGTTGGTCGCCATCAGGAAGAACGAAAGCGCCAGCGCTGCCAGCCCGAACGACACCAACCGGAACGGCTCGATGCGATTGGTCAGCCGCCCCGCCAGCATGATCGTCACGGCTAGCACGAGGCCGGCCGGCAGCAGCACCAGTCCGGCACGCGACGGCGCATAGGCCAGCGCCACCTGCATATACACGGGCACCAAGTACGTCGAGCCATACAGCCCTGCCCCGTAGATGAAGGCTACGACCGCCCCCATCGCAAACTGCCGGTAGCTGAACAGCCGCAGATTCAGCAACGGCGACTCCACCCGCCGCTGCCAGAACACGAAGCCCGCCAGGCACACGGCCGACACGAGCATCAGCACAACGCCGTGCGTCACATCGCCGTGCAGCGCGACCAGCCCGTTGAGCAGCGTGACGGTCGCACCACCGATCAGCAGCAGGCCACGCCAATCGAGCGGCTTGGGCTCGCCCGCCATCGACGAATTGATGGCCATGAAGCGCCGCGCCATCGCCCAGCCGATCAGCGTGAACGGCATCACCACGAAAAAGATCGAGCGCCAGCCGAACAGCTCCACCAGGAAACCGCCCACGCTCGGACCCACGGCCGGCGCCAGCACCACGCCAAAGCCGAACAGGCCGAACGCCTTGCCCTGCTCCCGCTCGGGAAACACGCGCAGGATCAGGATGTTGGGCAGCGGCTGCATGATGCCGGCCGCAATGCCTTCCACAACCCGCATGGCAATCATCACCCCGTAATTGGGCGACAGGCCGCCTGCCAGCCCGCCCAACCCTAGCAGCAGCAATGCGCCGATGAATGTGCGCCGCAACCCGAAGCGCAACAGCAGCCAAGGTGTGAGCAACATCGACAGCGTCATCGCCACCATGAAGCTGGCCGACACCCACTGCGCGCGTTCCTGCCCAAGCACGAAGTGCCGGCTCAGATCGGGAATCGCCACGTTCACGATCGTGGCGGAGATGACGGACGACACCGCGCCCACCATCAGCGTGAAGAGAACGAGCCATTTGAAGCGCTCGCCGTAACGCGCGCGCAGCGCCTCCAGGGTGGGCGTGAATGTCGTCATGGTCTCGTTGTCGTGATGTGTGAGACGACCAGGGGCAGGCAGGGCAAACCCGGCCGGCGCCTCCTCCAGCGCCGGCTGGGCGGAACACGTCAGCCGAGGCGGCCGGTGGCGGCGATCTCGCGGATGCGGCGCACGGTGTCGATGTCGGATTCGCGGTAGGCGGATTTGACGATCTCGGCGTAGCGCGTGTCGCCGGTTTCGTCGGCGTTGGGCAGCGTCGTGTCGTAGACGAAGCGGATGAACGCGGCGTTGGCCTCGTTGCTCTCGATTGTCATCGTCAGCGACCCGCCGGCGTGTTCGCCGGTGGCTGCGGTGGTGTAGGTCACGCGCTTGTGCGGCTCGAGCGTCACGCGATCCTGGATGCGCGCCTTGCCGAAGACGAGTTCGCGCTCGACCCAGCCGTCACCTTCAGCGGTGATGATGCATGCGTCCAGGCTTTCGACAAATTCGGTTTGCTCGCGCACGCGCAGCACCAGGCCTTGCCAGATCTGGTTCAGGGTGAGCGTGTCGATGAGGGGGTTCAGTGGATCGTTGACTTCCACCAGGTGTTCAAAGCGCAAAGCGGCCTCCGCAAGATTTCGTGACATTATCGCGCGGCTTCGCCTGCCTTCGCCAAATGAAAAAACGCCGGCGGGTTGCCCCAGCCGGCGTTTCCGTTGCGCGCTTTAAGCGTCGCTTAAAAATCGTTCACGGTCCGTAGCGAGCGACCCGAGGTTGGCGCGAGAAGCGCAGCCGTACATGGGTACGGCGAGCATCGCAGGGCCAAGATCGGGCCGCGCAGTAGGACCGTGAGCGATTTTTTTAGATTTCTTCGTACAGCGGCAGTGTCAGGAATTCGGCAAAGTCTTCCGACGTCGACATCTGTTCGAAGATTTCTGCAGCGCGGTCAAAGTGGCCCACCGCGCCCGTCTCCTTCACCTTGGCCAATTCTTCCGGGATCAGCTTGCGCACCAGTTCAGCCGTGACCTTGGTGCCGTCTTCCAGCTTGCCCTTCGGCGAGCGGATCCACTGCCACACCTGGGAGCGGGAGATTTCCGCCGTGGCGGCATCTTCCATCAAGTTGTGGATAGGCACGCAACCGTTGCCGGCCAGCCAGGCACCCAGGTAGTGGATGCCGACGTTGATGTTCATGCGCAGGCCACCTTCGGTGATCGGCGTTTCCGGCTGGAAGTCCAGCAGGTCCGCAGCCTTCACTTCCACGTCCGGGCGTTGCTTCTCGAACTGGTTCGGCTTCTCGCCCAGCACTGCCACGAATTCCTTCATGGCCGGCTCGACCAGGCCCGGGTGCGCCACCCAGCCGCCGTCGTAGCCGTCGGTCGCGTCGCGCTTCTTGTCGTTGATGATGCCGGCCATGGCGATGGCGTTCTTCTCCGGATCGTTCTTGATCGGGATCAGCGCGCTCATGCCGCCGATTGCGGGCGCACCGCGCTTGTGGCAGGTCTTGAGCAGCAGCAGCGCGTAGGCGCGCATGAACGGCGAGGTCATCGTCACCTTGGCGCGGTCGGCCAGGCAGAAGTTCTTGTCGACCTTGAACTTCTTGATGCACGAGAAGATGTAGTCCCAACGGCCGGCGTTCAGGCCTGCGCTGTGCTCGCGCAGTTCGTACAGGATTTCTTCCATCTCGAACGCGGCGAGGATGGTTTCGATCAGCACGGTGGCCTTGATCGTGCCCTGCGGCAGGCCGATCTCGTCCTGCGCCATCACGAAGATGTCGTTCCACAGACGCGCTTCCAGATGGCTTTCCATCTTCGGCAGATAGAAGAACGGGCCGGCGCCGCGAGCAATCTGCTCCTTTGCGTTGTGGAAGAAGAACAGCGCAAAGTCGAAGATGCCGCCGGACACGCGCTCGCCGTCGATCAGCACATGCTTCTCGTCCAGATGCCAGCCGCGCGGACGCACCTGCAGCGTGGCGATCTTGTCGTTGAGCTTGTAGGTCTTGCCGTTCTGCTCCAGCGTGAGCGTGCGGCGGATGGCGGCCTTCAGGTTGACCTGGCCCTGGATCTGGTTGTGCCAGCTCGGCGAATTCGAATCTTCGAAGTCGGTCATGTAGCTGTCCGCGCCCGAGTTGAACGCGTTGATGACCATCTTGGCATCGACCGGGCCGGTGATTTCCACGCGGCGGCAATGCAGTGCCGGCGGGATCGGAGCAACCTTCCAGTCGCCTTCACGCACGGCCTTGGTTTCCGGCAGGAAATCCGGGCGCTCACCGGCGTCCAGGCGCTTGGCGCGCTCGACACGGGCAGCCAGCAGCTCTTTACGACGCGGCTGGAAGGCACGGTGCAGCTTGGCGACCAGCGCCAGTGCTTCGGGGGTCAGAATGTCTTCGTAGGCCGGCAGAATCTCAGCCTTGATCTCCATGCCTTGGGGCAGCGTGAGCGCCATGGTTGTTCTCCAGAGGATGATGTGAGGGTTGAACGCGCTTTGGTCTTACTTTGGCCCTATGGCTGGGCCGATTCAATGCAATGCCTTACGTCGCTTGTGTTGCCTGCACGAACTGCAGCAGATCGCGCATATCGTGGCCGGCCGCGGTAGGCGCCACGTCGAGTGCCTCGGGCGGATGCCCCAGGCGGTTGATCCAGAACGTTGTGAAGCCGTACCACGTCGCGCCGCAGGCATCCCAGCCATTGGACGAGACAAACAGAATCTGTTCCGCCGGCACACCAAACGCTTGGGGCGCCAGCGCATAGGCCTGCGGCGCGGTCTTGTAGAGCTTGACCGCGTCGACCGACAGCACGTGATCGAACAGCCCGGACATGCCGGCACTCTTCACGGCAATGTCGAGCATCTGCGGGTTGCCGTTGGAGAGGATGCCCAGCGGCAAGCCCATCTCACGCAGGCGGCGCAGCGCGGGCACGTTCTCGGGAAACGCCGACAGGCACGCATATTCGCGCATAAGCGTGGCTTCGTCATGGGCGGAAAGCTCTACGCCCAGGCGTGCCGCCGCATAGCGCAGCGCATCGACGGTGATGTCCCAGAACGGCTTGTAGTGTTCACCCGAGGGGCCGGCCAGCGAGCGGATGCGCGTGTAGTCGATCTGCTTGTCGCGCCACAGCACCGACAGTGCTTCGCCCTTGCCGGCAAACAGTTGCTCGGCGCGCGCGGCCACGGAATACACGTCGAACAACGTGCCATAGGCATCAAACACCACTGCGCGAATCGAACGCATCAGAAGCTCCACGGACCCGAAGGCCACGCGCTCGAACGTTCCATTACGCAGAACGCCTTGCCGACCTTCGCAACGAGGGCCATTGTAGAAAAGCTGACGCACCGCACAAAGACGGCATTGGTCACTTGATCTTTAACTTTTACCGATGGAATGACGAGTGATAACCTTTATATTCGTCACAATCCCGCAGGCCCCGGTTGCCACGGTATACATTAGGCATGGATCATTTCAAGCAGCTCGAAACCTTTGTCGCCGTCGCCACACGCGGCAGCTTGTCCGCCGCCGCCGCCGCTGAGGGCGTGGCGCCTGCCATCATCGGGCGCCGCATCGACGCGCTGGAGGAGCGCCTGGGCGTGAAGCTGCTCGTGCGCACCACGCGGCGCATCACCCTCACGTTCGAGGGCTCGGCGTTCCTCGAAGATTGCCAACGCATTCTCAATGACCTGCACAACGCCGAGGCCAGCGTCTCGGCCGGCGGCGTGAAAGCGAGCGGGCACCTGCGCGTAACGGCCCCCGCCGGCTTTGGCCGCCGCCATGTCGCGCCGATGGTGCCGGACTTCATTGAGGCACATCCGGATGTCTCGATGACGCTGGACTTGGGCGACCGCGTCGTCGACCTCGTCAACGAAGGCTTCGATTGCGCGATCCGCCTGGGTGACCTGCCCGATTCCAGCCTCGTTTCGATCCGCCTGTGGGAAAACCGCCGCGTGGTGGTGGCTGCGCCGTCGTACCTGGAGCGCCGTGGCGTTCCGACGCAGGTGGAGCAGCTTTCGACGCACAACTGCCTGGCCTTTGGCGCCAGTGCCAACGTGCAGCGCGGCTGGGTCTTCCAGCAAGGCGGCAAGGCCGTCACCGTCAAGGTGTCGGGCACGATGGAATGCACCGACGGCGCCGTGCTGCGCGAGTGGTGCCTGCAAGGCTATGGCCTGGCGTGGCGCTCGTGGTGGGAGGTCGGACACGACATTGCCACGGGCAAGCTGGTCACGGTGCTCGATGCCTTTGAAGCGCCGCCGATTGGCATCCATGCGGTGTTTCCACAGCGCAAGCACCTGCCGCTGCGCGTGCGTCTGTTCATCGATTTCCTCAAGAACACCTACGGCAACCCGGCCTACTGGCGCCGGGCGGACGCCTTGATCGGGATGGATTAGCAATCACCCCGAGTGGGTGAAACGCCGCATGCGGCCTACAATCAAGACAAGAACGTCTTCCCGCATCCCACCTCAGGAGGCCGCATGTTCCAGCACATCCTCATCCCGACCGATGGTTCCGAGCTGTCGCGCAAGGCGGTGGCAGGGGCGCTCGACTTTGCCAAGACGTTGGGCGCGCGCCTGACGGCCTACACCTGCCTTGAGGAATACCCCTACACGCCATTTTCCGAGATCGTCGTGGAGACACCGCAAGCGTTCAAGGAGCGGGTCGAAGCGCAGGCCCGCGTGGTGCTCAAGGACGTGGAGGACGCCGCCGTTAGCGCCGGCATCCGCTGCGACACCGACATGAGCTGCTTCGCCGTCCCGTACATGGGCATCATCGACGCGGCCGAACGCCATGGCTGCGACGTCATCTTCATGGCCTCGCACGGCCGGCGCGGGTTGGCCGGGCTGCTGCTCGGCAGCGAAACGCAGAAGGTGCTGACGCATACCGAGATTCCGGTGATCGTCTATCGCTGAAGCCTGCGGCGCTCCCGCTACGCAAGCCGCCCCGCCCCGGGCGGCTTCTCTTTTTCGGTCGGCCAAGACGAAAAAAAACCGCGCCGTTGAGGGAGCGCGGTTTGAGAGGCCGGCGTGTGGTCAGCACGGCCGGCCCGGATACCTGGGTGCCGGATGCGTCGGCGGCCTCAGGCAACCTTCTTGGCTTGCGCCGTTTCTTCGAAGAATTGTTCGTCTTCGGTCGAGCCCTTGAGCGCCGTGGTCGACGCCTCGCGCTCGATGGTCTGCGTCACGGCATCGAAGTAGCCCGTGCCGACTTCGCGCTGGTGCTTCACCGCGGTGAAGCCCTTTTCTGCCGCCTTGAATTCAGCCTCTTGCAGCTCCACGAAAGCGCTCATCTGGTTGCGGGCATAGCCGTACGCCAGGTTGAACATCGAGTAGTTCAGGGCATGGAAACCGGCCAGCGTGATGAACTGGAACTTGTAGCCCATTGCGCCGAGTTCCTTCTGGAATCGGGCGATCGTCACGTCGTCCAGGTTCTTCTTCCAGTTGAACGACGGCGAGCAGTTGTAAGCCAGCATCTTGCCCGGGAACTTGGCGTGGATGGCTTCGGCAAACTTCTTGGCGTATTCCAGATCCGGCTTGCCGGTTTCGCACCACACGAGGTCGGCCACTTCCGCATACGCCAACCCACGGGAGATGGCCTGCTGCAGACCCGGCTTGGTGCGGTAGAAGCCTTCAACGGTGCGCTCGCCGGTGCAGAACGGCTTGTCGTTCTCGTCCACATCCGTGGTCAGCAGGTCAGCAGCTTCAGCGTCGGTGCGGGCGATCAGCACGGTCGGCACGCCCATCACGTCGGCAGCCAGACGCGCGGCCACGAGCTTGCTCACGGCTTCGCGGGTCGGCACCAGCACCTTGCCGCCCATGTGGCCGCACTTCTTCACGGCGGCCAACTGGTCCTCAAAGTGCACGCCGGCCGCACCGGCCTCGATCATGGCCTTCATCAGTTCGAACGCGTTCAGCACGCCGCCGAAACCGGCTTCTGCATCGGCCACGATCGGGGCGAAGAAGTCGATGTCGTCCTTGCCTTCCGACCACTGGATCTGGTCAGCGCGCTGGAACGTGTTGTTGATCTTCTTGACGACCTTGGGCACCGAGTCCACCGAATACAGCGACTGGTCCGGATACATCTCGCCGTTGCTGTTGGCATCACCCGCGACCTGCCAGCCCGACAGATAGATCGCCTTCAATCCGGCCTTGACCTGCTGCATGGCCTGGTTGCCCGTCAGTGCGCCCAGAGCGTTGACGAAGGGTTCGTTGTTGATCAGGTTCCACAGCTTTTCGGCACCACGCTTGGCCAGCGTATGTTCGATCTGCAGCGAACCACGCAGGCGCACGACATCTTCAGCGGTGTAACCACGCTTGATGCCCTTCCAACGCGGGTTGGTATCCCATTCCTTCTGCAGCTTTTGCACTTCGAGTTCGCGTGACATCGCACTCTCCTGTTTGATCGCATCCATCAAATAAAAACCGGTATCTCACTCTGCGCCTTGAGCC
The DNA here is from genome assembly GCF_038440115.1 of Ralstonia sp. OTU4908. Taxonomy (NCBI): domain Bacteria; kingdom Pseudomonadati; phylum Pseudomonadota; class Betaproteobacteria; order Burkholderiales; family Burkholderiaceae; genus Ralstonia; species Ralstonia sp. OTU4908. Next base: position 77,572 of record NZ_JASATD010000010.1, on the reverse strand, counting down.
GCTGGCGCCTTCTTGGGGCGCTGCTGGTTGGCTCAAGTCATATGTCTTATATAAGAGTGTAGAAAGGGCGGGTGCAGCGCAACAAGGAGAACATGTGTGCAGGCGGAAGTTTTTATCTGTTGTTTTTCAAGTACTTACCAACAATATTTCATGATGCGGAAAGATTTTTTCTATCATGAAAGGCAGAGATGGTGCCGCGCGGTGCGAATTTTTGCGGACCAAAACCCCTTTCCGCATTATGAAAAATCGTGGAGATCTCTCCATCACATCGCGGTGCCACAAAAAAAACGCCGCAGATGCGGCGTTCAGGATGGCGATGATCGCGTGTGCGCTCAGGACGGGCGCTCTAAGTCCGCCAACACATCCCATTGCAGAAGATCCGGCGCCTTGCCCCGCAGGGCCGCTGTTACGAACAGATAAATCGCATCGATGAAACCGGCCCGAAACTCGCGCGGCAGTGCATGCGTGACGCCGTCGATTTTCGAGCGTAAGCGCATGGCCACAAAGGGCCGGCCGGCACGCGTATCAATGTGCGTACGGCAAAGAAAATCCTTGGCAGCGAGGGCGCCCGATTGGTAGTGCCGTAGCGCGTTCAACGTGCACCTCCGTAAAGCGGATGCCTGGGGATGCAAGACGGTGGGGGGGGATAAGACGCGGGGCGATGCCCGCTTGATGCGATAGACATGACGTCTCCTAGATGAAGAGGCCAGCCGTTCGCTGCTAAACGAGGGTGGCGGGCCTGACGACGGCGTTAGCAGACCGGCCATCTAGAAACCGGCAGACCCGAAGGTCTCACCGCCCGGCCCGCCATGAAGCATAGGCGTGCGCAAGCACCGGACATTGTCCGTCTAGATGGCACATCTGGTGGGCTGCTAAACCCGGCTGCTCGAATAAACAGCGCGCGAATTATATCGTGCGCCCCTCCCCCTCCAAATCGGAATCAGCCTCGAGACAAGCGATGCGCCACCCAATCCCCGCCCGTGATGACGGGGCGCCCGGCAATGTGCTGCGGACTGACCGGATAGACAATGCAGTCGACCGGTTCGCTGCCCAGCATGACGGGGTGGTTCTCGCGCAGGAACAGCGCGTCCCCACCGGGGTAGACCTCTTCGATCTCGTCCAGCACCGGAACGAGCGCCGCATCGATGCGATATACATCGCCACGTACGGCGGTGCCGGTCGGGTCCAGCACGAGGCCGGGGTACGCACCAAAGTCGTACAGACGGCCGTGCAACGTGGCGATACCGAGCAGCTCCGGTTCGGGAATGCCGCGCCTGGCCGCGGCAACGCGCAAATCATTCGCCTCACCGGCCCGCAGCGTGCCGTAGACGAACACGTGGATGGCATTGGCGCGGGTCATTCGAGCATGTCCTGCGAAACGAGCACGCCGTCTTCGTCGGCATAGATCCACTCGCCAGACTGGATGTACGCGCCCGGCATCTGCACGCCGACTTCGCGCTGCCCGGCGTTCTTCTTGATGCTCTTGCGCGGGTGCACGGCCAGGGCGTGGATGCCGACGTTGCATTCGGCCAGCTCGCGCGTATCGCGCACGCAACCGTTGAGCAGAATGCCTTCCCAACCGTTCTCTTCTGCCAGCTTGCCCAGGTTGCCGCCCACCAGGGCGCAGCGCAAAGAGCCGCCGCCATCGATCACCAGCACGCGGCCCGCGCCCTGCTCTTCCAGGGCGGCGCGTACCAGGCCGTTGTCTTCAAACACCTTGAGCGTGGAAGCCGGGCCGGCAAATGCAGCGCGCTTGCCAAAGCTGCGGAACACCGGCGCGAGCACACGCAGGCTGCCGTACACCAGCTTGTCTTCGTGCATGTCGCACAGGTCGGTTACAGGAATCATCGTCATGGCAATGGGTGAATGGCGTTGGCGAAAACGAAAAATGAAAGCGGAATCAACTGCGTGACTGCGCGCGCAACGAATCGATCGTCGCGCGTGGGCTGATGATGTTCGGATCGGTCTGCACTTCGATGACGGTGGCAACGCTTGCCGTCAACGCGGCCTCCACCGCCGACTGGAAGCCTTCGAGCGAGCGCACCGTGTGCCCTTCAGCGCCGTAGGCTCTCGCTAGCGCGGCGAAGTCCGGGTTGCGCAGCTCCGTACCGCTGACGTGCTCGGGATACTCGCGCTCCTGGTGCATGCGGATGGTGCCGTACATGCCGTTGTTGACCACGATAAAGATCACCGGCGCGTTGTACTGCATGGCGGTCGCCAGCTCCTGGCCGTTCATCAGGAAGCAGCCGTCGCCAGCCATGCAGATGACGGGCGTGTCGGGGCAGACGATCTTGGCCGCCACCGCAGCCGGCGCGCCGTAACCCATCGCCCCGCTGGTTGGCGCAAGCTGCGTACGCGAGCCGGCCGCCAGCGGGCCATATTGGTAGAAGCGATGCAGCCACGTGGCGTAGTTGCCTGCGCCGTTGGTCAGGATGCTGTTCTGCGGCAGGCGCTCGCGCAGCCACTGCATGGCGCGGGCCATGTCGATGCCCTTGCCACCGAACGGCGGCGGCGCGATGTTGGCGCGGTAGTCGGCGTTGGCGGCTTCTGTCCAGGCGGACCAACGCGGCGGCGCATCCGGCGACACGCCATCCAGCGCCTCGGCAATCGCCGGCATCGAGGCGTGGATCATCAGATCGGCCTGGTAGATACGCCCCAACTCTTCCGCGCCGGCATGCACGTGGACGAGCGTCTGCTTCGGGCGGGGCACATCGAAGAGCGTGTAGCCCGAGGTCGTCATCTCGCCCAGGCGTGTGCCGATGGCGAGCACGACGTCGGCGTCTTTCACGCGCGCCGCCAGCTTCGGATTGATGGCGATACCGACATCACCGGCGTAATTCGGGTGGCGGTTGTCGAACAGGTCTTGCCGACGGAACACGCAGCCTGCGGGCAGATTCCAGCGCTCGGCAAAGGCCTGCATGCGGGCGGCGGCTTGCGGCGTCCAGCCGGAACCGCCCAGCAGCAGCATCGGGCGCTCGGCGTCCTGCAGCAGCGTCTTCAGTTGGGCAAGATCACGCGGGCCGGGCCAAGCCATCACGCGAGCTTTCGTTGCAAACTCGGGCGGCACATCCGGCACGGTCGCAACGTCGGTCAGCATGTCTTCGGGCAACGCCAGCACCACGGGGCCGGGACGCCCGGCGGTGGCAGTCTGGAAGGCGCGTGCGATGTATTCGGGGATGCGTTCGACGCTATCGATCTGCGCGACCCACTTGGCCATCTGGCCGAACATGCGGCGGTAGTCGATTTCCTGAAATGCTTCGCGGTCGACGAAATCGCGGCCGACCTGCCCGATAAACAGGATCAGCGGCGTGGAGTCTTGAAACGCAGTGTGTACGCCAATGCTGGCGTTGGTGGCGCCCGGCCCGCGCGTGCAGAAGACGATGCCGGGGCGCCCGGTGAGCTTGCCGTACGCATCCGCCATGTTGGCCGCGCCGCCCTCTTGCCGGCAGACGATGAAGCGGGCGCGGTCGCGGCGCTGGTAGAAGCCTTCGAGCACCGACAGGTAGCTCTCGCCGGGCACGCCGAAGGCCATGTCGACGCCGTGGGCCAGCAGTGCATCCACAAGGATCTGGCCGCCGTGGCGGGGCTCAACGACAAGGCTGGCAGGGCGTGCGGCTGGTGTCTCCATGGCGGGTGCTCGCGCTCTCGATCCGTTGACGACACAATGGATCATAGCGGAACGCGCCGCCGCGGCGACTACATCTGGCGGAACAAATGTGCGTATTGCCGCGCGACGGGCAGCGTCTCGGTGCGTCCGCGGATTTTCAGCCCCAGACGGCCCAGCGACAGATGCACGGCGCTCGACACATGCGCCACGTTGACCACCGTACCGCGGTGCACCTGCCAGAAGTGCTCGGGGTCGAGCTGGGTCAGCAAGTCGCGCAGGCTGGTGCGAATGAGCGATTCGCCGCTGCCCGCCACCACGTTGACGTACTTGTCGGTCGCTTCCAGATAGATCACGTCATCCACGGGGATAAAGCGCACCTCCTGCCCGACCAGCGCCTTGATGAAGCGCAGATAGCCGCCCTGCGGCGTGGCTCGGGTTTGGGCAGCGCCCTGCAGGCCGGCAAGGCGCTCGACGAGTTCCGCCAGCGTCTGCGCGGGGTTCGTGGCAAGGGCGTCGGCGTTGCCGTTCGGGCGCGTGCCGAGCCGGTCCTTCAGCCGCTTGACGGTCTCGGCCAGGCGCTCGGTCTGCACGGGCTTGAGCACGTAGTCGACCGCGGCCTGCTCGAAGGCATCGAGCGCGAACTGGTCATACGCGGTGACGAACACCACCAGCGGACGCACATCCCGCTGCGATAGCTCGCGCGCCACGTCAATGCCCGACAACCCCGGCATGCGGATATCGAGAAAGACCACATCGGGCGCCTGCCCGTCGGCCGCGTCGTCAATCACGTCGAGAGCGGATTGACCGTCGTGCACGGCCGGCAGCAACGTGGCCTCGGGCCATAGCGCCGCCAGTTCAGCGACGAGGTTTTCAGCCAGTGCGGGTTCGTCGTCGGCGATGAGCACGCGGGGGGAAGCAGGCATCGGTCAGGCTCCGGCGGACGCGCGCGAAGAAAGCGCGCCGGTGGCGTTGGCGGTTGAGCGGGAGAAGCGGCAACGCCATTCCGGCGCGTCGGGCTGGGACGGCGCGCGTGCGGTTTCGTGCGCCAACGGCAGCTCGACAATGATCGTCACGCCGTGCGGAACGGTCTCCGTGATCGTCAGGCGTGCATCGCCATCAAACAAGCGCGACAGGCGTTCACGCACGTGGGTGAGGCCCAGCCCCGATCCCTTGGTGCCATCGTTGCCGAAGCCGATACCCGTATCGCGCACTTCCAGCACGAGCCGCTCGCCCTCGCTGCCGGCCGCCAGGCGCGCAGACAAGGCGATCTCGCCGCCCTCGCGTGCGGGCTCGATACCGTGCACCACGGCGTTTTCCACCAGCGGCTGAATCAGCATCGGCGGGATGACGATGTTGGCGATGGCATCGTCCAGCGCCAATGAAAAACGCAGGCGATTGCCGAAGCGTAGCGCCTGGATGTCGAGATACGCGCGCAGCAGCGCAAATTCCTGCGCTAGCGTGCACTGCTCGGCACGTGCGTGCGAGAGCGAGCTGCGCAGAAAGCCGATCAAATGCTGCAGCAGACGCCGCGCGCCGGCCGGGTCGCGCGCAATCAGCACATCGACGTGCGCAAGCGAGTTGAACAGGAAGTGCGGTTCGATCTGCGCCTGCAGCGCCATCAGTTGCGCACGCACCATCTGCTTCTCGGCTTCTTCCCGCTCCAGCGCATCGAGCGCAGCCTGGCGCTGCAATGCGGCCAGCTTGCCGCGCGACCAGTAGTAATACGTTGCCCCGAGCGCGGCAAGCATGGCGATGATGAAGCTCATGCGCAGGCTGTCGGCGCGCCAGGGTTCCGCGTTGGGGTTGTTCAGGCACAGGATCGTCCGCGCGATCCACTGCCCCAGCGGCACGCCGATCAGCACTGCGCCCACGACGATCCACGGAAACATCTTCTTGTTGGGCGGGCCGTCTCCCCACAGCACGTGGCGCGGGATGCCGATCAGCGAGAACATCGACAGCCCGATTGCCTGGCTGAAGATGAAGTCTTTCCAGAACGTCTCTTCCGGCCGGATGCCGAACGCAAGCACCGCCGCAATCAGCGTATTGATGACGATGATGACGGCGTAGCGGATCACCCAGCGCCGGACCAGGCGCAGGCAATCGGCAAGCGAAGGGAACGACACATTGGCGAACATGCGGGCGATCTTACCGGACGGTCCTCCGGCGTTGAAGCGTGGGGTTTCCCGCATCACCGGCGGCCGGCCTGCTCGCGCAAACGGGCGAGTTCCTGGTCGACCATACGCTGGTAACCGTTGCCCTGGCTCCAGGCCAGGCTCAGGCCGTGTGCGGCCAGGCCCAGGCCCCAGCCCAGCAGCGGCCACACAAACCAGAATTGCCCGCGTGACAGCGCAATCACCGCCAGCCCGGCGTTCACGGCCAGAAACGCCAGCAGATGAATGCGGAACCCCAGGCGCGCGCCGGCGCGGTGGCGTGCGCGGCGCAGCAGAGCGTCGTCAGACTCGACGGATGGGGAAGTTTGCGTATAGGGCACGGCGGACATGGCGGTCTCTTGTGGAACCGAGGATGTCCGCAGTATAGGAACGGCGCCTGGGCAGGCGCCATCCGGATGCGACGAATGGTGCGATTGGACGGATGAACGGCGCGCAGCCGGCCCCGAGGGCGGGAGGATTACGCCGCCAGCACCTCTCGCACCGACTGCGACACCACCGTCGAAGCCACGGCCTCCGCTACCGTTTCGCGCGACAGATGCGGCGCAAACATCCCGATGAAGTCATGCGCATAGCCACGCAGGTACGCGCCACGGCGCACCGCCACACGCGTGGTATTCGGCTCGAACAGATGGTCCGCGCCGATGCAGACAAGGTTGTCGTCCTTGCGTCCGTCATACGCCATCGACGCGATGATGCCCACGCCCACGTCCAGCGCCACGTAGGTCTTGATCACGTCGGCGTCCATGGCGGTCAGCACGATCTCGGGATGCAGGCCCGCGCTGGCAAATGCCGCGTCGATGTTGCGTCGGCCCGTGAAGCCCGCGTCGTACGTGATGAGCGGATACTGCGCCACGTCTTCCAACGTCGGGAGCGGATTCTTCGTCAGCGGATGATCCGGGCTGACCACCAGCACGTGACGCCAGCGGTATGCCTCGAACGACGTCAGCCCCGGCTCGTTGGCCACGGCCTCGGTGGCGATGCCGATATCGGCCTGCCCGGTCAGCAACAGCTCGACGATGTGCGAAGGCGACGCCTCCTGCAGCGCCAGCGTGACGTGCGGGTATTCCTTGCGGAACGACTGCACCACCTTCGGCAGCGCATAGCGTGCCTGCGTGTGCGTCGTCGCCACGGTCAGGCGGCCGGATTGCCGGCCGGAGAATTCCTCGCCGGCCTGGCGCAGGTTTTCGGCCTCGAGCAGCAGGCGCTCGACAATGCGGACGATCTCGCGGCCCGGTTCGGTCAGGCCCGTCAAACGCTTGCCGTACCGCTCGAAAATCTCCACGCCAAGTTCATCCTCCAGCTCGCGAATCTGCCGCGACACGCCGGGCTGCGACGTGTACAGCGCGTTGGCAACTTCAGTCAGGTTGAACTGGCGGCGCACCGCCTCGCGGATGGAACGCAGTTGCTGGAAATTCATGGCTCGTGTCCTCTCGTATTGGTTGTCGTCGGAGCGTCGTGTTACACGGCGGCTTGCGCGACGGGCCGTGCATTGCCTTGCGCGAACACACGGATCGCGCGCGGGCGCACCACCAGCGTTTCGCCTTCACGGAAACCCTCGGCGCGGAAGCGCTCGATGGGCAGGGAGACTTCGATGATGTCGTCGGTGTCTTCGCGCTCCAGCTCAAGCTGTGCGATGGCGCCCAGCGTGAGCGCACGGCGCAGCGTCACGGGAATGCCCTCGGCGCCCGGCGCATAGCGCTCCAGGTCGATCTCGTGCGGGCGCACGAAAGCCACCGCCTGATCGGCGCGGGACGAATCCACCCCGCCTGACGGCACGGCGATGGCCGAATCGCCCACGTGCAGCACGCTGCCGCCCTCGCTTTCCTCCAGGCGCCCGTGGAACAGGTTCACGTTACCGAGGAAGCCATAGACAAACGGCGTGGCTGGCGTGTTGTAGACCGCGGCGGGGCTGCCGACCTGCTCCACCTGGCCGCGGTTCATCAGCACCACGTTGTCGGCCACTTCCAGCGCTTCCTCCTGGTCGTGCGTGACGAACAGGCTCGTGACATGCAGATCGTCGTGCAGGCGGCGCAGCCAGCGGCGCAGCTCCTTGCGCACCTTGGCATCGAGCGCGCCGAAGGGTTCGTCGAGCAGCAGCACGCGCGGCTCCACCGCCAGCGCACGCGCCAGGGCAATCCGCTGACGCTGCCCGCCAGACAGCTGCGGCGGGTAACGATCGGCCAGCCAATCCAGCTGCACGAGTTCCAGCAGCTCCTTCACCTTGGCGCGGATCTGCGCTTCGCTCGGCCGCTGCGCACGCGGTTTCACACGCAGGCCGAACGCCACGTTCTCGAACACCGTCATGTGCTTGAACAGCGCGTAGTGCTGAAACACGAAGCCGACCTGGCGCTCGCGCACATGCTGGTCCGATGCGTCTTCACCATTCAGATGAATGCTGCCCGAATCGGCATGCTCCAGGCCCGCGATGATGCGCAGCAGCGTGGTCTTGCCGCAGCCCGACGGGCCCAGCAGCGCAGTCAGTTCGCCCTGCTTGAAGTCGAGCGAAACATCGTTGAGGGCAACGAAGTTGCCGAAGCGCTTGGTGATGTGTTGAACCTGGATGCTCATGCTGCGCTCCCTTCGAGCGGAGATTGCACGGAGATGTGCGAATTCGGATTCGACGATGACGAGGACGCTGCGACGCGTGCACCGGGGCCTTCGCCCACGCCGGCATCTGCATCAGCCAGCTCGCGGCGGCTGCGCCATTCGACCAGCGTCTTCAGCGCCAGCGTCACGAGCGCCAGCAACGTCAGCAACGACGCCACGGCAAACGCGGCCGCGAAGTTGTATTCGTTGTAGAGAATTTCCACGTGCAGCGGCATCGTGTTGGTCAGCCCGCGAATGTGGCCCGACACCACCGACACCGCGCCAAACTCGCCCATCGCCCGCGCGTTGCAGAGGATCACGCCGTACAGCAAGCCCCACTTGATGTTCGGCAGCGTCACGCGAAAGAACGTCTGCCAGCCCGAAGCGCCGAGCACGATTGCCGCCTCTTCCTCTTCGCTGCCCTGCGCCTGCATGAGCGGAATCAGCTCGCGCGCCACAAACGGAAACGTAACGAACACGGTGGCCAACACAATGCCGGGCACGGCAAAGATGACCTTGAAATCGTGGTCCGACAGATACGGCCCGAACCATCCCTGCGCGCCGAACAGCAGCACATAAATCAGGCCGGCAATGACGGGCGATACCGAAAACGGCAAGTCGATCAGCGTGAGCAGCAGGTTCTTGCCGCGAAACTCGAACTTGGCGATCGCCCATGCCGCTGCCACGCCAAATACCACGTTCAGCGGCACGGCAATCGCTGCGGTGGTCAACGTCAGGTAGATGGCCGAAAGCGCATCGGGCTCCACCAGCGCTTCGAGATAGACGTCGACGCCCTTCTTGAACGCCTCGACAAACACGCTCGCCAGCGGCACGAACAAAAACAATGCCAGGAACACGAACGAAACGAGAATCAGCGTGACCCGCACCCAGGCGGATTCAGCCGTCGCGCCACGGCGGCCCACAGCGGGCGCCTGACCAAGTTGACGGGAAACGGTACCGGCCATGTCAGGCTCCAGCTGCCGCGTGGGCGGTGGAAGGTTCGGGGGCACGCTCGATGGCGTCATTGCGATTGCCGCGGCGGCGCGTCCACGCTTGCAGCAGATTGATCACCAGCAGCAGCGTGAACGAGATACCGAGCATGACGACGGCAATGGCCGTGGCGCCCGCGTAATCGAATTGCTCCAGCTTGGAATAGATCATCAGCGGCGTGATCTCGGAAACCATCGGCATGTTGCCGGCGATGAAGATGACCGAGCCGTACTCGCCCGTGGCACGCGCAAAGGCCAACGCGAAACCGGTCAGCAATGCGGGCAGCAAGGTCGGCAGAATCACGCGAGTGAAGGTCTGCCAGCGCGTGGCGCCCAGGCTGGCTGCCGCCTCTTCCAGTTCGGCCTCCAGATCTTCCAGCACCGGCTGCACCGTGCGCACGACAAACGGCAGGCCGATGAACGTCAGCGCCACCACGATGCCCAGCGGTGTGAACGCGACCTTCAGCCCCAGCGGTTCCAGCCGCGAGCCGATCCAGCCATTCGGCGCGTACAACGCGGTGAGCGCAATGCCGGCCACCGCAGTCGGCAGCGCAAACGGCAGGTCGACCAGCGCATCGATCAACCGCTTGCCCGGAAAGCGATAGCGCACCAGCACCCACGCCACGATCAGCCCGAACACGAGGTTGATCACCGCGGCGATCAGCGAAGCCCCGAACGTCAGCTTGTACGACGCCACCACGCGCGGCGCGGTGACGGTCGTCCAGAACGCATCCCACGTCATGGTGAACGTCTTGAGGACCGTTGCCGACAGCGGGATCAGGACGATCAGCGCGAGGTACAGCAGCGAAAACCCCAGCGCGAGCCCGAAGCCGGGCAGCACATTGGCGGGCTTACGCCGCTTGGAGGAAAAAAACGCGGAAGACAGGCTCATCAGCGCACCGATAAAAATGGCCGCAGCGCACAACACTGCGGCCGATCTGCAGATGAACCGATTGTGGCGGACTGTTCTTATGACGAAAACGAATATTTGCGCATGTGCATCATCGTTTTAGATATAAGGGGTGCTCGGTAAGACATCCCATTGCGCTTGCCAGTCGGCGCCGTCGCGGGTGGTGTCCTGTGCACTTGCTCTGCCGATCAGGCGATCGAGCACTGCCAAGCCGTCGTTCCATTCACCGAGATTGGAATCTGCGTTGATATGGCCGGCCTCGCCAGCGTCAATGAACTCGGTGCCCCACCGCGCGGCCCAGTCGATGGCGCTGCCTTGCTGCATCCAGGGGTCGTTTCGACTGGCGATAAGGGTGGCCGGGAACGGCAGCGTGCGGCCCGGGAGCAGATCCCGCACACCAAATTTGTCCGGATCGGCCGGCGCGACGAGCAGCACCGCTGCCACGGCTTCCTTGGTCTGCACCGCCCAATGCAACGATGCCAGGCAGCCAAAGCTGTGCGCGACCAGAATCACAGGGCGCTTGATGCGCGTGGGCGGACGCTCAGCAAGCGCCGCTCGCACCGCATCGCCTACACGGGCGGACCAGCGCGGCAAGTCGGGCGTTGACCAATCGGTCTGCTCCACCCGGCGCCAAGCCGGGAAGCGCTGCTCCCACCGTGTCTGCCAGTGACCCGGGCCACTGCCATGCAAACCCGGAACGGTCAGGATGACGGCGTCTGCCGGCCATTGCCAGACGGGTGCGTCCGATGTGGTTGCGGGTGCGCTGCGTGCCATGAGGTCGTGCTCACTGCGTCAGAGAAAGGCCGGTGGCGCTTTGCTGCTGTTGCACCAGCGGGGCCTGCGCCATCGGCACCACCTGTGGCGTGGGCGCAGGTTCCGGCTCCGATTCCGCGCCGGGCAGGATGCTGCCCTGCACATACGTGATACCCGCTGCGCGTGCCAGTTCCAGGTCGCTTGAGCGCTCGCAACGCCGCAAGGCCAGCGTCACGCCCAGCTCACGTGCGGAATCGGCCAGCGACACCACGTTTCGTGTACGCCAGTCGCGCCGTGCATCGAGCTTCAGATAGGCGGGCCGGGCATGCACGAGCAGCGCGCCAGCTTCCGCCGGGTCCGATGCCTGCACCGCCACGGCAAAACCGTTGCGCCGGTAGTTGTCGACCACAAAGAGCAGCAGCCCCAGATCGTCATTGGCCGTGGACGGCACCTGGATGACGAATTGCTCCGGGTGCAGCCCCAGCGCCGTCACCGCACGGTGGAATGCCTTGCCGTGGTCGGCCGCCACCGCTGCCAGCAACCGGCCATGCACATTGACGACCAGTCGCCCCGCATCGGTGCGCGAGAAATAGTTGAGCGTATGCACCAGCCGGCACAGGCGGTCCAGTTCGACCAGCGTGCTGTCATCCGACGCCAGCGAAAACACCTTCCACGGGTTCAGGCCCAGATCGCCGTCGCGCGTCCAGGTGCGCATCAGGGCTTCGTGGCCCGCAGGGGTCAAGGCGCCATCGGCGGCAAGCTGCCAGACCGGTTCGAACAGGCTGGTGAGCGCGCAGTGGAAGAACTGACCCTGCACGCGGCCCGTGGCATCACGCCACAAGTGGCGATCTGGCGCGGGCGCGCTCGGCAGCGTACCGAGAAATTGTGCGAGTGCTGTGGTGTGCATCAGGCTCATGGGTGAGGCTCCTTGTCGGGTCGCCGTCTCCTCCCCGTCCTTACAGTTTGGCGATCGAGACTTCAGTCGCCTTCACCAGCGCCACCACTTCGCTGCCGATCTTCAGGCCGAGGCTGTCGACCGAGCGCGTGGTGATGACCGAGGTGACGATGCCGGCCGGGGTCTCCACGTCGATCTCCGAGAGCACGTCGCCCCGGATGATCTCTTTGATCTGCCCGCGAAACTGGTTGCGTACGTTAATCGCTTGGATGCTCATGATGATCCTTCTTAGATGACAACGGCACTACGTGCCAATGAATGTTTTCAGGAGAAAGGTTTGCAGCGCCTTACACGGCCCAGCGCACGGATGTGGCGGACACGTCAAAGGGTGATGCCCACGCCGTGTGCGAACGCACATCGGTCAGTTCGTCCGGATCGCTCTTGCGTTGCATCACGCGGTTGAGGATCGCTTCTTCCAGCCGGGCAAACGCGGGCGAACCCCGATGGCGCGGACGCGGCAGATCGACGCGCTCATCCAGCGCAATGCGGCCGTCTTCGATCAGCACCACACGGTCGGCCAGCGCCACCGCTTCGGCCACATCGTGCGTGACGAGCACGGCGGTAAAGCCCAGGCGTTGCCACAGGCCTTCGATGAGGTTCTGCATGTCGATGCGGGTCAGCGCATCGAGCGCGCCCAGCGGCTCGTCCAGCAGCAGCAGGCGCGGCCGATGCACCAGCGCACGCGCCAATGCCACGCGCTGGCGCTGTCCGCCTGACAGGCGTGCCGGCCATTCCCCTGCCCGCTCGGCCAGTCCGACTTGCGCAAGCACTTCAGCGGCTTGCGCACGCTGTGTTTTCGGCAAGCCCAGCGCGACGTTGTCGAGCACTTTCTTCCACGGCAACAGACGGGCGTCCTGGAACATCACGCGGGCATCGTCGTGCAGGCCGTCTTCGGCTTCACCGTCGCGACGCAGGTGGCCGTCGTCAATGCCTTCCAGCCCGGCAATCAACCGCAGCAGCGTGCTCTTGCCGCAGCCGCTGCGCCCGACGATGACGACAAACTCGCCCGGGGTGATGTCCAGATCGATGCCGTGCAGCACTTCACGGTCGCCATAGCGTTTGACGACGTGCTCGATGTGCAAGGCGGTACCGGCCAGCGCGGCGTGTTCAGTGGCGTTGCTTTGCATACGTCTCTCCAATTCAGCCTCAGGCGGCCGCTTGATATCCGGGGTGCCAGCGCAGCCAGTAACGTTCCAGCCCGCGCGACAACCAATCCGCCAGCTTGCCGAGCAGCGCATACAGCAGGATGCCCAGCAGCACCACATCGGTCTGCAGGAACTCGCGCGCATTCATCGTCATGTAGCCGATGCCGGCCTGCGCAGACACCGTTTCCGCCACGATCAGCGTCACCCACATCAGGCCGAGCGAGAAACGCACGCCCACCAGGATCTGCGGCAGCGCACCGGGCAGGATCACCTCGCGATACAGCTGCGCACGCGACAGGCCGTAGCTGCGGGCCATCTCCACCAGGGCCGGATCGACAGAGCGGATGCCGTGATACGTGTTCAGATAAATCGGGAAGAACACGCCCAGCGATACCAGGAACAGCTTGGCCGATTCATCGATGCCGAACCACAGGATCACCAGCGGAATCAACGCCAGCACCGGGATGTTGCGCACCATCTGCAGCGTGGTGTCGAGCAGCGTCTCGGCGGTGCGGAAGGTGCCGGTCAGCAGCCCCAGCGCCAGACCCAGCGAGCCGCCGATCACAAAGCCCAGCAGCGCGCGCCATGTGCTCACGGCCACGTGCGTCCACAGCTCGCCAGAGCGCGCCAGCGCAACGGCGGATTTCGCCACGTCCAGCGGTGCCGGCAGGATGCGGTTCGACAGCCAGCCCCATTGGGCAGAGGCCTGCCACAGCACCAGCAGCACAAGCGGCACGATCCACGGCGCCAATCGTTGCCGGGCGGTACGCAGGAAGGTGTTTGCCTTCGGTTTCGGTTTGGATTGCGATGCCATTGCCCTGCTCCTTTCGGCTCAGCTTGCCGCCACGCGCGGCACGATACCGGTGGCGATCACTTCGCCAAACGGGCCGTTCAGCACGTTGCCCGGCAGCTTGTCGCGCACCGAGCGCGGCAGCAGCGGGAACACCAGTTCGGCAAAGCGATAGGCCTCTTCCAGATGCGGATAGCCGGACAGCACGAACGTATCGATCCCCAGGTCGGCATATTCCTTCATGCGCGCGGCCACGGTTTGCGGGTCGCCCACGAGCGCCGTGCCGGCACCGCCGCGCACCAGGCCCACACCTGCCCACAGGTTCGGGCTGATCTCCAGATCGGCACGCGTGCGTTTGACGCCGTTGGCGTGCAGCGCGGCCATGCGTTGCTGGCCGGCCGAATCCATCTTGCGGAAAGCCTCTTGCGCGCGCGCAACGGTGTCGTCGTCCAGCTTGCTGATGAGCTTGTCTGCGGCAGCCCAGGCTTCGTCTTCCGTCTCGCGCACGATCACGTGCAGGCGGATACCGAAGCGCACGGTACGGCCATGCTTGGCAGCGCGCGCCCGCACGTCGGCCAGCTTCTCGGCCACCGCAGCGGGCGGCTCGCCCCAGGTGAGATAGGTGTCGACCTGTTCGGCCGCGAGTTCGTGCGCCGCTTCCGACGAGCCACCGAAATACACCGGCGGATGCGGCCGCTGCACGGGCGGATACAGCACCTTCGCGCCCTTCACGCTGAGGTGCTTGCCGGTGTAATCCAGCGCGGCGCCTTCGTGGCTTGCCGCCAGCGTTTCGCGCCAGATGCGGATGAACTCTTCCGAGGCTTCGTAGCGTTGTGCGTGGTCCAGGAACAGGCCATCGCCGGCCAGCTCCGCCGGGTCACCACCCGTGACGAGGTTCACGAGCAAGCGGCCATTCGACAGACGGTCGTACGTGGCGGCCATGCGCGCGGCCAGCGTCGGCGCCATCAGCCCGGGGCGCACCGCCACCAGGAAACGCAGGCGCTTCGTGACTGGAATCAGGCTCGCGGCCACGATCCACGGGTCTTCGCACGAGCGGCCAGTGGGAATCAGCACGCCCTCGTAGCCGAGCGTATCGGCGGCCACGGCCACCTGCTGCAGATAGGTTTGATCGACCTGGCGAGCGCCCTCGGCAGTGCCGAGATAACGGCTGTCGCCGTGCGTCGGGATGAACCAGAAAACTTGCATGACAGCTCCTTGGACTGTGTTGTTCTCAGATCAACGCAACAACTCAAGCGCGGGCGATGGCCAGTTGCGCGGGGGTCGGGTGCCAGACCAGTTCGATCGGCTTGACCGGGCGCGGAATGAGCCCCAACCCGTGAAATGCATCGGCCACGCGCTGCTGCTCGGCAACCGCTTCCGGCGTGACCGGCCGCACGGGCGAAGGCGGCCGGCGCGACAGGAACAGATGCACCGTCGCCAGCGACAGCCCGGAGAAGTCCGCAATGCGCTGCGCGGCTTCCTTTCGGTTCTCCTGCACGAGGCGGTCGGCGCGCGAGAGCTCCGCAAAGATTGCGGCGATGGTGTCGCCGTGCTTTTCCGTAAAGGCCGTCGGCGCGAAATAGAACGAGTTGTTGGACGACAGCGTGCGCCCGGTGGCCAGCACGCGCGGCTTGATCGCCAGTTCGGTGGCGGCGTAGTACGGATCCCAGATGCCCCAGGCGTCGACGCTGCCGCGCTCGAAGGCGGCGCGCGCATCGGCTGGCGTGAGGTACACGGGCTGGATGTCGGCAAATGTCAGGCCGCCCTTCTGCAGACCCCGCACGATCAGGAAATGCGCGCTCGAACCCTTCTGCAGCGCCACGCGCTTGCCCTTCAGGTCTGCCAGCGTCTTGAGGGTCGAATCCTGCTGCACGAGGATGGCGGAGCTGTCCGGCTTGGGCGGCTCCACGCCCACGTAGCGCAGGTCCTTGCCGGCAGCCTGCGCGAACACCGGCGGCGTATCGCCCGTGATGGCGAGGTCGAGACTGCCCGCAGACAACGCTTCGAGCTGCTGTGGCCCGGCCGGAAACTCCAGCCAGCTGATCTTGGTACCCGGAAAGCGCTGCTCCAGCGCCCGGTTCTCTTTGACGATGACGAGGTTGACCGCGCTCTTCTGGAAACCGATGCGCAGTTGCGCCGGCGGCGTCACCTTGGGCAGGCCGCCAGCCGCGGGGCTGGCGGTAGCGGCATTGGCGGCATGCGCAACCGGCCCAAGCGTGGCCAGCGATGCGCCGGCAACGGTAGCGCTGAGCAGGCGGCGGCGTTGGAAATCGATGGTCATGGCGATCAGCGCGCGGCTTGCTGCGTCGTCGGCTGCCACGCAGACTCGGCCACCTTGACGGGGCGCGGGATCAGCTTGAGCGCGTGGAACGTATCGGCAATGCGCTGCTGGTCAGCCAGGGCCTCGGGCCCGACGGGCTGGATGCCATAGGCAATGCGCGACACCGAACGCGCCACCACGGCCGGCTCCAGGCCGAGCTGCGGGCCAAGAATGTTCGTCACGTCCTTCGGGTTGGCAGCGGCCCAGGTGTCGGTCTTCTTCAGCTCATCGAGCACGATGTTCAGCACATCGGGCCGCGCGCCCGCATAGCCCTTCGACGCCAGGAAGTACTGCGAGTTGTTGACCACGCCCGTGCCGTCGGCCAGCACGCGCGCGCCCAGTTGTTGTTCGGCCGCGGCAAAGAACGGATCCCAGATCACCCAGGCGTCGATGGCGCCGCGCTCGAAGGCGGCACGCGCATCGGCGGGGGTCAGGTATACGGGCTGGATATCGCTGTAGGGCACATTGGCCTTTTCCAGCAGCTTCACCAGCAGGTAATGCACGTTCGAGCCCTTGTTGAAGGCGACGCGCTTGCCCTTGAGATCGGCCACGCTCTTGAGCGGCGAAGTCTTCGGCACGATGATCGCCTCGCCGGCCGGCGCGGGCGGCTGGTTGCCGACATAGACGAGGTGCGCCCCGGCAGCCAGCGCGAAGATCGTCGGTGCTTCACCCGTGGTGCCGAAATCGATGGCGCCCACGTTCAGGCCTTCCAGCAACTGCGGGCCAGCCGGAAACTCGGTCCACTTCACTTCGATGCCCTGGGCGGCCAGGCGCTTTTCCAACGTGCCGCGTGCCTTGAGCACCGTCAGCGTGCCGTATTTCTGATAGCCGATGCGCAGTTGTTTGGCCGCGGTCGGGGGCGGCGCATCGCTGTTGGCAAATGCGGCGGGCGCGCCAAGCGTTGCAAGCAGCGTGGCGGCAATGGTCAAAGTCCTGCGCAGGGGCGAGTGGGTTTTCATGGCAAGTCCGGTCGATGCGGGGTGTATGGGCGACAAGATCCGCGCGCAGCGGCTGCGCGGCGTGACAACAACGGAAAAAAGCAGTGAGCGTGGTGTATGGCGGCGCGTTCAGCGCGTCACGCCAGACATCGCATTCGGTCGGCGTCAGCCTGTGCGTTGGGCTGCGCATCGGGCTGCATATGGGCGAGCGTTGCGGCACGCACCGCGCTGCGGCTTGAAACAATGACCTGTGCCACGGCCGGATGCCGTGCCAGCGCCAGTGCCTGATGCACGCGCTCCACGCCGTCATCCAGGCGCTGCTGCAGCGATGGGTCGACGGTCACGCCGTCATCGGTCACAACGATCTGCGAGTCGACGGCAAAGATGCCGGGCAGGATCGAGCGCGCCGCCAGCGCCGTCAGTACGGGGCGCAGCGCGTAGTCGATTGCCAGCGTGTGGGCGAGGCTGCCGCCGGTGGCTATCGGCAGCACGACCTTGTCGCGCAGCCCGCTCTGCGGCAGCAGATCGAGAAACGTCTTGAGCAGCCCGCTGTAGGCCGCCTTGTAGACCGGCGTGGCGAGGATCACCACGCCCGCCGCTTCCACCCGCGCCACCGCATCGGCGATGGCGGGGTCGGACACCTGCGCGCCGAGCAGCGCGTCGGCTGGAAGGCTGCGCAGGTCCAGGTGGTCCGCCTGCTCGCCGGCGCGTTCGAGCTGCGCACGCACGTGGCCCAGCAGGCGCGCAGATCGCGATTGCGCCGAAGGGCTGCCGGAAATCGTCAGGATTTGCATGATGCGGATCACCCGATGTCGTTACGTCGTGTGGGGCTTACTTGCCCGGTTGATAGAGCTGGTCAAACTGCCCGCCGTCGGCAAAGTGCGTCTTCTGCGCCTTCTGCCAGCCGCCGAACGTGTCGTCGATGGTCACGAGCTTCACCTTCGGGAATTCGCTCTCGTGCTTCTTGGCCACGGCCGGGTCGGTCGGGCGATAGAAGTTCTTCGCACCGATCTCCTGGCCTTGCGGCGTGTACAGGAACTTGAGATACGCCTCCGCGGCCTTGCGCGTGCCCTTCTTGTCGGCCACCTTGTCCACCACCGCCACCGGCGGCTCGGCCAGGATGGAAATCGACGGCACCACCACGTCAAACTTGTCCTTGCCTTCCACGCGCGCCGCCAGCAGCGCCTCGTCTTCCCACGCGATCAGCACATCGCCGATACCACGCTCGGTAAAGGTGGTGGTCGCACCGCGCGCGCCCGAATCGAGCACCGGCACGTTCTTGTAGAGCTTCTGGACAAAGTCCTTGGCGGTGGCGTCCGAACCGCCCGGCTGCTTCAGCGCATAGGCCCAGGCGGCCAGGTAATTCCAGCGTGCCCCGCCGGAGGTCTTCGGGTTGGGCGTGATGACGGCGATGCCCGGCTTGATCAGGTCATTCCAGTCCTTGATGCCCTTCGGGTTGCCCTTGCGCACCAGGAACACGATGGTCGACGTGTACGGCGAGGCGTTGTGCGGCAGGCGCTTCTGCCAGTCCTTGCCGGTCAGGCCCTTCTCGGCGATCGCGTCGATGTCATAGCCCAGCGCCAGCGTCACCACATCGGCATCCAGCCCGTCGATCACGGAGCGGGCCTGCTTGCCCGAACCGCCATGCGAAGCGCGAAGGGTGATGTCCTCACCCGTTTCGGCCTTCCACTTCTTGGCGAATTCGGTGTTGATTTCCTTGTACAGCTCGCGCGTCGGGTCGTACGACACATTCAGCAGTGTCGTCGCCGCATGCGCACCCACGGTTCCCCCCGCCACGATGGCAGCCGCTGTAGCACGTACAAGCGTGTTGAAAACAAACTTGCGAATCATCTTGCAGGCTCCGTTTCTGATCTCTGATGGATTTGGAATAGGAGCAAGACTACCGAGCAGGTCTTGTACGGGGAACGAATGGTTTCAGGGAATGTTCATCGTTTTTTGCATATAGGTCGGTGAGGCTCGTGGCTGAAGGAAAACTATGATGGTCCATCCCTTGTCTCGTACCCTCCGGGCCCGGCAGGGGGTGAAACAAGGGAGGCACCACCAACAAAGAACAAAAAAAACCGCTCTGGCGAACCCAGAGCGGTTTTTCGAAGCGCTAACGTAGCGTCAGTGCACAACCCTCTCAAACGAAAACTGCCCATCCCGATAATCCACCGGCACCACATCCTTGGGCGCGAACCTGCCCTCCAGGATCATCCGTGCCACCGGATTCTCGATCTGCTGCTGGATGGCCCGCTTCAAAGGCCGTGCCCCAAACACCGGGTCGTAACCGGCAGAGGCCAGCTTGGCCACCGCCTCGTCGCTGATCTCCAGCGCGAGGTCCATCTGCGCCAGGCGTGCAGACAGACGCTTGAGCTGGATCCGCGCGATCGATTCGATGTTGCGTTGGTCCAGCGCGTGGAACACCACCACCTCGTCGATCCGGTTCAGGAACTCGGGGCGGAAATGCGTCTTCACTTCCTGCCACACGGCACCCTTGATCACGTCCGCCGGTTCGGTCGCCATCTGCTGGATGAGCTGCGAGCCGAGGTTCGACGTCATCACGATCACCGTGTTCTTGAAGTCGACCGTGCGGCCCTGGCCGTCGGTCAGGCGACCATCGTCCAGCACTTGCAGCAGCACGTTGAAGACGTCCGGGTGCGCCTTCTCCACTTCATCGAGCAGCACCACGCTGTACGGCTTGCGACGCACGGCTTCGGTCAGGTAACCACCTTCCTCGTAGCCGACATAGCCCGGCGGCGCGCCAATCAGGCGGCTCACGGAATGCTTCTCCATGAACTCGCTCATGTCGATGCGGATGAGGTGCTCTTCCGAATCAAACAGGAAGCCGGCCAGCGCCTTGCACAGCTCGGTCTTGCCGACGCCCGTCGGACCCAGGAACAGGAACGAGCCATAGGGCTTGTTCTCGTCCGCAATGCCGGCGCGTGAGCGGCGGATGGCATCCGACACCAGACGCACGGCTTCGTCCTGGCCGACCACGCGCTCGTGCAGGCGGTCTTCCATCTTCAGCAGCTTCTCGCGCTCGCCGGTCATCATCTTCGCCACGGGGATGCCCGTGGCGCGGCTGACGACTTCGGCAATCTCTTCCGCGCCCACCTGCGTGCGCAGCAGCTTGTTCGGCTGCTTCTGGCCGGCAGACTCGGCAGCGGTGGCGGCCTTCAGCTTGCCTTCCAGCTCGGGCAGCTTGCCGTATTGCAGTTCGGCCACTTTCTCGAGCTTGCCTTCGCGCTGCAGCTTGGTGATCTCCAGCTTGATCTTGTCGATCTCTTCCTTGAGCGCAGCCGCACCTTGCGCCGCGCCCTTCTCGGCCTTCCAGATTTCATCCAGATCAGCGTATTCCTTCTGCAGACGCTCGATTTCCTGCTCGATCAGCTCCAGGCGCTTCTGCGATGCCTCGTCGGTTTCCTTCTTGACGGCCTCGCGCTCGATCTTGAGCTGGATCAGGCGGCGGTCGAGCTTGTCCATCGCCTCGGGCTTCGAGTCGATTTCCATTTTGATGCGCGCCGCAGCCTCGTCGATCAGGTCGATGGCCTTGTCCGGCAGGAAGCGATCGGTGATGTAGCGGTGGCTGAGTTCAGCCGCGGCCACGATCGCCGGGTCGGTAATCTCCACACCGTGGTGCAGTTCGTACTTCTCCTGCAAGCCACGCAGGATGGCGATGGTTGCCTCCACGGTCGGCTCGCCCACGAGCACCTTCTGGAAGCGGCGCTCCAGCGCGGCGTCCTTCTCGATGTACTTGCGGTATTCATCCAGCGTGGTCGCGCCGATGCAATGCAGCTCGCCGCGCGCAAGCGCCGGCTTGAGCATGTTGCCGGCATCCATCGCGCCTTCGGCCTTGCCCGCGCCCACCATCGTGTGGATTTCGTCGATGAAGAGAATGGTCCGGCCTTCTTCCTTGGCGATGTCGTTGAGCACCGCCTTCAGGCGCTCCTCAAACTCGCCGCGATACTTGGCACCGGCCAGCAGACCCGCCATGTCGAGCACCAGCACACGCTTGTTCTTCAAGCTTTCAGGCACCTCTTCGTTGACGATGCGCTGCGCCAGCCCTTCGACGATGGCCGTCTTGCCGACGCCCGGCTCGCCGATCAGCACCGGGTTGTTCTTGGTGCGGCGTTGCAGGATCTGGATGGCTCGACGGATTTCATCATCGCGGCCAATGACGGGGTCGAGCTTGCCGATCCGGGCCATCTCGGTGAGGTCGATGGTGTACTTCTTGAGCGCTTCACGCTGGCTCTCGGCTTCGGCGCTGCCGACGGTCTGGCCGCCGCGTACAGCGTCGATCGCGGCTTCGAGCGGCTTGCGCGACAGGCCGTGCTCGCGCGCAATGCGGCCAGCCTCGCCCTTGTCGTCGGCCACGGCCAGCAGGAACAGCTCGCTGGCGATGAACTGATCGCCGCGCTTGATGCCCTCTTTCTCGGTCGCCTGCAGCAGGCTGCCGAGGTCTCGCCCCACCTGCACCTGTTCGCCACCCTGCACCTGCGGCAGGTGCTTGATGGCGCGGTCCAGCGCCGTGTCCAGGGCGCCGGTATTGACGCCCGCACGGGCCAGCAGGTTCTTGGTGGCCCCATCCGGCTGGCGCAGCATGGCCAGCAGCAGGTGGACCGGTTCGATGTACGGATTGTCGTTGCCCAGCGCCAGGCTCTGCGCGTCGGCCAGCGCTTCCTGGAAGCGGGTGGTCAATTTGTCCAAACGCATTAAAAACCCCTTGCGGAAAATGTTTCACTGCTCCGAAAGATAGGGAGCTTCGGTGGCATTTCAAGCGTGGAAACGCCGGTTTTGATGCAGATTTGCGCCAAAACAAACGGCGGCGCGCCTACTGGCTACGCCGCCGTCCCAAGTGAGCCGAAGCCGTCCTGGCTATCGCATCAGTTGGGCACCGATACCGTCGCCACGCCGCCCGACACGCTCACCGAGATGCGGTCGCCCGCCGCCGGTGTGCTGGTGAAGTTCGGCACGTTGGCCGCGTTGATGGCCGGTGCAGCACCGGGCGTGCCACCGCGCGGGGTGGTGCGCACCACCTGCGAAGGCGGCAGCGGCGTGCCGTTCTTCAGGTTCGCGTACATGGCGTCCAGCGCGCGCTGCTCATACAGCACCAGCGGCACGAACAACGTGTCGTAGCCGGGCACCAGGTCGATGAAGCCGTCGAAATGCTGCGCGTTCATCACCTCGATGTACGACAGCTTGCTCGAGCCACCCTCCACCTTGGCATTCAACCCCAGATACGGCCGCGAACCATGGTTGACCGGCAGCAGCGCGTCGTTGCGGCCCTGCACGATCAGCGCCGGCTTGCCCTGCAGGTTGCCGGTACGCAGCGTCTGCCGGATGCCGGCCTGCAGCGATTGCGAAGCCGCATCGGCGCCCGTCAGCAGGTTGCGCAGGCACAGCGCGCCATCGAGGTTGGCGGCTCGTGTGCCGGTGGAGTCGACCGACTGGTTGCTCCGCGTCGGGCCACCTTGGGCGTTGTTGTTGACGAGCTGCACGCCGGAAGTGGGCGGAATGCCGTTGCCAACCGCCGCCATCTGCGCGAGCGCCGTGGCGCTCACGGCGGTCGGATGGAACGACGCGTCGGTTGCCGCGAAGCTCAATCCGCACAGGTTGTCGGTCACGCTGGCGCGCGAGAGTGCGTTGCCAAAGGTGGTCGCCACCGATGGGTCGATCTCGTAGAACGACATCGACGCATGCACCAGGTCCGACTCCGGTTCCCAGCCGTAGGTGCGCATCTTCTGAAGCGCTTCGTCGGCCTGGGCAGCCGCCGTGGTGGACGTCAGGAGCCCAGCCGCCTTGAGCGCAGCGCAGCGATTGGCCTGCACACCTGCCGGGAACGTCGTGAGGCTCGTAAAGAACGCCTGCGCGGGTGCGGTGGCAACGCTCGCAGACGACGCCGCGCACAGCCGGAATACATTGGCAAAGCTCACGTAGTCGAACAGCGGTTTGCCAGTCGTCGGCAGCGTGGTGCCGCCGCGCACGACCTGCACACCGGTGTTGGGCGGCAGGTTCAGGCCGGGCTCGCCGACGGCCACCCCGTCGATCCACCCGCCGGTGTCCTGCTCGGCCGCTGCGATGGCCGCCCCGCCGCCGTTGGAGATGCTCGACGCGATGACGATGGTGTTGTCCGGACGGACCGGCAGAGCGCTGCCGACCAGCGCACCGCTCGTCCCAGCGATCTTGTCGTTGATCGCCCAGAACGCGAACTGCACGGCTTGCAGCGTGAACAGGCCCCAATCCTTCTCTGGGTTGCGCTGCGAATGCGCATGCTTGAACGCCAGCCGGTTCGGCGTGGCCGCATTGAAGGCAGCCAACTGGCTGCTGGTGAGCGGCGCAGCAAAGTGCGCGTTAGACCCGGCGGCGCTGCGCGTGGTGCGCGTGCCGTCCTGCAGGGCGACGGTGTCCGTAGCCAGGTCGTGCGGGCCGGCGCCGGTGCCCTTGTCGGTATAGGCGACGGCGCACTTGCGTTTGAGGCCCCACTCGCCGGTGGAAATCGCGCCATAGATGCCGCGCGAGCCCGACGAGGTGGCGGTGATGATGCAGGGGTTGTTGACGTCGAAGCTGTCCGGAATCTGCACGAGCAGCACGACGTTCTGCTGCCCTGTGCCGTCGTCGGAGTACGTCACGTATTCGGTGCCGGCGATCATGCCGGAGCCCTGCGTGACGTTGCCGCTCGCGTCGACGTTCGGGCCATAGAGCGTGCCGTAGCCGCCCTTGGCCGCCGTATCGACCAGCGCGCGGTAGTTGGCGTAGATCGCCAGGCGGCGCAGCTCGGCTGCCGTGGGCGCGGTGGGGTTGGCGATGGCGGGCGCGGTGGCCGATGCCAGGCCGCTTGCGCCCAGGCCGGCGGTCAGCAGGTCGTCCGATACGCCGTCGTACCGCGTGACGGTCACCTTGCCGGCAAAGGCGGGCTTGGTATTGCCCGGCACGTTGTTGCCGTCATTGCTGCCGCCGCAGGCGCTCAACACGCCGCAGCCGGCCAGCAGCACGGCTCCGACAGCGATGAGGTTGCTTGGCGAGACGTGCCTTCGCAGGCGCGCCGTTCGGGTTGGTTTCATTGCGTCTCCTTCTCGTTATGGTTGGAACAACACAAAGCAACCCGCGGCGGCCTTCGATACTGCACGTCCCTAGTGGACGTCCGGACGTCCCTAAGCCACCGCAGGCACTACCAGTATGTGAACCCAACTTCTCATTCGCAACTCAATTGGCGCGACCGCCCTTGCGATCAACTGAACGTGCGCACCGTCCAGAGTCCCAGCATGGTGAGGAACAGCGAGCCGCCCAGATGCGCCACGATGTGCAGCGCGCCCATGACATGGTCGCCGGCCAGGATGTTGGCGACCACCTCGCTTGAAAACGTCGAGAACGTCGTCAGCCCGCCCAGAAAACCGGTGATCACCAGCAAACGCCATTCCGGCGGCAGCCCCGCGTGCGTATCGAAAAATCCGACCGCGATGCCGATCAGATAGCCACCCACAAGATTGGCTGCCAGCGTGCCGTACGGCAAGGCCGGATTGATGGCGTTCAACAAGACGGCGAGCGCCCAGCGCAACCAGGCTCCCAGCGCAGCACCTACCCCAACTGCCAGAAAGCCCATTCCGCTCATGCGGTCGCGTCCTTGTTATTCGTAGTCGTTGGGTTGCGCCGATACGCCGGGCTGATCGGCCGTGCTTGTCGCGGCGTTGTTGGAAGCAATGCCCCAGCGGGCAAGCGCCTTGTCGTCCGTAACGCGTGCATCGACCCAGCGCGCGCCCTGGGGCGTCTGTTCCTTCTTCCAGAACGGCGCCTCGCTCTTGAGGTAATCCATGATGAATTCGCACGCGGCAAAGGACTCGCCGCGGTGCTTGGACGCCACCGCCACCAGCACGATCTGATCTTGCGGCTTGAGCTTGCCAACGCGGTGGATGACGAGTGCGTCGATCAGCTCCCAGCGCTGCATGGCCGCGCTCACGATGCCGGCGAGCGCCTTTTCGGTCATGCCGGGATAGTGCTCCAGCTCCATCTCGGACACACCGGTGCCGTCGTTGATGTCGCGTACGGTGCCGATGAAGCTGGCTACCGCGCCAATGTTCGGACGGCCGGCGCGGAGCGCTGCAATCTCGGCGCCGAGGTCGAAGTCGGCTTCCTGTACGCGGACGGACATGGTCGGTCTCCTGCGCTCAGCCGCCAGTCACGGGCGGGAAGAAGGCGACTTCGCAGCCGTCGTGCACGGCGGTATCGGCCGGCACGATCTGGTGGTCCACCGCCATGCGCAGCGCACGACCTTCGGCCAGGGTTTCGCCCCAGACCGGACCGCGCTGCGCCAGCCAGCGACGCACATCGCCCACGGTGCACACGGCCTCCGGCACGACCACCTGCTCCTGCGAGGTTCCGAGTTGTTCACGCACGCTGGCAAAGAAACGAAGCTCGATCTGCATGGCCATCGCTCCTTACACCAGGCCTGCAAACGGCAGGAAGCTGACAACATCGCCCGGCGCGATCGGCTGGTTGGGCGGGTTGTCGATCAGGCCATCGCCCCAGACGGTGGAGGTCAGCACGCCCGAGCTTTGATTGGGGAACAGGTCCAGCCCGCCGCCCGTGTTGATGCGCGCACGCAGGAACTCGTTGCGGCGATCGCCCTTGGGCAATGCAAAGTCGGCGCGCATCGGGATGCGCTTGGGGGCCACGTCTTGCACGCCCTGCAGGCGCAGGATAAACGGCCGCACGAACAGCAGGAAGGTGACGAAGCTCGACACCGGGTTGCCCGGCAGGCCAATGAAAAACGCGGTCGGACCACCCACCATGCCTTCGGGCCGGCGCACCTCGCCAAAGGCCAGCGGCTTGCCCGGCTTGATGGCGATCTGCCAGAGATTCAGGCGCCCTTCGGCTTCCACCGCCGGCTTGATGTGGTCTTCCTCCCCCACCGACACGCCACCGGAGGTGATGATGAGGTCGTGCGCCTCGGCCGCTTCGCGCAGCGTGTCGCGCGTGGCCTGCAGCGTGTCGGGCACGATGCCGAAATCGGTGATGTCGCAACCGAGGTTTTCCAGCAGCGCGCGCAGCGTGAAGCGGTTGGAGTTGTAGATGGCGCCGGGCTTGAGCGGCTCGCCGGGCATGGCAAGTTCGTCGCCGGTAAAGAACACGGCCACGCGCGGGCGGCGCACGACGTGCAGATTGGCGCGGCCGACCGAAGCGGCCAGGCCAAGTTGCTGCGGGCCAAGGCGCGTGCCGCGCGGCAGGATCTCGGCGCCGTCGGCAATGTCCTCGCCGGCGCGGCGGATCCACTCGCCCGATGCAGGTACGTGGTCAATGGTGACGGTGCCCGAGTCAGGGTCAGCCTTGCATTGCTCCTGCATGACCACCGCATCGGCGCCCGGCGGGATCAGCGCGCCGGTAAAGATACGCGCCGCCTCGCCTGCATTCAGCGGCTGGCCGACATGACCGGCGGGAATGCGCTGCGCCACCTTCAGGCGCGTGCCCGGCGCGGTGATCTCGGCGGCGCGTACTGCGTATCCGTCCATTTGCGTGTTGTCGGCCGGCGGCACGTTCAAGCTGCTGCGCACGGCCTGCGCGAGAACGCGCCCGTTGGCGTGCAACGTCGACACGGTTTCGGTCTCGTGCAAGGCGCGCACTGCGGCAAGCAGTTGCGACAGCGCCGCATCGAGCGTCAGCAAGGACGGTTTGACGGCGGGAGCATCGTTGGCGGACATGCGGGAATGGGAAAGCGGAATCGAACGGGAGATTTCGATTGTATCGGTTCCAGGCCGATGCCATGCATCAGCCCAGGCGTATCAAGCAAATGCTTCTGCCAGCGCCGCCCGCAGCGCCGGCACGATGTGCGCGTCAAACCACGGATTGTGTTTGAACCAGGCCAGATTGCGCGGGCTTGGATGCGGCAGCGGAAACAACACGCGGCCGTCAGCGTCATGCGCAGGCCCGTTGCGCACGACGTCGGTCAAGGTCCAGTCGCGCGGCACGTCGAGGTAGTTGCGCTGGGCATACGTGCCCACCAGCAGCGTGAGCCGCACCTCGGGCATCGCCGTCAGCAGCGGCCGGTGCCATCTGGGTGCGCATTCCGGGCGGGGCGGCAAGTCGCCGTTCGCGCCGGTGCCCGGAAAGCAGAAACCCATCGGCACCACGGCGATGCGCCTGTCGGCATAAAAATCGTCGTACGAGATTTGCAGCCACTGGCGCAGGCGGTCGCCCGAGCGGTCGTTCCAGGGGATACCGGTTTCGTGGACGATGCGGCCCGGCGCTTGCCCGATGATCAGGACACGGGCGCGGCGGTCCGCGACGACAACAGGGCGAGGCTCGTGCGCCAATGCGCCCTTGCACTCGCGGCAGGCGCGGATATCGTGCAGGCAGCGCGCAAACGCTGCTCCGGCCACGTCATCCGGCACTGCTTCCATCGCTTCAGAGACCGGTGTGCTGGGCGATGTAGCCCTTGATGCGGTCAACGTCGGCCGGCATGACTTCAAAGCGCTGCGGCAGCGACTCGATATCGGCGTAACCAGCCGGGCGCTCCGGCTCCCGGTCTAGCGCTTCGCGAATGGTGTCGCCGAACTTGGCCGGCAACGCCGTTTCCAGCACCACCATCGGCACGCCCGGCGTCAGGTTCTCGCGCGCCACCTTCACGCCATCGGCGGTGTGGGTGTCGATCATCGTGCCGTAGGTGGCAAACACATCGCGGATCGTATCGACGCGGTCGTCGTGCGAGCTGCGGCCCGAGACAAAGCCGAACTCGGCGATGCGGTCGAACTCCGGCTTGCCGGTCATCGAGAAGCCGCCCTTTTCGTCGACGTCGCGGAAGAGCTGGGCGAGGCGCGCCGGATTACGATCCAGCAGGTCGAACACGAAGCGCTCGAAGTTCGACGCCTTGCTGATGTCCATGCTGGGGCTGGACGTGTGATACGTCTGCGCGGCCGAACGCACGCGGTACGTGCCGGTGCGGAAGAACTCGTCGAGCACGTCGTTCTCGTTCGTGGCAACGACCAGCTTGTCGATCGGCAAACCCATCATGCGCGCGATGTGGCCGGCGCAGACATTGCCGAAGTTGCCCGACGGCACGCAGAACGACACCTTGTCGCCGATCTTCGGGGCCGCCAGCAGGTAACCCTTGAAGTAGTAGACGACCTGGGCAACAACGCGCGCCCAGTTGATTGAATTGACCGTGCCGATCTTCTGGCGCGCCTTGTAGTCGAGATCGTTCGACACCGCCTTGACGATGTCCTGCGCGTCGTCGAACACGCCTTCGATGGCGATGT
The DNA here is from genome assembly GCF_038440115.1 of Ralstonia sp. OTU4908. NCBI lineage: Bacteria > Pseudomonadati > Pseudomonadota > Betaproteobacteria > Burkholderiales > Burkholderiaceae > Ralstonia > Ralstonia sp. OTU4908. The sequence goes on along the minus strand of NZ_JASATD010000010.1, from coordinate 49,159 downwards.
TGAAGATGTTCTTGTCTTGCAGGCTGAACATCTGCGCAGTCTGGAACGCGCTCATCTTGCGGTGCGGGCTCAACATGAACACGCGCACGCCGCGCTTGCCGCGCATCGCGTATTCGGCTGCGCTGCCCGTGTCGCCGGAAGTCGCACCCAGGATGTTCAGTTCAGCGTGTTCACGGTCGAGCGCGTATTCGAACAGGTTGCCCAGCAGCTGCATCGCCATGTCCTTGAAGGCCAGCGTCGGGCCATTCGAAAGACACAGCAGCGAGAGCGACGTGCCGCCCTCTTCGCCCAGCTTGTGGAGCGGCGTGATGTCGGCGGTATTGTCGCCAGCGCGCGCGTTGCAGTAGACGTCGGGTGTATAGGTGCGGCGGGTCAGCGCACGCAGGTCGTCCTCGGGAATGTCGGTGGCGAACTTGCGCAGGATTTCGAACGCGAGGTCAGCGTACGGCAGGTCGCGCCAGCGGGTCAGTTCGTCAACGCTGACCTGCGGGTATTGCTCCGGCAGGTACAGGCCGCCGTCCGGCGCCAGGCCGCCCAACAAGATGCGGGAAAAACTTTGCGGCTCTGCGTGGCCGCGGGTCGATCGGTATTGCATGCTCGTGTCCTGCGCTCAGTTCAGTTCTTCCATGCGGATGCGCGTGACCTTCGACAGCACGGTCGGCAACGCTTCGATGGCGGCAATGGCGGCGTTCACGCGTTTTTCGACCGTCACATGCGACAGCATGATGATGTCGGTCTGCGGCTCGCCTTCGCGGGATTCCTTCTGCAGCATGGCGTCGATGGAGATGCCGCCTTCGGCCAGGATGCGCGTGATGTCGGCCAGCACGCCGGTCTCGTCGGCCACGCGCATGCGCAGGTAATAGCTCGAGCGCACTTCGTCGATCGGCAGCACCGGCGTGTCGGACAGCGCATCCGGCTGGAACGCCAGATGCGGCACACGATGTTCCGGGTCGGCCGTGTGCAGGCGCGTCACGTCCACCAGATCGGCGACGACGGCCGAAGCGGTCGGCTCGGCGCCGGCGCCCTTGCCGTAGTACAGCGTCGGGCCCACCGCATCGCCGTTGACGACCACGGCGTTCATCGCGCCTTCCACATTGGCGATCAGGCGCTTGGCCGGCACCAGTGTCGGATGCACGCGCAGCTCGATGCCCGCCTCGGCGCGGCGCGTGATGCCCAGCAGCTTGATGCGGTAGCCCAGTTCTTCGGCGTAGCGGATGTCGACGGCTTCCAGCTTGGTGATGCCTTCCACGTATGCGCGCTCAAACTGCACCGGCACGCCAAAGGCGATGGCGCTCATGAGCGTGAGCTTGTGCGCGGCGTCAAAACCTTCGATGTCGAAGGTCGGATCGGCCTCGGCGTAGCCCAGGCGCTGGGCTTCCTTCAACACGGTGTCGAAATCCAGGCCCTTGTCACGCATCTCGGACAGGATGAAATTCGTGGTGCCGTTGATGATGCCCGCGATCCACTCGATGCGGTTGGCCGTCAGACCTTCGCGCAGCGCCTTGATGATGGGGATGCCACCGGCCACGGCGGCTTCGAATGCCACCATCACGCCCTTGTCCTGCGCGGCCTTGAAGATTTCATTGCCATGCACGGCCAGCAGCGCCTTGTTGGCTGTCACAACGTGCTTGCCATTGGCGATGGCACGCAGCACCAGCTCGCGCGTCAGGTCATAGCCGCCGATCAGCTCCACGACGATATCGATCTCGGGCGAATCCACAATCGCAAACGGGTCGTTCACCACCGGCACGGTCGCACCGGCTTCCTGGACGATGGCACGGGCCTTGTCGAGATTGCGCACGGCAATCATGGCGACTTCAATGCCGCGACCCGCGCGACGGCGGATTTCTTCCTGGTTCCGTTGCAGAACCTTGAGGGTACCGCCACCGACGGTACCGAGCCCGAGCAGGCCGATCTTGATGGGATTCATGAGACGTGTCGTAGAAAAACGAAAAAGCGGAGAAGCAAAAAACACACAGGGCAGACGCCTCGGTCTGCCCCGCAGTGACTGGTCTGGCGGAAGACCGATCCTATGCGGCCCGGATGCCAGTACCGTGACGCTGACGGTACCGCTCCAGGAAGCGCGCAATTCGGCCGATCGCTTCACGAAGGTCGTCTTCGTGCGGCAGGAATACGATGCGGAAGTGGTCTGGCGAGTGCCAGTTGAAGCCTGTGCCCTGCACCAGCAGCACGCGCTCTTCTTCCAGCAGTTGGCGGATGAAGGTCTGATCGTCTTCGATCGGGTACACGGCCGGGTCCAGGCGGGGGAACATGTACAGCGCAGCCTTGGGCTTCACGCACGTCACGCCGGGGATCGCCGTGATCAGTTCGTGCGCCAGGTCGCGCTGACGGCGCATGCGGCCGCCCGGCGCCACCAGGTCTTTGATGCTCTGGTAGCCGCCCAGCGCGGTCTGGATCGCCCACTGGCCCGGCACGTTGGCGCACAGACGCATCGACGACAGCATGTTCAGGCCTTCGATGTAATCCTTGGCCGGGCGCTTGTCGCCGGACACGACCATCCAGCCCGCGCGATAACCGCACGAGCGGTAGCTCTTCGACAGGCTGTTGAACGTCACCGTCAACACGTCTTCCGACAGCGAGCCGATCGCGGTGTGCTTGTTGTCGTCGAACAGAACCTTGTCGTACACCTCATCGGCGAAGATCACCAGGCCGTGCTCGCGCGCAATGGCAACGATGCCGAGCAGCAGTTCGTCCGAATACAGCGCGCCGGTCGGGTTGTTCGGGTTGATGACGACGATGCCCTTGGTATTGGGCGTGATCTTGGCGCGAATATCGTCCAGATCCGGCATCCAGCCGTTGGCTTCGTCGCAGGTGTAGTGCACCGGCGTGCCGCCCGACAGGCTGGTCACGGCGGTCCACAGCGGATAGTCGGGAGCCGGCAGCAGCAATTCGTCGCCAGCGTCAAGGAGCGCGTTGGTGGCCAGCGAAATCAGCTCGGACGCGCCATTGCCCAGATAGATGTCGTCCAGCGCGACGTTCTTGATGCCCTGTTCCTGCGTGTAGTGCATCACCGCCTTGCGCGCCGCGAAGATGCCTTTCGAATCCGAATAGCCGGCCGAATTCGGCAGGTTACGGATCATGTCCAGCTGGATCTCTTCCGGGGCATCGAAACCGAATGGGGCGAGGTTGCCGATATTCAGCTTGATGATCTTGTGGCCGTCTTCTTCCATCTGCTTGGCCTTTTCGAGCACGGGGCCGCGAATGTCATAGCAGACGTTATTGAGCTTGGCGGATTTCTGGATCGTTTTCACGGGCAAGGCGGCGATGGGCGACGTTGAACGGGCTTGATCTACGGGCATTCTGTGGCACAGCACAGCGGCGACGGTAACGCCACACGCAGCGGCAGGCTCCGCTGCGCTTGTTCCTTGCCGGGCATCGCTTATGGCGCGGCGGGCGAAGGAGAGAAAAAGATATAATTTAGCCCATTATGACAGACTTAGGCGGGCATTTTTGCAACGCAGCGAAGCCTGCTCAAACGTATGAAAACCTAGCGCCGTTGGCAGCATGCCGCCGCATGCGCCGCAGTGGTCGCGCCCGATGGGATTCCCGCCTTGAAGCTCCATTCCTCCGATTCGTCCACCATTCTCAATACCGTTACCGGCTATGGCGACGGCTATATCGAAATCAACAAGGTGCGTTACGAGCACTCCGTGCTGGTAATGCCCGAAGGCGCGGTGGTGCCGTGGGACCTTGCGCGTTTTGAAGACCTGACGCCCGAGCATTTCGCCCGCCTACTCGAGCTGGGCGCCGAAGTGGTCATCTTCGGAACAGGCAACAAGCTGCGCTTCCCGCACCCGCGCCTGACGGTGCCGCTTACCGAGAAGCGCATCGGCGTAGACGCGATGGACCTGCAGGCCGCCGGCCGCACGTACAACATCCTGATGCTGGAAGGCCGCAAGGTGGCCGCCGCCCTGCTGATCGAGCGTGCCTGACCGCATGCCGATCGACCGCTCTGCTCAAGCGCCCACCCTGCCCTGGCGCAATGCCTCCCTGTGGCTGCTGGCTGCTGCGTTGCTCGCCATCTGGCTCGGTACGTTGGGCTATCGGCACCTGATTCCCACCGACGAAGGCCGCTACGCCGAAATTGCGCGCGAGATGTTCGTCTCCGGCGACTGGGTGACCATCCGCTACAACGCTCTGAAGTATTTTGAGAAGCCGCCACTGCAGATGTGGGGCACTGCACTTGCCTACACGCTGTTCGGCATCGGCGACTGGCAGGCGCGGCTGTTCACCGCGCTTTCCGGCATCGTCGGCATTGTTTTCACGATGCTGGCGGCGGCGCGCTGGTGGGGCAAGCGGACGGCGATCATCAGCGGGCTGGTGCTCGTGAGCGCGCCCCTGTGGAACGTCGGTTCGCACTTCAATTCGCTCGACATGGGCGTGGCCGGCTGCATGACGATGGCGCTGGGTGCGCTGCTGCTCGCGCAGCATCCGGATGCCACCCGCGCCCAACAACGCGGCTGGATGTGGGCCTGCTGGGCGTCGATGGCGCTCGCGGTGCTGAGCAAGGGCCTGATCGGCGTGGTGCTGCCAGGCTTTGTGCTTGTGGTCTACACGCTGATCGCGCGCGATTGGGCCCTGTGGAAACGATTGCATCTCGTGACCGGGCTGATCATCTTCTTTGCCGTGGGCGCGCCGTGGTTTGTGTTGATCTCGATGCGCAACCCCGAATTCGCCTGGTTCTTCTTCGTGCACGAGCACTTCCAGCGCTTCACGTCGACCGTGCACAACCGCAACGCGCCGCTCTGGTATTTCGTTCCTCTGCTGGTCGCCGGTTTCCTGCCTTGGCTGGCACAATTGCCCGGCGCCGCGCGCCTGACCATGGCACGCGCCGAAACCGCGAGCAACGGCTTCCGCCCGACGCTGGTGCTGGGCCTGTGGGCCATCCTGATCTTCGCGTTTTTCAGCATTTCGGACTCGAAGCTGCCGGGTTACATCTTCCCGATCATTCCCGCGCTGGCGATTCTGGCGGCCTTGGTGCTCGAGCACACCAGCGAGCGCGCATGGCGCTGGCAACTCAAGGCCTTCCTGGCACTCGCACTGGTTGGCCTTGCGGCCAGCGGTTACGTGGCAACCATGTCGTCGGACATGTACCCGAACGCAGTGTTTTCCCGGTTTGCGATGTTCCTGGCTGTGGCGTTCCTGGCGGGAGCAGGGTTCACGTGGCTCGCGCTTCGCCTGGCGGACCGGCGCTTCGAGAGCGTGGCGGCATTTGCGTGCGCGTGGTTCCTGACATTTACGGCGGCGATGTTGGGCCACGAAGCGTTCGGGCGCTCCATGTCAGGTATCGATCTCGTACCGCCCGTCAAGGCGTGGCTCAAGCCGGACGTTCCGTTCTATGCGGTGGAGCGTCTGGACCATACAATGCCGTTTTACCTCGGCAGGGCCACCATCATGGTGCAGGAACCCGACGAATTGGCCTTTGGCGTCGAACAGGAGCCGGCCAAGTGGGTTTCGACCACCGAAGCGTTCGTGGCCCGCTGGAAAGCCGGCGGCCAGGCTGTCGCGATGATGGGACCAGGCACCTATGACCGGCTGACAGCCCAGGGCGTACCGATGATCGTGATCGCCCGCGACGCCCGCCGTGTCATCGTCCGGCGCAACTAGGTTTTACCGCCACGGATTCTCGAAAGGGGCGCGCGAGCGGAATTGTCGTAACATGCGCCCCGGCGGCGGGATTGAGAACATTCGTACGGGGAAACCGCCGCAGTCTGCAAAACATCAAAAGAACACATGAATCTGGTCACTTTCGGGCTGATCCTGACGGGCGTCATGCTCAATGCCTGCGCCCAACTGCTGCTCAAGGCGGGCGTCAACAACATCGGCCGCTTTGCGTTTTCGGCTGACAACATCCTGCCGATCGGCATCAAGCTTGCAACGCAGTGGCCCATCATTGGGGGGCTGTCGTGCTACGTCATCTCGGTGGTAGTGTGGATTCTCGGCCTCTCACGCGTGGATGTGACCATTGCGTATCCGATGCTGTCGCTGGGCTACGTGGTCAACGCCTTCCTGGCGTGGTATCTGTTTGGCGAAGTGCTGTCGGTGCAGCGCCTGATCGGCATCGCGATCATCCTCGTCGGCGTACTTGTGCTGGCACGCTCGTGAGCCGATGCGCCCACCCCCAGCACCCAACCTTATTCAAGTCATGACGCAAACCACCGCCACTGCCGAACTCCCGTTCCTGCCCTTCGTGCGCCCGACCATTGACGAGGCGACCATCGCCGCCGTGGCCGATGTGCTGCGCTCGGGCTGGATCACCTCGGGCCCCAAGGTTGCCGCATTCGAAGCCGGGCTGTCGGAATACTTTGGCGGCCGCATCGTCCGCACATTCGCCAACGGCACGGCGACGATGGAAGTTGCGCTGCGCATCGCGGGCATCGGCCCCGGCGATGAGGTGATTACCACACCGATCTCGTGGGTCGCCACGTCCAACGTGGTGCTGACGGTCGGCGCCAAGCCGGTCTTCGTCGACATCGACCCGGTGACGCGCAACATCGACCTGGACAAGGTCGAGGCCGCCATCACGCCGCGCACCAAGGCCATCATTCCGGTCTATCTGTCGGGGCTGCCCGTCGACATGGATCGCCTGTATGACATCGCCCGCCGCCACAAGCTGCGCGTGGTGGAAGACGCCGCACAGGCCATCGGATCGCGCTGGGGCGACAAGCGCATCGGACAGATCGGCGATCTCGTCAGCTTCAGCTTCCAGGCCAACAAAAACATCACCACCATCGAAGGCGGCGCACTCGTCCTGAACACGCCTGAAGAAGCCGTGCTGGCCGAAAAATATCGCCTGCAAGGCGTCGTGCGCACCGGCTTTGACGGCATGGAAGTCGACCTGGTGGGCGGCAAGTTCAACCTGACCGACGTGAATGCGGTGATCGGCCTGGGACAGTTTGCTCAGCTGGAAGCCGTGACTGCACGCCGCGCTGCGCTGGCCCGCCGCTACTTTGCCGGCATGCGTGCAGCCGACATCGAGTCGTTCGGCGTCGAACTGCCGGTGGAAAACTTTACGAACACCAACTGGCACATGTTCCAGATCGTGCTGCCGCTGGATCGCCTGAAGGTCGATCGCGCCGGTTTCATGGCCGGCCTGAAGACGCTGGGCATCGGCGCGGGCGTGCACTACCCGCCGATCCACCTGTTCAAGCTCTATCGCGAACTCGGCTGGAAGCCGGGCATGTTCCCGGTGGCCGAGCGCATTGGCCGTGCCATCGTTACGCTGCCGATGTTTGCCGGCATGGAAGATTCCGATGTGGATCGCGTGGTCAGCGCGGTCCGCCAACTTTGCGCCCAGTACCAATAATCCAATAATGAAGACACCCGCTCTCTCGGTCGTCATTCCTGTTTACAACGAAGAAGACGGGCTCGCCGCGCTGTTTGCGCGTTTGTATCCCGCACTCGACGCGCTCGGCATGTCGTATGAGGTCGTGTTCGTCAACGACGGCAGCCGCGACCGCTCCGCCGCCATGCTGGCCGAACAGTTCCGCGCGCGTCCGGACAGCACACGTGTCGTGCTATTCAACGGCAACTACGGCCAGCACATGGCCATCCTGGCCGGCTTCGAACATGCGCGCGGCGAACGCGTCGTCACGCTCGATGCCGACTTGCAGAACCCGCCGGAAGAAATCGGCCGCCTGGTCGAAAAGCTCGACGAAGGCTACGACTACGTCGGCACCATCCGCCGCGTGCGCCAGGACAGTTGGTTCCGCCGCACCGCGTCGCGTGCGATGAATTCGCTTCGCGAGCGCATCACGCATATCAAGATGACCGACCAGGGCTGCATGCTGCGCGCCTACAACCGCACCATCGTCGACACCATCAACCGCTGCCGCGAAGTCAACACCTTCATCCCTGCGCTGGCCTACACCTTCAGCAAGAACCCCACCGAAATCGAAGTCGACCACGAAGAGCGCTTCGCGGGCGAGTCGAAGTACTCGCTGTACAAGCTCGTACGCCTGAATTTTGACCTCGTGACGGGCTTCTCGGTGGTACCGCTGCAATGGTTCTCGGCGATCGGGATGCTGCTGTCGTTCGCCTCGGCGGTCCTGTTCATCCTGCTGGTGGTACGGCGGTTCGTCCTGGGCGCTGAAGTCCAGGGCGTGTTCACGCTGTTCGCCATCACGTTCTTCCTGATGGGCGTACTGCTGTTTGGTATCGGCTTGCTGGGCGAATACATCGGCCGCATCTATCAACAGGTGCGTGAGCGCCCGCGCTATCTGGTGCAGGGCGTGCTGGAGGAAACCTCCCATTTGCATGAAGCAGGCGCTGCCGATCTGAAGACGGGCTCGCAGCGAGGTGTTGCATGAGTTCCGACATCAAGCGGCGCGCCGTCGTTTTTGCGTATCACAACGTCGGGGTACGCTGCCTGCGCGTGCTGGTGGCCCGCGGCATCCAGGTCGAACTCGTTGTCACGCACGAAGACAACGCCACCGAGAACATCTGGTTCGGCAGCGTGCGCGCGACCGCACAAGAACTGGGTATCCCGTACATCACGCCGGACAATGCAAACGGTGATGATCTGCACGCCCGGATCGCCGCCATCGCGCCGGACTTCATCTTTTCGTTCTATTACCGGCACATGATCCCGATGCGCTTGTTGAGCCTCGCCAAATTTGGCGCATTCAACATGCATGGTTCGCTGCTGCCTAAGTACCGCGGCCGCGTGCCCATCAACTGGGCGGTACTGCACGGCGAGACCGAGACCGGCGCCACCCTGCACGAAATGGTCGAAAAGCCGGATGCCGGTTACATCGTGGACCAGACCGTCGTGCCGATCCTGCCGGACGACACCTCGCACGAAGTGTTCGAAAAGGCCACTGTGGCGGCCGAGCAAACCCTGTGGCGTGCGCTTCCCGCGATGATTGCCGGGCACATTCCGCAGCACCCGAACGAGTTGGCCAACGGCAGCTATTTCGGCGGCCGCAAGCCCGAAGACGGCCGGATCGACTGGTCCAAACCGGCCCAGCAGGTCTATAACCTGATCCGTGCCGTGGCGCCGCCCTACCCTGGCGCCTTTACGGACGCCGGCAGCGAGCGCTTTGTTGTCGCTCGAGCCCGTCTGGCGCATCAAACCTTTACGAATTTGCCGCCGGGCCTGCACGTCGTGGATAATGCGATGTTCGGCGTGTGCGGCGATGGGGGAGCCATCGCCATCCACGAGCTCTGGCGCGTTGAGCCTCAAGCTGCCAGCGGAACGTCTGTCGTGACTGCGCAGCAGCTCGCCAGCCAGCTCGCCCTCTCCTGATCTTGAGTTTGCCTTCATGAAAAAAGTACTGATCCTCGGCGTCAACGGCTTCATCGGCCACCACCTGTCCAAGCGCATCCTGGAGACCACCGATTGGGAGGTCTATGGCATGGACATGCAGACCGAGCGTCTGGGCGACCTGGTCAACCACCCCCGCATGCATTTCTTCGAGGGTGACATCACCATCAACAAGGAGTGGGTCGAGTATCACGTGAAGAAGTGCGACGTGATCCTGCCGCTGGTGGCCATCGCCACGCCGTCGACCTACGTCAAAGACCCGCTGCGCGTGTTCGAGCTGGACTTTGAAGCCAACCTGCCGATCGTTCGCTCCGCTGCCAAGTACGGCAAGCACCTGGTCTTCCCGTCGACCTCCGAGGTCTACGGCATGTGCAGCGATTCGGAATTCGATCCAGAAGCCTCGCCGCTGGTCTACGGCCCGATCAACAAGCCGCGCTGGATCTACGCCTGCTCCAAGCAACTGATGGACCGCGTGATCTGGGGTTACGGCATGGAAGGCCTGAACTTCACGCTGTTCCGTCCGTTCAACTGGATCGGCCCGGGCCTCGACTCGATCTACACCCCGAAGGAAGGTTCATCGCGCGTCGTGACGCAGTTCCTCGGCCATATCGTGCGCGGCGAGAACATCAAGCTCGTCGACGGCGGCAGCCAGAAGCGCGCCTTCACGTATATCGACGACGGCATCGACGCGCTGGTGCGCATCATCGCCAACAAGGATGGCGTGGCCTCGGGCAAGATCTATAACATTGGCAACCCGTCGAACAACTACTCGGTGCGCGAGCTGGCCAACATGATGCTGGAACAAGCCGCCCAGATCGACGAGTACAAGGACACCGCCAAGCAGGTCCAACTCGTGGAAACGACCTCCGGCGCTTACTACGGCAACGGCTACCAGGACGTGCAGAACCGCGTGCCGAAGATCGCCAACACCATGGAAGACCTCGGCTGGAAGCCGACCACGGTGATGAAGGACGCGCTGGCGAACATCTTCGAAGCGTATCGCACGCACGTGGCTGAAGCCCGCAGCCTGGTCGAAGACGGCAACGGCAACAAGTAAAAGCCGCATCTCAGTCGCACCTTCCGCGCAGGTTCATGGCCCTCATCGTCCTCAAGATTGACGTCGACACCCTGCGCGGCACCCGCGAAGGCGTGCCCAACCTCGCGCGCATGCTGCGCGAGCACGAAGCTGGGGCAACCTTCCTTTTCAGCCTCGGCCCGGACCACACCGGCTGGGCGCTGCGCCGGGCCTTCCGCCCGGGCTTCCTGAAAAAGGTTTCCCGTACATCGGTGGTCGAGCATTACGGCCTCCGCACGCTGATGTACGGCGTGCTGCTGCCCGGCCCCGACATCGGCCGAAAAGCCGCTGCCGAAATGCGCGCCATTGCCGAGACAGGTTTTGAGACCGGCATCCACACGTGGGATCACGTGCTCTGGCAAGACAACGTGCGCCAGCGCGATGCGGGCTGGACCGCCCGGCAGATGACCGCCGCCCACGCGCGTTTCATCCAGGTATTCGGCAAGCCCCCCGTGACGCACGGCGCTGCGGGCTGGCAGATGAACGACCACGCCTTCCGCCAGATCGACAACTGGGGCATGGCCTACGCCTCCGACGGCCGGGGCACGCATCCGTACATCCCGAGCATCGACGGCAAAGCGCTGAACCATGTGCAATTGCCGACCACGCTGCCCACGCTGGACGAACTGATTGGCGTTGAAGACATCACCCTCGACAACGTCGCCCGGCACATCCTGAAGATGACCGAGTCCGACCGCGACCAGATATTTACCTTGCATGCGGAACTTGAAGGGCAGAAACTCGCCCCGATCTTCCGCGAGTTGCTGCGAGGCTGGCGCGCGCAGGGCCATCGGCTGGGGTCGATGGGCGATTACTACGCAACGCTGGATCGCAGTACCCTGCCCGTGCAGCCCGTCACGTGGGGCGAAGTTGCTGGGCGCAGCGGCAGCCTGATCGTCCAACCGGCCTGATCCTCACGATCTCCGGTCGGGCGGCGGGCGCAGTGCCTGAGCATTGCCCGTCCACAAGCTTCCCGTCTCTTCCCTGCGGTTTTCCGGAACACACCATGCCCGTCACGATCGACAAGCCTCTTCCCGATTTCTCCGCACCGGCAACCAGCGGCATCACGTTCTCACCGGCATCGCAGCGCGGCAAGATCGTCGTGCTGTATTTCTATCCGAAGGACAACACGCCCGGCTGCACCACCGAGGCGATGAACTTCCGCGACCAGTACGACGCCTTTGAAGCCGCCGGCGCCGTGGTGTTCGGCATCTCGCGCGACAGCCTGAAATCGCACGAAAACTTCAAAGCGAAACTCGAAATGCCGTTCGAGCTGATTTCCGACACCGACGAAGCCGTCTGCAATATCTTCGACACGATCAAGATGAAGAAGATGTACGGCAAGGACGTGCGCGGCATCGAGCGCAGCACATTCCTGATCGATAGCAAGGGCGTGTTGCGCAAGGAATGGCGTGGCGTCAAGGTCCCCAACCATGTGGACGATGTTCTCGCGGCGGTGCGCGCGCTGTAACTGCAGGTAGCGCCAGCTCTTGGCGAAGCGCCCCCCAACCCATCCGGGCGGTAGCTTCCCGCCGATTTCGCAACACCCGTCGTGACCAGTTTGCGCCGCACCACACGTCACATGTGACCGATTGCAAATCACAAACGCTTCCGATACAGTCGGAACCGATGAGTACGAAATCCGGATGCCATTCCGATAGCCCACGACGGTACCGGCGGCCAAGTTGGCCTGATACCGCTTCTGCGTTTTTCCCGGCAAACAGGCCGGGCAGGACGTCCGAATCGTGCAGCTTGTCGTGGCGTTCACCTAGGCCGCCCCACCTCTCGCAGGTCATGGCGGCTTTTTTGTGGCCGTCGTCCGTGCATCAAACTTTGCGACGCGCCCATCCGTTTTCCTGCGCTTTCCGCCAGCACCGTCTCGCCATGTGCGCGGGCGGTGTTTCGTCGTTGTTCCACCCAGAGAGGTAATCGAAGCATGCCGCTGCCGACCATGCCCACCCAGCCAGCCCAATTGCTTGACCCGGCTGAATTCAAGCCTTTCGGCAAAGCCGGAAAGCCGAAGGCGGGTCAGGAACCTCGAAAACCGGTGCCAGCGCTCGAGCGCGAGGCGTTATCAGAAACCGGCCGTGCGCAACCTAAACGCAATGCAGCCACCCCGGCCCGCGCCCGCTCGGGCGAAGCTTCCCCCATGGCGAAAGAGGGCACACGCGAACACGCCGGCATCCTCGCCAAGGCGGTTGACAAGGTGAGCGCAGCCGGCAAATCGACCGAAACCGCTGCCCGCCGCCGCACCCGCCGGGATGAGGGCCCCACCAAGCTATTTGTGCTCGACACCAACGTGCTGATGCACGATCCGACCTCCCTCTTCCGTTTTGAAGAACACGACGTCTATCTGCCGATGATGACGTTGGAAGAGCTGGACAACCACAAGAAGGGCATGAGCGAAGTCGCGCGCAATGCCCGCACGGTGAGCCGCACGCTCGACCAGCTTGTGGCGGGCACCGATGGCGTCATGGACGACGGCCTGCCGCTCGCCAAGCTCGGCAACCGCGATGCGCAGGGGCGCCTGTTCTTCCAGACGCGTCTGAATGACATCAAGCTGCCCGACGGTCTGCCGCAGGGCAAGGCCGACAATCAGATCCTGGGCGTGGTGGCCGCATTGCAGCAGCAACGTCCGGATCGATCCGTCGTGCTGGTGTCCAAGGACATCAATATGCGGATCAAGGCGCGCGCCCTCGGCCTGCCGGCGGAGGACTACTTCAACGACCGCGTGCTGGAAGACACCGACCTGCTCTACAGCGGCATCATGGCCCTGCCGGCCGACTTCTGGCAAAAGCACGGCAAGAACATCGAGAGCTGGCAGGACCCCAAGACGGGCACGACGTTCTACCGCTTGTCGGGCCCGCTGGTGCCGTCGTTCCTGGTCAACCAGTTTGTCTTCCTTGAACCGAATGACGGCAGTCTGCCGCTGTATGCGCAAGTCAAGGAGCTGAACGGCAAAACCGCCGTGCTGCAGACGCTCAAGGACTACACGCACCAGAAGAACAACGTCTGGGGCGTGACCGCGCGCAACCGCGAGCAGAACTTCGCGCTGAACCTGCTGATGCATCCCGAGGTGGACTTCGTTTCGCTGCTCGGTCAGGCCGGCACGGGCAAGACGCTGCTGGCACTGGCAGCAGGCCTTGAGCAAGTTCTGGATCAGAAGCTCTACAACGAGATCATCATCACGCGCGCCACGGTGCCTGTGGGTGAAGACATCGGCTTCCTGCCCGGCACGGAAGAAGAAAAAATGCAGCCCTGGATGGGCGCCTTCGATGACAACCTCGAAGTGCTGCAGAAGTCCGACGACAATGCCGGCGAATGGGGCCGTGCCGCCACGCAGGAGTTGATCCGCTCGCGCATCAAGGTCAAGAGCATGAACTTCATGCGGGGCCGCACCTTCGTCAACAAATTCCTGATCATCGACGAGGCGCAAAACCTGACGCCCAAGCAGATGAAGACGCTGGTCACGCGCGCGGGCCCGGGCACCAAGATCGTCTGCCTGGGGAACATCGCGCAGATCGACACGCCGTATTTGACTGAAGGCTCGTCGGGCCTGACCTATGTGGTGGATCGCTTCAAGGGATGGAGCCACAGCGGGCATATCACGCTCGCGCGCGGCGAACGCTCGCGGCTGGCAGATCACGCATCGGACGTGCTGTAAAAATCACGCGGCGACATACCTGTCTGCCGCAAACCGTTGTGCCATCAGGCCACGCGATTGCGTGGCCTTTTTTTTGCTGCATCTCCCGCACCTCTCTTTTTCTACCCTGATGGAGGCCAATGATGCCCATGCAGCAGAACCTGCAGACCCGATCGCGCTTGACCCTGACGTCGGCCGCGCTGGCCATGATGCTGACCGCCGGCGCATCCATTGCGCTCGCCGACGACCTCACGCCAAAGACCGCCGGCCAGATCAGCTACATCTGCGGCGGCGTTGCACAGGACGAACAGCAAGCGCTGAACAGTGAGGCGCGCAACTACAACCTCTCTCTGCTGTTTACGCAAGGCGCGCGCGGCGAGTATCTGGCCGACGTCGACGTCCAGCTCATGCGACACGGCAAGGAGGTCGCAAGCTTCCGCGCCGACGGCCCGCGCTGTCTGATCAAGGCACCGCCGGCCAGCTACAACGTCATCGCCACATACCAAGGCACCACCAAGCGGGCGACGGTGCAGACGGGCAGCACGCGCAACGTCCAACTACGCTGGTAAACCTGCCCGCAAAGCGCGACGCCATCAGGGCAAAATTCGCAGACCCGCGCCCTGCTTGGCGTTGCGCCTCGCCAACACGCAGTTTGGCTTTCTGACGCGGCGCGCATAGCATGCTCGCTATCCGGACTCTCCTGATGGCCAATGCTCACGCGGCACAGCTTTCCCCACGGCAACATGCGACTGGCAGGCGCCGCCCTGCTGGCGCTGGTGTGCCTGCTGTCCGCATGCTCCTCGACCCCGACCCGCTCCACCGCCTCGCGCGATACTGGCCTGCGCACGCGCGGTGCCTCGATCCAGGATCCGAGCGCCGGTCTGGAAGAAATCTCGATCGAAGCCATGGCGCTGGTCGGCACGCCCTACCGCTACGGCGGCAATACGCCCGACAGCGGCTTCGATTGCAGCGGACTGGTGCGCTACGTCGTGCAGCGCGCCGCTGCCGTGAACCTGCCGCGCACCGCCGCCGAAATGGGTCGCCGCGGCACGTCATTGGACCGCCGCGACGTTGCATCGGGAGACCTCGTCTTCTTCAACACGACGGGCCAACCCAATTCGCACGTGGGCATCTACGTTGGCCAGAACCGGTTTGTTCATGCACCAGCGACCGGCGGCACAGTGCGACTGGAAGACATGACCAAGTCGTACTGGGCCAGCCGCTATGTGGGCGCACGACGCGTCGTCGCCGTGAGCAACCTGCCCGACTCACCAGCGCCGACCGCACCGATGACGCCGGCACCGGCCAGCCCCGCTCGCCCGATCGATGATGATCCGCTCGGTACCCTTGCCCGCGCGCGCGATGCTCAAGCCGATAGCCTGATGTCGACGCGTGGGCCAGCCACTGCAACGACTCCCGCAGAAGACGACCCCATCGCTCGCTTCGCCACGCAATAGCTCACGCCGCGCTCGCGCGAACGCAAAACGCAAAACGCCCACCGATTTGGTGGGCGTTTCGCTTTGTCGGCGTCGATCTGCCGCCGGCTTACAGCACGTGGCGGCCAATCCACCAAGCGATTGCGGCCATGAACGCCGATGCGGGAATCGTCAACACCCACGCCCAGACGATGTTGCCTGCCACCCCCCAACGTACGGCGGAAGCTTTTTGCGCCGCCCCCACACCGACGATGGCGCCCGTAATGGTATGCGTCGTCGACACCGGCACACCCAACGCTGAGGCAAAGAACAGCGTCATGGCTCCGCCAGTTTCTGCGCAGAAACCGCCCACCGGCTTGAGCTTGGTGATCTTCTGACCCATCGTGCGCACAATTCGCCAGCCGCCCAACAGCGTACCCAAACCGATCGCCACATAGCAGCAGACGATGACCCAGATCGGCGGTTCAGTTGCGGTGGCCGACGCGTAGCCGCCCGCAATCAGCAGCATCCAGATGATGCCGATGGTCTTCTGCGCATCGTTGCCGCCGTGGCCCAGGCTGTACAGCGAGGCCGAAAGCAACTGCAAACGCCGGAACCATCGGTCGACCTTGGATGGCGGCGTTCGGAAGAAGAGCCAGGACACCGCCACCATCAACAGCGAGCCGAGAATAAAGCCCAGCAACGGGGAAATCAGGATGAACGCCACGGTCTTGAGCAAACCGCTTGCCACCAGCGATCCCGTGCCGGACTTGGCCACAGCCGCACCCACCAAGCCACCGATCAGCGCATGCGACGAGCTGGACGGAATGCCGTAGTACCACGTGATGATGTTCCACGCGATCGCGCCGACCAACGCCCCGAAGATGACGTAGTGATCAACGATGGACGGATCGATCGTGTCCCGTCCCACCGTGGTTGCCACCTTGAGGTGGAAGATGAAAATGGCGATCACGTTGCAGGCTGCGGCCATGGCCACTGCCTGCTGCGGCTTGAGCACGCCGGTCGACACCACCGTCGCAATGGAGTTGGCCGCGTCGTGAAAGCCATTCATGAAGTCGAATACGATGGCCAGCGCCACCAGCAGGACGACCACCCAGAGACTGATCTGAAGCGTATGCATGAGGCGTCGTCTCGTCAGGCGTTTTCGAGCACGATGCCTTCGATGATGTTGGCGACATCCTCGCAACGGTCGGTGATGCTTTCCAGTTGCTCGTAGATCGCCTTCAGCTTGATCAGCAGCTTGATGTCGTTTTCGGTGCGGAACAGCTTTGCCATGGCGGCGCGCATCACGCGATCGGCATCCGACTCAAGACGGTCGATTTCGTGGGCAATGGTGAGGATCTGGCGGCCGTTGTTCATGTCGCTGAGCAGCGCCACGGCCTTGCGGACTTCCTCGCAGCAAGCCACGCAGATGGTCGCGAGCTGGCGCGCCTCGTCTGTCACGTTGGTCACGTCGTACAACGAGATGGTGAGCGACACGTCTTCCATCAGGTCGAGGATGTCGTCCATCGTCGTGATCAACTTGTGGATCTCGTCACGATCAAGCGGGGTGATGAAAGTCTTATGCAGCAGTTCGATCGTGTCATGCGTGATGCGATCGGCCTTCTTTTCAAAATTCTGCACGTTGCGTGCATGCATTTCGGCATTGGGCAAATCGTTGACCAACTCCGTCAGCGCATGGGCCGCCTTGACGGCGCACTCGGCGTGCTGGTTGAAGTACTCAAAAAACTTGCCTTCGGTGGGCATGAAGCGACCGAACATGATGATCCTCGGGAACGGAAAAAAAGCAGGAGGCATAAAAACAACGCCGGACGGGATCACCGCCGGCGCTGTCATTAAAACGCAATATTTTACCGGAACCAGCCTCGCGACATGCGTGGCACGTTGTGGCAGGCCGACACGAATTACACGTTACGTGTCGTTGTCAAAGAAGGCATTGCCCCCGGTGAAGTTGTCGAACTTCGTGTATTCACCCAGGAACGTAAGGCGAACGGTACCAATCGGGCCGTTACGCTGCTTACCAATGATGATTTCGGCCGTACCCTTGTCCGGAGAATCGGGGTTGTAGACCTGATCGCGATAGATGAACAGGATCACGTCGGCGTCCTGTTCGATAGCACCGGATTCGCGCAAGTCCGACATCACAGGACGCTTGTTCGGGCGCTGCTCCAAGCTTCGGTTCAACTGCGACAACGCGATCACGGGACAGTTGAGTTCCTTCGCCAGACCCTTGAGCGATCGCGAGATTTCCGAAATTTCGGTCGCACGGTTCTCACCGCTGCCCGAGCCCGACATCAGCTGCAGGTAGTCGATCACGATCAGGCCGAGCTGTCCACACTGGCGTGCAAGCCGGCGCGAACGTGCACGCAACTCCATCGGGTTCAACGCAGGGGTTTCGTCGATGAAGAGCTGTGCGTCGTTCATCTTCTGGATGGCATGCGTCAGGCGCGGCCAATCCTCGTCGAGCAGTCGGCCGGTGCGCAGGCGGTGCTGATCCAATCGACCGACCGAACCCAGCATACGCATGGCGAGCTGCGTACCCGCCATTTCCATTGAGAACACAGCCACCGGCAGGCCCTGCTCCACCGCCACGTGTTCGCCGATGTTCAGGGAGAATGCCGTCTTACCCATCGATGGGCGACCGGCCACGATGATCAGGTCACCGCCCTGCATACCGCTGGTCATGCGGTCGAGGTCAACGAAACCCGTCGGCACACCGGTAATGTCGCTCTGGTTATCGCGGTGGTACAGCTCATCAATGCGCTCGACCACCTGCGTCAGCAGCGGCTGGATTTCCAGGAAGCCCTTCTGCCCGCGCGAGCCCTCTTCGGCAATCGCGAACACCTTGGATTCGGCTTCGTCCAGCAGTTGGCGCACGTCGCGCCCCTGCGGGTTGAAGGCACCAGCGGAAATCTCGTCGGCAATCGTCACGAGTTGGCGCAGCACGCCGCGGTCGCGAACGATCTCCGCATAGCGACGGATATTGGCGGCGCTCGGCGTGTTCTGCGCCAGCGCGTTCAGGTACGCCAGGCCACCCACCTCTTCCGCCTTGCCAGCGGCCTGCAGTTGCTCGAACACCGTGATCACGTCAGCCGGCTTGGCCTGCGAGATCAGCTTGCCGATATTGTGGAAGATCAGCCTGTGGTCGTAGCGGTAGAAATCGTGCTCGTTGATGAAATCGGCAATGCGATCCCAGGCGGCGTTATCCAACAGCAACCCGCCGAGCACCGACTGTTCGGCCTCGATGGAATGCGGGGGCACTTTGAGGGAATCGAGCTGGGGATCGGAGGGCGCGTTCATGGCGGGATTATAACGGCGCTGCTCAGTCTTCAATTTGAACCCCTGACACAAAGAACAACAAAAAAGGCAGAGACTTTCGTCCCTGCCTTCTTGACTCGCGCCGGCCGGCTGCCCAGGCGCCGCGAGGTGCAGCTTGCGAGCTTAGGCTGCGTCGCCCTGCACCGACACTGTCACGTCGACTGCGACATCGGTGTGCAGCGACACGACGACCGGGTGGTCGCCAACGGTCTTCAGCGGGCCATTCGGCATACGCACTTGCGCCTTCTCGACCTTGAAGCCTTGTGCAACCAGTGCGTCAGCGATGTCGTGGTTGGTGACGGAGCCGAACAGACGGCCATCCACACCAGCCTTTTGCGACAGTTGCAGCGTCAGGCCGTTTAGCTTCTCGCCTTCGGCTTGTGCAGCTGCCAGCTTTTCAGCAGCCAGCTTTTCCAGCTCAGCGCGGCGGGCTTCGAATTCCTTGATGGCGGAATCCGTAGCGCGGCGAGCTTGCTTGTTCGGGATCAGGAAGTTACGAGCGTAACCGTCCTTCACACGCACCACGTCACCCAGGTTACCCAGGTTGACGACCTTCTCGAGCAGAATAATTTGCATTGTCAGTTCTCCTTATCCCGCTGATTAGTGCTTGTGCTGATCGGTGTACGGCATCAGCGCGAGGAAACGTGCGCGCTTGATGGCCGTGTCCAGCTGGCGCTGATAGATCGCGCGCGTGCCGGTCAGGCGGGCCGGGGTGATCTTGCCGTTCTCGCCGATGAAGTCCTTGAGCGTGTCCAGATCCTTGTAGTCGATCTGCTCGACGCCGGCCACGGTGAAGCGGCAGAACTTCTTGCGCTTGAACAACGGGTTTTGCTGCTGGAAGCGCTTCTTGTTCTTCGCGTCGCGCTGCTTCTTGTTCATGAATGCCATGATTCAATCCTTTACGAATACGTTACATCCGGAGATGTGAAAGACCAGTGCCTTACTGCTGCGGTGCTTGCGAGCCAGGAATCCCACGCAATCCAGGACGGTGCCCGGAGCGATGCGATCTAGAACGGAAGCCATCTTGCCGGCTGCCAGTGCCTCCATCGAGAACTCGATCTGCCGCACTGTCTGCGCTTCTACCGCCTGCCCGCTGTATGCCAGCAGACAATTGACGATCGGCACGCCGGCTGGGGTGTATCGCATCACCTCGCGCTCGACCAGAGTGGCGACGAGCTGCAGGCGGTTGATGGCGTTGTCCCCGAGGGTTTCGTTCATGCTGGTGATGCGCGATCAGGCTTGCGCAGCACCGCGCGGCATTAGGCGGCCTGTTCGGTCTGGGCGGCGGCCTTCTTGGCCTCTTCGCGTGCGACTTCCTTCATCATCGGCGACGGCGCCGTTTCAGCCTTTTTGGTCTGAACGATGAGGTGACGCAGCACGGCGTCGTTGAACTTGAAGGCGTGCTCGAGCTCAGCCAGGGTTTCCTTGCCGCACTCGATGTTCAGGCACACGTAGTGAGCCTTCGCGAGCTTCTGGATCATGTAGGCCAGTTGACGACGGCCCCAGTCCTCGACGCGGTGCACTTGGCCGCCTTGCGAGGTGACCGTGCTCTTGTAGCGCTCGATCATCGCGGGCACTTGCTCGCTCTGGTCCGGATGGACGATGAATACGATTTCGTAATGACGCATTGACGCTCCTTGTGGATTAAGCCGCCCGGGCGTCACACTCCGGTGCAGCAAGGTTGGTTAGCCTGCCATTATACGCAGGCTTTGGCGATTTTTTCAATATCGATCAATGACTTGCTGCAGGGAGGCAACTTCTGCCTGGGCGCGACCCGATGACAGAAGCAACGTAAGCAGCACACGGGCCTTATACGGATTGAGCGAGCCGCTTGCCGCCCAGCGTTCCGCACCAGGCTGCGCGGGCACCACGCCGGCACCGGTGCGCGTGGAGCGCAGCACGAACACGCCCTGCTGACTCGCGCGGTTCAGCGCCGCTTCAAGATTGGCGTGGATGGAGCCGGCGCCCGTTGCGGCAATCACCAGCCCCTTCACCCCGGCAGCAACCAACGCATCGACGACACGCGCATCCGGCTGCGCATAGCTCGCCAGCACTTCAACCCACGGCCATTGGCCCGCTGGCGGCATCGGCAAGACATCTTCCGCAGCCACACGTTGCGCTGCCCGCTGGAACTGCACCTGAGCGTCGAGCACGAAACCGACCGGCCCTGCATCCGGCGAAATAAACGCCTCGACCGCGTAAGTGTGACCCTTCTGGACATCGCGGGCGGCATGCACGCGCTGGTTGAGCGCCACCAGCACCCCACGCCCGCGCGCAGACGGACTGGCCGCGAGCCGTACCGCGTTCAGCAGATTCAACGGGCCATCCGCCGACAGCGACGTTGACGGCCGCATCGCCGCCGTCAGGACGATCGGCGTATCGGTCTGCTGCGTAAGGTGCAGCAGCATCGCGGTTTCTTCCAGCGTGTCAGTGCCGTGCGTGATGACCACACCGTCCACACGCTCGACGTCGATCCAGTGACGGATGCGCGCCACCAGCCTTTCCCATACGTCAAACGTCAGGTCCTTGCTGTCGATCTGGGCGACCTGTTCAGCGCGCACGTTGGCGAGGCGCTCCAGACCAAGCTTGCTGGCCGCGAGCAGTTGATCGATGGGGACGGCGCCAGCGCGATAGCGTGCGGCGGAGCCAGCGTCGTCAGCAGAGCCGGCGATCGTGCCGCCGGTGGCGAGGATGGCGATGGTAGGCAAGGACATCGTTGCAGACATGCGTGGTGGGCAAGGCGCGCATTGTATCCGCCCGCATCGCCTTTGCCGACGCGGGATTGCCCGGGGCGCCGGCAAAAACAAAACGCCGGCACCCAGGCCGGCGTTTGCAACAGAAGCCGTATCGATTATTTCTCGACGAAGGCGCGCTCGATCACGTAGTCACCCGCTTCGCCCATGCGCGGCGAGATCTTGAAACCGCGGGCGTCGAGCAGCTTGCAGGTGTCTTCCAGCATGGCCGGGCTGCCACAGATCATGGCGCGGTCGACTGCCGGATCCATCGGGGGCAGGCCGATATCGACAGACAGCTTGCCGCTGTCGACGAGGTCCGTCAGGCGGCCCATGTTGCGGAACGGCTCGCGAGTAACCGTGGGGTAATAGATCAGCTTATCGCGCACCTGATCGCCAAAGAACTCGTTGTTCGGCAATTCCCGGGTGATGAAGTCGGCATAAGCCAACTCGCTCACTTGGCGCACGCCGTGCAGCAGCACGACCTTCTCGAAGCGCTCATAGGTGTCCGGGTCCTGAATGATGCTCATGAACGGCGCGAGGCCGGTGCCGGTGCCGAACAAATACAGGTTCTTACCGGGTAGCAGGTCATCCAGTACGAGCGTGCCGACCGGCTTCTTGCTCACCAGCAGCTTGTCGCCCACCTTCAGATGCTGCAGTCGCGACGTCAGGGGGCCGTTCTGCACCTTGATGCTGAAGAACTCGAGGTGCTCTTCGTAGTTCGGGCTCGCGATGCTGTAGGCGCGCATCAGCGGCTTGCCTTCGACCTCCAGCCCGATCATGACGAAGTGGCCGTTATGGAAGCGCAGCGCCTGGTCGCGCGTGGTCTTGAAGCTGAACAGCGAGTCATTCCAGTGATGGACGCTCAGAACGGTCTCTTGATTGAAGGCGGACATGGTGACATTCGGGCCAACCCAATGAAGCTCAATCGGGTTATGTGGCGATGCAAAAATCGGTCAAGGCCTTGATTTTATGCGATTCCCTGCAGCCGCGCCTGCATGGATTGCACATAAGCTTCTAACCAGTCGCATGGGTTTTGACGCCGATCAGAGGGACTGGGCACGCGCGCAACAGATCACAACAAAATCACTTGCGCTTCCTGCGTCACTGTATAAAATCACAGCACCTGTTCAAATATACAGTACGCCGATGGCCACCCTCACCCCCCGCCAGCAGCAGATTTATGACCTCATCCGCCAGACGACCCAGCGCACGGGCTTCCCGCCCACGCGCGCCGAGATTGCCGCGGAGTTTGGCTTCTCGTCGCCCAATGCGGCTGAGGAACACCTCCGCGCGCTGGCACGCAAGGGCGTGATCGAACTGACGCCGGGCGCCTCACGTGGCATTCGGCTGCGGGCGGCAGGCGAGACGGCGCAGCATCAGTTCTCGCTGCCGTCGATGGGGCTGATGCAATTGACTCTCCCGCTGGTGGGCCGTGTGGCCGCCGGTAGTCCGATCCTGGCTGCGGAGCACATTGATCGCCAGTATCAGGTTGATCCATCGCTGTTTTCTGCGCAGCCCGATTTTCTGCTGAAGGTGCGTGGTATGAGCATGCGCGACGCCGGCATTCTCGATGGCGATCTGCTGGCCGTGCAGCGCGCCAGTGAAGCCACCAACGGCAAGATCGTCGTGGCTCGACTGGGCGACGACGTCACGGTCAAGCGCTTCCAGCGCAAGGGCCGCCATGTCGAACTGATTGCCGAGAATCCCGATTTCGAACCGATCCACGTTGATCTGGATCGTGATGAGTTTCACCTGGAGGGCTTGGCCGTCGGTCTGATCCGGCCTGCTGCTCCGTAAGTCCCCGGCGCATCTCAGCGCCAAACCTTCGCTGTTTGATTCCACCTTGAGGTGAGCCAGCGGCTCGCCAGGGCGGAGTCTTGCCGCTCGCTTTTCCACCCGAACTCACGAGGTCTGCCATGCGACTCGGATCGATGTCTTCCCACCGCCGCCCGGTACAGCCGGTGCCCTTCCGCCAAACCCAGGGCGTGCGCATCTACCAGGGGGAGCAGCGCCGTACGATGGTCGGCAGCATGGCCGCCATCTGCCGCATGCTGGACGCGATCCCGGTGGCCTCGCGTACCGCTGGCGCCGAAAGCTGCTGAGGAAAAGAAGGACGAGCAAGGGCCGCAAACCTCGTTGCGGCGCCCGATCAGGGCATACCCCAATGCTGCCGCCGCAACTGATTTCATACACTTGCCGTGCCCTGAGGACAGGGCTTTCTTCAACTGATTTTCGGCCCGCCGCTTGAGCGGGCTGTTTTTTCTGTTCGCAAGTTGCTGGAACGGCACATTTAACGATGTTCCGTCGGTGACACAGACGTTTACCCCGATGTTGTTTGGCGTACGTGACAGTAGTATTGCGAATGCCCTCAGGGGCAATGAGATCGCTGAATTCGAAGCCCGCACATTGCGGGCTTTTTTTTGCGCCGCGACCGGCAGGCGAGCCGCTAAACACTCCCGGCTTTCTCGACGACGAGAATCCTTGCCTCGCCGCGCGGGTGCGCCACATGCTCGCAGCCGACCCCGGCGAAGAAGATATCGCCGGGTTCCAGCGTCGCGACTTTCTCCTCGCCGGCTTCGCGGTAATGCATGTCGACCGTGCCGTCGAGCACCACGAACACCTCCTCGCCGTCGTTGACGTGCCAGCGGTATGGCTGGTCCGTCCAGTGCAGGCGCGTGGTGATGCCGCCCATATTGGCAATATCGAGCGCGCCCCAGGCACGCTCGGCAGTGAACGATTTGGCGCGGATGATGTTCATGGCGATCGTGGGTCGGTGTCGGTTATTGCATCGACTGCAGATTGCCAATGCGCACGAGCATCTCGGTGAACATCTGCATATCGAGGTCGAGGTCCGGTACTTCCTTGTACTCGTTGGCGTTGTGCGCGGTGTACTTCTTGCCAGGCATCGCAGGGCCGAAATTAATGGCGTTTGGCATCAGCTTGGCCGTCGTGCTGCCGGCCGTCGGAACGGGCTTGGCATCGAGGCCCGTGGTGTCACCAAAAATGTTGAGCAGCGTCGACAGCCACGCGCCCTTCGGATCGCGCGCCATCCAGTTGCCCTGGTCGTGGTTGATTTCAAGGGCGACATGGTTGGCGTTGGCCCATGCGTTGATCTTGCCGGCGATCTCGCCGCGCAGCGCGTCGGGCGTTTTGCCGCGCGGCATGCGCACGTTGGCGGTCACCTCCACGCGGCCATTCTTGTCGCCGATCACCGTAGGCGAAATGGTGAGCGGCCCCATGAAGTCGTCCTTGTAGGCGACGCCCATGGTACTGCCGAGGTAGTCGGTGCCGTAAAGTTCGGTGAGGTAGCGCACGGCATGGGCGTAGGCGTTGTCCGCCAGACCGAGATCGGCTGCACGTAGGAACAGCGCGAGGCGCGGCAGCGGGTTGACGCCCTCTTCCGGACGCGAGCCGTGTGCAGACGTGCCGGTGACCTTCACGACGATGCTGTCAGCCGTGCGTGCGATGTCGATCGAGAACTTGCCCTGCGCAGCCAAGCTGTTCACAAACGCATCGCGCTTGGCTTCGAGCGCGGCAGCGGCCACGCCCAGATCACCGCCCTTGAGCGTGGCGGTGGCCGTTTGTGGGATCGAGCTGGCCGACGCCGCGCCCGTCATCGAAACGATGGCCGTATGCGAAGCATCGCCAGCTTGCGCAGGGAAGAACACCTTCAATGCGCCCGAGCCTTTCTCTGCAACCACGGCCGGGTACTTGCTGTCGAGCACGATGTTGTACGCGGGCAATTGCGTGTGCTCACGGTAATACTTCATGCCGTCGCCACCGGTTTCTTCGGTGGTTTCGATCATCAGGCGGATTGTGCGGGCGAGCGGCACGCCGCTGTCCTTGACCGTTTTCATGGCGTACATCGCAGCGGCAATCGAGCCCTTGTCGTCAATCGTGCCACGGCCGTACAGCAGATTGCCGACGCGCGTGACCTTGAACGGATCGAGCTTGGTGCCGTCGCCGAGCACCCACTCCTCGGCCTTGGCGGGTACGACGTCGGCGTGCGTCAGGATGCCGAACTCGTCCGAGCCGGTGCCGGGCAGCGTAACTTCAAAGACGCGGTTGTCGACGTTGCGGTATTTCAAGCCGAAATCTCGCGCCATGCCCTCGATCAGCTTGCCAAACGCGACGACGGCGGGGTTTTCGTACTGCGGAATCTTGTCGTCGCGCACCGTGGGCAGCGCGACCATCTTTTCGATCGAACCAATCACGGCCTGCTGGTTGTGCAGGCGGTTGTACAGACCCAGCAGGCGCCCGATGTTGACGAGGTCATCGCCGGCCACCGGAGCCTTCTTCTGGTACGCGGCGACACTGCCCGCGACTTGCGGATCGGCCTTCGCGGCTTCCGCAAGAAAGCTGTTCAGATCGGCCGCTGCCTTCGATTGTTCGGCGGCGAGCAGCGCGTCGAGTTGCGGTTTCTGAATCGTGGCGGCAAAGGCGCCGGTGCCGCAAGCCAGCGACAGTGCGATCGTCAGCGAAGACAGGCCAATACGGGCAGTGCGTTGCATCGAAGTGGTTTCCGAAAAAGGCGAAGGCGCCATCATAGGGGCGAAGCGCAAGCCACGCATTGTGCAGCGCGAAAACGCTAAGGCACGCCCGCTGCGCGGTATGCTTGGAGCTTTCCCAGGAGGCTTGCCGCATGGAACCGTCTCTGGACACCGCCCCCGGTCTGTTGAGCGTGCTGGAAGAACTGCGCCGGCGCGAACCCATTTTCCATCGCCCGGAATTCGGCACGCGCCGCGAAGACTTCGAGCGTATGACCACGGAAGACTTCTGGGAAACCGGAGCCTCGGGTCAGCGTTACAGCCGTAGCTATGTGCTCGGTGTTCTCGATGCGCGCCACGGCCACATCGGCGAGGATTTTTGGCAAACGCGGGACTTCCGCTGCCAGGAGATTGCGCCGGATAACTACTTGCTGACCTACACGCTGGTGCAGTCGAACCGGACGACGCGCCGGGCGACGTTGTGGCGACGGACGCCGGATGGCTGGAAGATTGTGTACCACCAGGGAACCATCGTGGCGGAGGGCCGTTGAACTCCGTTGCGAAACCCTCTAGGCAAGGCGAAAGAATGTTTGTATAATCGCTGTTTCCTTGAACGGCGACACGCTGGTCAGGTAACAACGGTGGCTGTAGCTCAGTTGGTAGAGTCCCAGATTGTGATTCTGGTTGTCGTGGGTTCGAATCCCATCAGTCACCCCAAGTTTCAAGAAAAAGCCCGCATTCGCGGGCTTTTTTGCATTCAGCGATCGGGGCAACGCCCCTTTCCCCGCATCAAACCGCTACCGCCTCCTCATTCGATTCTTCGCCACGCCGCAGGTGGGCACGCGCCTCGTCGAACAGTGCATGGGCGTCGGCCAGCGTCTTGACGCGGCTCAGCGCCTTGGAGTCCGACAGCACGCGCCGCCAGCCGCGCGCGCCCGCCACACCGCGATACAGCCCCAGCATGTGCCGCACCGCCGCACCTGCGTAGCCGCCACGCTCTACCCAGCGGCCGACGTAGCCGATCATCGCGTCTTCCACCTCGGCGCGCGTGGGGGCCTCGGTGCCTGCGCCGTAGTAGCGCGCATCGAACGCTGCCATCAGATGCGGATGGTGATACGCCTCACGGCCGATCATGACGCCATCAACGTGCGCCAGGTGCGCGTCGATCTGCTCGAGCGTCTGCACCCCACCGTTGAGCAAAATCTCCAGATGCGGGAAATCGCGCTTGAGTTGGTAGACGACTTCGTAGCGCAGCGGCGGAATCTCGCGGTTTTCCTTTGGGCTCAGGCCTTTCAGGATGGCATTGCGCGCGTGCACGATGAACGTCTCGCAACCTGCCTCGGCGATGGTGCCGACGAAATCGCGCACGAAATCGTAGGTCTCGATCGCGTCGATGCCGATACGGTGCTTGACCGTGACCGGAATCGACACCGCATCGCGCATCGCCTTGACGCCCTGGGCGACGAGCTTCGGTTCGGCCATCAGGCACGCGCCGAACGCACCGCGCTGCACGCGCTCCGACGGGCAGCCGCAGTTGAGGTTGATTTCCTTGTAGCCCCACTGCTGTCCGAGGCGCGCGGCCTGGGCCAGATCGTCCGGTTCACTGCCGCCGAGCTGGAGCGCCACGGGATGCTCGAACTCGTCAAAATCGAGGTGGCGGGGGACGTCGCCGTGCAGCAGCGCGCCCGTGGTCACCATTTCGGTGTAGAGCCACGTGTGGCGCGAGATCTGGCGATGGAAGAACCGGCAATGTCGGTCAGTCCAGTCCATCATCGGAGCCACGCTCAGCCGCCTAGGCGTTGATTTCATTGGAATACGGTTTGAATTCAAGCGCTTACACCCTACTGTTTTCTGCGCGATTTCATGTGATTTGTGGCGGTTTCCGCTCATTTTTTCGGCCCGATGCTACGGCGTGGCACCGAGGAAAAATCGGCTCGATCAGCGAGCGAAAACGCAGGGACGGGAGTATAGGGTACACGGCCCAAATCCGCCGGAAGGAAGGCGGCGTTGTCGTACATACAGAGACCAAGACGTTCGACCGTGCGCCGGCTGCGCAGGCCTGGCTCGTGAAGCGCGAAAAGGAGCTCGACCAGCCAGGCGCCCTGAAGACCGCCAAGCAGGAAGATCCGCTGCTCTCGGAGGTCATCGATCGGTACATCTGCGAATCTGTCCAGCCGCTCAGGCGCACCAAACAATTTACAAGGACCGGTTGGCGGCACCTGAGATCACCACCGAAGTAAATAACGCGGTCAAGCTATGGCTCGCACGCGGGTAGTTGTTTGCGCTTGGCTTGTCGCCGTCACCGCTCATTTTTTGACGTACACGCTGTCTGCCCAGTCCGAACCCGCCCAGTGGTACGCCTCACTCCCGAGCTACCGAGCGGCGATCTTCGGACTTACACGTTTGCCGCTGTGGCTGGCTGGCCTGTGCGTACTACTGGCCTTGGCGAGCTGGATCCGCCGGCAGCGGTGATCGGTCATCCCCCGCCCCCCCTCTCTGCCGACTAAGAGTGCACTGCGCGGGATGGGCAATTGATCTATCATCCAACCCCCCCCTTCCCCGTCACGTGAGCGAAGTTAGCTCGCGTCGATCCCTACTGGCGCTGTACTGCACTTCGAGTGAAGTCAACGTCGCACAAGCCTGCTTGGCAGGAGTGTGCAGTATTCAACGACCACGCCCCGACCAGGCGTGAAGCCGTTGCCCAAAATCCTTTACTCGTTTTGCCAAGATGATTCAGATCCATAGCGCAAGCCAACCATCGGCACCCAACAGGCGCTGCTCCGGATGCAACTCCGATGATGGCACCTCTATCGAGATGGCCTTCGCATTTCAGCCGATCGTGGATCTGCGCACGGGCGACGCTTACGCACACGAAGCGCTGGTACGCGGACCCAACGGAGAGCCTGCCGCATCGGTGCTGACGCAAGTGGACGAAGCAAGCCGTTACCGGTTTGACCAACGGTGCCGCACCACCGCAATTGAGCAGGCGGCCGGGATCGGAATGGACACCTTCCTATCCATCAATTTCATGCCGAACGCGGTGTATCAGCCTGCCGCATGTATCCGCACGACGTTTGAGGCGGCCGAAAAATTCGGCTTTCCCATCAATCGGATCATCTTCGAAACCATCGAAGGCGAAGACATCATCAACCGCCCCCACCTCCTCGAAATCTTTCGGGCGTATCAGTCGTTCGGCTTCCAAACCGCGATTGATGACTTCGGTGCCGGCCACTCGGGGCTCACCCTACTCGCCGATTTCCAGCCGGACCTGATCAAGTTGGATATGGCACTTATCCGAGGAATCGATTCAGATCTGGTGCGTCAACGCATTGTTTGCGGCGTGCTCAGCATCTGCAACGACCTCGGGATCCGGGTCATTGCCGAAGGCGTTGAAACGGCGCCGGAACGCGACTTCCTGGCTGCCGCGGGTATCACGCTCATGCAAGGCTATCTGTTCGCAAAGCCTGCGTTCAGAGCAATGCCACCGATATCAAACAGTCGCTGAGCGTCACACGGACTTTAGCCGGACCGGCCGCGGGCACACCGGCTATCCAGCTTCGGGCCGATCCGTCCGAGCTGGCGGACGGCTGATTCCCATCAACCCCGTTCGATTGGACAACCGAGCCCGGTAACCTATGAGCACACCACTGCTAAAACTATTCGAGGCGGCCATCACGCAGGCATGGAATGCCATCGTGATCACCGATGCCGACATCGCTGTCGGTTGCCGAGTGCAATTTGCCAATCCAGCGTTCACAGCCATGACGGGCTATTCTCTGGACGAGCTACGCGGCCACTCCCTTAGGATTCTTCAAGGTCCTGACACCGATCCGGCGTTGATTGATGAACTTCGCATTTGCCTGGAAGAGGCGCGACTCTTCGAGGGCGCCGCAACGAACTATCGAAAGGACGGCTCAAGCTACACCGTCCGCTGGAGCATTTCGCCAGTTCGCGACGACAGCGGGTCGGTCACCAATTTTGTCTCGGTGCAACAGGATATTTCCGACTACGAACAGGCAGAGCAGACAAACAGACTGCTCGCACGCGCGCTTGATGCAACAAGTGACCCGGTCATGCTTACGGATGCAAAAGCTCGGATCATCTTCGCAAATGCTGCCTTCGCCAAATCAACGGGCTACACGGTCGACGAAATCCAAGGCAGCACGCCCGCCATGTTCAAGTCAGGCAAACATGACGAGGCTTTTTATGCGGCGATGCGCCGCTCGCTTGCCAGCGGACAAAACTTTCGCGCCACCTTCATCAATCGGCGCCGTGACGGCTCGCTCTACCATGCAGAACAAAGCATCTCGCCGATATTCGGCGAGAAAGGGCGTATAAGCCACTACGTTAGTGTGAGCAAAGACATTACCAAACGCGTAGAGCGGGAACAGGCACTGTTACGTGCAGCCACCAAAGACAAGCTCACCGGCCTGCACAATCGTCACCATGGCGAGCAGCTCCTTGCGGAGCGGTACAAGACCGCCAGGACGCTGCAGCGCCCCCTTACCCTCGCCATGTGCGACATCGACCACTTCAAGAGGATCAATGACGAGTTCGGTCATCCCACCGGAGACCGCGTACTGGCCGAGGTGGCCGACATGCTCCGGCAAGCGGTCCGCAGTCGCGACGCTGTCATTCGTTGGGGTGGAGAAGAATTCATGATCGTGCTCAACGAATGCTCACAGACGGATGCCGTCGACCTGGCCAAGCGCATTCTCGATCGCGTCAACGCTTATGAAGATGAGGAAATCCCCACGCTGACCCTTTCGCTCGGGCTCGCGACGCTGGCTCCCAACGAGGCGATCGATGAGCTCATCGCACGTGCTGACTCGGCTCTTTACGAAGCGAAACGCACCGGGCGTAACCGGCTATCAATCGCGACTTGATTGTCCCCATCGCAAGCCGAAGAGCACCGCGACAACGAAACCGTCACGCGGCTCCTCTGGGAGATCCGCGCGCTCCACAACGTCGGCTACCACGCCTGGCGCCTAGAAGCCGAACAGTATTTCGTCTATCCCGACAATCCCCTCGGCGCCGCGCTTTTTGTCCTGCGGGCAGCACTGCAACAAGAGAGCTGGCTGTCAGAGATGATCGTCAAGATCGGAGGCAAGCGCGATCCTGGCGACGGCTGGTAAGCCGCCACGCGGCGTATGATCAGACACCCACCGCCAGGGAGTGCCCATGTGCTACTCCGCTCAGATCGAAGCCGACTATCGACGGTTCGTACATGAGTACGGCGCCATCATGTCGCTCGACGACTTCACGCGGATGGTGATGGAGTACTTCGCCAACCCGAAGATGCGCGTGCCGAGGGCAATGACCGCGCACTTCCTCGAATCGCCCGAGACGGACGAAGAAAAGAAAATCGCCGAGGTCATCCGCGCACGCATGGCCGCAGACGAGATCGCGCTGCTGCAGGAGCTGGCCAAGCAGACGGAACGGCTGGAGAAAGCCCAGCAGTCCCTTGCCGCCAAGGCCACCAAGAAAGCCGCTGAAGACGTCCGCATCGCCACCAACAAGATCGCGGCGGCCAAGGGCAAGCTCGAAGAACTCAAAAGCACCGAACTCAAGCCGCGCGACTCGCGCATCTACCCCGGCTGGTACGCGCCCGTGATGGTGATGGAGAACGGCCGGCGCGTCGTCAAACCGATGCGGTATCAGTGCCGCCCCGCCGGCAAACCTGCCTTCTACGACGAGCAATATCCCGGCACCTACAACGCCCGCCGCGACAATCTGCGCGGCTTCTGGAAAGGCCAGTACGGCCACACGCACGGCCTGATCTTGGTCGACGCGTTCTATGAATACGTTGCGCAGCCAGACGGCACAAACGCCATCCTCGAATTCCGCCCCGACCCGCCGCAGACGCTGCTCGTCGCCTGCGTGTGGTCACACTGGCGCGCGACCAGGCCCGGCGAGAAGGATCTGCTGTCGTTCGCCATCATCACCGACGATCCGCCGCCGGAGATTGCCGAGGCCGGGCACGACCGCTGCCCGGTACCGATCAAGCTGGAGAACATTGATGCGTGGCTGAACCCGGAGCCGCGCAGCCTCGATGCGGTAGACGCGATTCTTGAGGACAAGCTGTTGCCGTTCTACACGCATCGGCAAGCACCTTTGTGAGTGTTCTCACAACGCTTGGCTTCGCTCCTCGATGGCCATAGAAAACCACCGCTCGGCGATTGCACGGCCCTCGCGCATGCCCGCCGAAATTGCAGCGTCAAAGGAATCAAAGTCAGCGGATGTATGGTGGAACCGCTGCATCTGCGGATATGCCGTGCCTCCCTCCTTCGGAGCGCAGACAAATCCAGTGTATGCGTACCTGAATTGGGTGCCCCGGCCCAGCACAGCAAGAACATGAATGGAGCAGCCTTTGAACTCCTGAATTGACCAACCTTGCATGACGTTCCCCGCACGCTATCCCCTTGCGGGCATTTTGTGCATGGGCGGCTCACAAATCAACAACGAAGCGGTTAATCCACATCTGTGACAATTTCATGTCCATGTGAGATTTTCCGTTCCTACCTGCACGGCACTATCGAGTAGACGTGATAGAGGCCGCCGCTGCGTAACGCCGGGCAAAGAAAAAAGCGCAGGCAAGCTGCGCTAGAAGACGATGCGGGAGACGTGGAGAGAGAGTGCGAGATTGCATCGTCACGGGCAAGCCTACAGGTCGTGACCCGAGCGCTCCATAGAGTGATATTACTAATATTGAATTCTGTTGTTAATTAAAACAGAACCCCTCTCTGTCATCGTGCCGTCATTTCATGCGAGAGACTCTGGCCCATCTCAACATCCGCTTTCAAAGCTCACACAGCTGCCTCTAAGACATGTCCTTGCGATCCCAAGGCGGGACATCCCCAAACGTCTCGACGAGGTAGTCGACAAACCGACGCACCTTCAACGGAATGCGTCGCGTACTTGGGTAGACCGCCTGAATCGTCAGCTCCGCGGGGCGATAGGCTGGCAGCAGCTCCACAAGCTCGCCGCGCCGGATGTGCCCGCCGAACACGAAGGTCGGGCCGTACGCGATACCGGCTCCCGCAACAGCGGCAGCGAGCAGCATCTGTGTGTTGTTGGCCGCCATCCGGCAAGGTCCGTCGATGACGTGCGCGCGATTCCCGTGGTCGCGTAGTGTCCAATCTCCGGCCGACACGGCCTCGCTGAACACCAGTCGTTGCGCGCTCAGCAATTCTTCCGGCCTGCGGGGCGTTCCGTGGCGCTCGAGATAGGCGGGCGAGGCACACACGACCATTCGGCAGGGGGCGAGCCTGCGCGTCGCAAGCCCAGGCGCCTCTAACCGTCCGATCCGGATCGCCACGTCAACGCCCGCATCGATGAGATCGACATAGCGGTCACCCAGCTGCGCCTCCACAGCGACGTTCGGGTGGTCCTCCATGTAGCGCGCCACGACCTCACCCAGGTGCATCGCGCCGAACGTGACGGGCGCCGCGATGCGCAACACACCGCGGGCCGCGCCTTGGGTATCGCTCGCTTCCCGCCTCGCTTCATCGAAGGCTTCGAGAATCCGCTTGCAGCGTTCGTAGTAGGTCTGGCCTGTATCGGTCAGGCTCAAGCGCCGTGTGGTGCGGTGGAGCAGCCGCGCATTCAGATCGGCCTCGATGGCACTCACGTGCTTGCCGGCCATCGCCGCCGACAGCCCAAAGCGGCGCGCCGCCGCCGCCAGACTGCCCTCCTCCACAGCGGCGACGAATACGCCGAGGCTTGTAAGCCGGTCCATGCTGCCCTCCGATTCGATAACAGCATTATCGGCTGAATAGTCTGATTGACAGATTATCAAACGAAAAAATCGAATCTACGATGCCTGTATCAACGAACGGACAGGGGCACAAACATGGTGATCGATTCGACCGGCACGCACATTCACGTCAAACAGCGGGGCAACGGCGAGCTGGCCCTGGTGTTCCTGCACTACTACGGTGGCTCGGCGCGAACATGGGATGCGGTAGCAGACGAACTGGCTGACCGGTACAGGATCGTTGCAACCGATCACCGCGGCTGGGGCGACTCCGAGGCGCCCGCCGACCACTACGGCATTGCTGATCTCGCCGCCGACGCCGAAGGCGTTATCGAAGCCCTAGGTCTACGCCGCTATGTTCTGATCGGTCATTCGATGGGGGGAAAGGTTGCCCAACTGATGGCATCGCGCCGGCCGAACGGCCTGGAAGGTCTCGTACTGGTCGCGCCGTCGCCGCCGTCGCCGATGCTGCTTTCCGACGCCCAGCGGGCGACATTGACGGGCGCCTATCAAACGCGCGAGTCAGTGGAATTCGTGATCGATCACGTGTTGACCGCGAAACCGCTCGACGCCGCTTACCGCGAGCAAGTCATCGAAGACAGTCTGAGGGGCGCGCCGCAGGCCAAATCGGCTTGGCCCGAGCTGGCCATGCGCGAAGACATTACTGCGGCAACAACGTCTATCGACGCACCGACAATCGTCATCTCTGGCGAGCTCGACCAGGTCGATCGCATCGCAACACTCCAGGCAGAACTGTTGCCGCGCATTCCGCATGCGGCGATGCACGTCCTGCCCGGAACGGGACACTTGTCGCCGCTGGAAGCCCCGGCTGAGGTGGCGCGGATCATTGGGCAATTTGTCGCGGCGATCGAAAACAAGTCGGTCGCATGCCGCTCGCCCGATGAGGTTCCGGCCGCTTTCGATGCCGCGTTGAACGCCGGCGATCTCGATGCCGTGCTCGGCTTGTTCAGCAATCAAGCCACGATGCGGATGACGAATGGCGAGGTGGTGCAGGAAAGCCCCGGCGGTTTGCGCGCCGGCCTGGCGCAGTTGCTGCCACTACGCCCGCGTATCCGGAACGAAGTGCGCCGCGTCTTGACGAGCGGCGACATAGCCCTCGTCCTGCTCGACTGGACCCTGAACGTGACGCTACCGGACGGCCGCGATCACGAAGAGCGCGGGACCGCGACGCAAGTGATAGAAAAGGGCCGCGACGGTGGGTGGAGGCTGCGCATCTCCAACCCGGCCGGGTTGAACTGAAGGGCGTCGGAGGGGGTGGCGCCCCCTCACCCAGCCGAACAGGGCGCTGCGCCTCTGCACTCCACGCCCCTCCACACACACAACCACACATTTGCACTTGCCCCAGTCGCATCCGTGTGTGGAATTACGCACAGAACAACCGGAGACCCCTATGCAGTCTGGGCAGTTAATCCAGATGCCCCTCGATAACGGCTGGCAGCTGGGGCGCATCACTGGCAGCCATCATCACTACAAACATCCGGAAAAGCGGGGCCTTGTATCGGAACAGTTCGAAGCAGTTTTGTTCGTTACACCCTCTGCCAACTTACTGACGGGCTCGCATTTAAGTCGAATTGGGATTCCATTGAATACACTGGCAATGCCCTTTGTCGTGAGGCGCTTGGAACCGAAGTTGCGCGCATACGCGAGCGCGGCTGCGTCGGTGGTGTTCGGGCCCTCGATGAGGCTGACGGCGCTCAGCTAGTCGGCAAGCCCATCCATGGCCGTCGCGACCGGCTGGCGCGCGGAGAATCCGGGCGCGATCAGCAGGCGCGGCTGCAGATTGAAGCGGGATTTGGCATCGAGCATCGACTGCAGACCGGTGCTTAGCCCGGCATGACGCCACCGATGATGCCGGAAGTAAGCACGTTGGCGTCATCCGTCTTCGCCACACCCATCCCTACGATGACAGCCGAGGTACGGGCATAGATGGCGTTGATGGTTCGGGGGATGGCGCTGTTCTGGCCGAAGGCCTGCGCGGCCTCGCGCGGGTTGGTGATCTGCACCGGCACATCGGGCTGGGCGAGATCCGCGCCGGGGGTGTAGGTGTCTACCAGGCCGATCATGGACGACGAGGGCACGGCAATTGGCCGTGGACCGCTATCGATGATCGTGGTGGTGATGCCGTGGAAGAATGAAGATGCCATGCGGCTCCTCGACGGGAAGAAGAAAAAAAAACGCCCCGCGCGGTGGCGGGGCTCGCTTGCTGCGGGGTGTGGCGCTGGGGGCGTCCAGGCGCTGTCTTCAGTGCTAGTCGACGCTGATGTTTAACGTCACAGGGCCGTTTGCCGGCACTGTGACCTCTTTGGTCCGATAGACCTTCCCATCGCTGTAGATCGTCGCGGTGTATGTTTTGGCAGGCACTTCCTGCTCCTTGCCGAACTCCGTATATCCGTTGTGCCCCCACCGCGCCTTGTCGATTGTGACGGCCGGCGTTTTCAGATTCTCTTTATCCCCTACCAGATTGACGATGACTTTTGTCATGATGGCTCCACGGTTGATAAGCGTTGAATGGGTCGTCATGCGCGCATGTGCGTGACATGCGCGCCGATGACTCTTGCTACGGTAGGGAGCGCAGCGTCGGTTTCCTATGGGGCTTGCGTCATGTGTCCGTGGTCTGGGTCTTGGTGTTTTGGTCGTTGGAAGGCGCCGGATCCGACAGCGCATCCGGGATGTCCCGGCCAAGTGAAATTGGCGGGGAAGCGCGGTTGCTCCGGCACCTCGTGAAGCGCCTGCCGGTATTGGCCGACCTGCTGGGCTTTGGGGGCATCACCGGAGTCCATGGCCTTGGAGAACAACGCGTCTGCTGCCATAAGGCGACGATCGCGCTCCTCGCGGGCGAACTGGCCCAGCACGTGCAGCCGTGCGGCTTCGAGCTGCTTGCCGGTGTCGCGGCACATGTTCTGGCCAACCCGGAAATCGACGCCGTGAACAAGATTGGGGGACTTCTGCGGCACGCAGAAAATCAGTTCGTCATGTGTGATCACAAGGCTGATCCTCATGGGCGCAAGCGACAAGCGGCGCGGGTTCGGCGAGGGGCGTTCAGCGGTCACAGCAAGTCAACGGTTCAAAATCCAGGCGCGCAGTTGCCTGGTTCTAGTCCGACAGCCCCAGCAGCGGATGCTGCTCACGGCGCCAAGGCGAAACAAAGAAGGCGGCCACTTCATCGTCACGCACGGCGTCGATGCTGGCGTGCTTCCACTTGGGCGCATGATCCTTGTCGACCGCGAGGGCGCGAATGCCTTCGATACCGTCGCCTTCGGCAAACACGTGCGTCATCATGTCCAGCTCGCGGCGCAGCTCATCGGCCAACGTGGTGTGGCGGCCGCGGCGGATCAACTCCAGCGTCACCGCCATCATCAACGGCGAGCGCTTGACCATGTGCGCGGCGGTCTGCGCGGCCCATTCGGCATCCGTGCTGCCAGCCAGATCGGCCAAGATGCCTTGCACGCTGCTCTGGCTGAAGCAGGCATCGATGGCCTCGCGGTGAGGCGCGATGATGGCCTTGGCATCATCGGGCGCCGATGCGGCTTCGGTAAAGCAGGCGGTGATCTGCTCGGCGCTGCCCCAGGTGCCGTCGCGCAGGCGCTGAACGATAGCCGCCTGCGCCTCCGTTGTGACGTGGCAATCGGCAAGGCCGACCGACAACGCATCGGCCGCTTCAATCATCTGGCCGGTCACGCCCAGGTATTCGCCCACATGACCCGGCACGCGCGCCAGGAACCACCCGCCGCCCACGTCCGGAAACAGGCCGATGTTGGTTTCGGGCATGGCCATCTTCGTGCGTTCGGTCACCACGCGCAGCGATGCGCCTTGCGAGATGCCCATGCCACCGCCCATGACGACGCCGTCCATCAGCGCGATGTAGGGCTTGGCATAGCTGAAGATGAGGTGGTTGAGGCGGTATTCCTCGGTGAAAAAGGTGATGAGTTGCGGGTCGCCGGCCGTGGCGGCGCGGTGGAAGAAGCGGATGTCGCCGCCTGCGCACAGGGCTTTGCCGCCCTCGCCACGCAGGATGACAGCGTGGACTTCCGGATCGTGCTGCCACGCCAGCAGCGCATGCGACATCGCGCGGATCATCTCCAGCGACAGCGCGTTGAGCGCCTGCGGCCGGTTCAGCGTCAGCCAGCCGATGCCGCCGCGTACTTCGCCGATCACGTTGGGTTGGACTTCAGCCTGGGGCGCGATGGAAACGGTGGATTGCATGTCTCGGATGTTGTTGTGGGAATAACGGCTCGCACTGTACACGACAGCATATTGAAGCGAGGAATGGCTCTAGCCTGCCCCCTTTCGCAGCTCCGGTGTTGGGCGTATACCTGCCGGTTGGAGACGACACACATCACAACAATCCAATGACCCCTGCC
Source organism: Ralstonia sp. OTU4908 (assembly GCF_038440115.1). Classification (NCBI taxonomy): domain Bacteria; kingdom Pseudomonadati; phylum Pseudomonadota; class Betaproteobacteria; order Burkholderiales; family Burkholderiaceae; genus Ralstonia; species Ralstonia sp. OTU4908. The sequence goes on along the minus strand of NZ_JASATD010000010.1, from coordinate 11,041 downwards.
AACGCCGCCCCGGGCGCGTCGAGTTTCGACCCCGGCCTGATCCTGCTGGCCTTTGCGCCGGTTTTCCTGCTCACCATCGGCGCCGAAGCGTGGTACTGGCGCAAGCGCGACCCGTCTGTCTACAGCTTCAAAGACACCGTTTCAAACGCCTGCCTCGCGCTCATGCACCAGGCGTCGGATGCGTTCTTCCTATGGCTGATGATCAAGACGGTGTATTCGTGGACGTACAGCCACGGCCTGCGCACAGTGCCCGAGACGTGGTGGTCATTCGTGCTGCTCCTGCTGCTGCAGGATTTTCTGTACTACTTCTTCCACCGCGCCAGCCATCGCGTGCGCTGGATGTGGGCCTCGCACGTAACGCACCACTCGTCGGAAGGCATGAACTTTTCGACGGCGTTCCGCCAGAGCCTGACCTATCCGATTTCCGGCATGTGGCTGTTCTGGATTCCGCTTGCATGGATCGGCTTTACGCCGGACTGGGTGATCCTCGCCGTGGGCTTGAATCTCGCGTTCCAGTTTTTCGTCCATACACGGCTGGGGGCGCTGGATTCGCGCTACGCCGGCTTCTGGCGCTGGCTGGGGCAATACGTGAATACGCCGTCGGTGCATCGCGTGCACCACGCCAAGAACCCGCAGTACATCGACCACAACTATGCCGGCGTGCTGACCATCTGGGATCGCATGTTCGGCAGCTTCGTCCCGGAGGAGGACGCCCCCGTTTTCGGCATCACGCGGCAGGTTCACACGCACAACCCGATCACCCTCACCTTCCACGAATGGCGCGAAATGTGGGCTGATGTGTTCCGCGATCGGGACATTCGCTACCTGTGGAAACCGCCCGAGTGGCGCAGCCCGCGCGCGGCGGTCACGGCCGAGGCGATGCCGCTCACATGAAGGGCGGCCCGAACCGGGTGGCGATGCGATCGGTGGAGTCGAACAGATCGCGCAGCACGGCGCTGGTGCACGTCGGCTGCACGTACAGGTAGAACGCCACTTCCGGCAGGCGCGGCAGGCCATCGGCTTCTGTCAGCACACGCATATTGGCATCGAGCAATTCGGTTGTGCGCGCCGTCACGCCGAGCCCCGCGCTGATCGCAGCCTTGATGCCCGTCAGCGTGGGCGACAGGTAACTCGTGCGCCACGGAATGTGGTGCGCGTCCAGGCATTCGATCGACAACTTGCGGAACAGACTCAACTCGTCGGCCAGGACCAGTGGCACTGGCGCGGCGGGATTGAAGATGAAGTCTTCCGCGCAGATCCACACCATCGGCGACGTGCGCAGCTTGATGCCGGGAAAGGCATCGTCATAGCGTGTCGAGATCGCCAGATCGAGCGTCTTGTCGCGCAACGCGTCCATCAGGAACGGGCTGCGGCCAACGTTGATTTCCATCTGCAATTCCGGCGACAGCTTGGACAACCGCCGCAGCAGATTGGGCAGGATCGAATCGGCCACATCGTGCGGTGAACCGATGCGGATTTTCTCGATTGGGCCGCCGGTCTGGATGACCTGCACAGCCTGGTCGTTCAGCGCCAGGATCTTGTGCGCATAGGCGACGAGCCGCACGCCGTCGGGCGTCATCGTCTTGTGGCGGCCGCGTTTTTCGAACAGCGCGCAGCCCATTTCCTCCTCCAGCCGCTGCATCTGCTGCGTAACCGCCGACTGCGTGCGTACCACCCGCGCCGCTGCCGCGGCAAATGTTTCGTACTGTGCGATCGCCACGAAGGTGCGCAGCAGATCGATGTCCAGATTTCGCATCCTGATCCCGATACTTCAGAGTTTCTAATCGATTTCCGCTAAAAATTAAATTGTGCGGCCCAATTCTGGCCGATAACCTGCCCGATACACAAATAACGCTGAACAAACACTACGTTCGGGCCGCCACCGAGCCGCAGGAAAATCACAGTCCGACACTGAATCGGTTTCAGGCGCAACCCGCATCGCGTTGCCTGCAATTCGCGCTGCTTGCGCGGAGGGGCGTCGCTAACCCCTTTTGATTCGTTTCGCATCGAGATGACATCGTTCGTTACCGCCCAGACCCTGAAAGCGTGGCTGCACGACGGCGCAGAGATCGCGCTGTTCGACGTGCGCGAGCACGGCCAGTACGGCGAAGCCCACCTCTTCTACGCCGTCCCGCTGCCGTACAGCCGACTTGAGATTGACGCCCCACGCCTTGCGCCACGCCGCGCGGTTCGCATGGTCGTTTATGACGACGACGATGGCGTTGCCGATCGCGCGGCCGATCGCCTGAGCACCATCGGCTACACCAACGTGCACGTACTGCAAGGCGGCGCTCAAGCCTGGGCGCAGGCAGGCTTTACGCTGTTTGCCGGCGTTAACGTGCCATCCAAAACTTTCGGAGAACTCGTCGAGTGGGCGTACCACACGCCGCGCGTCACCGCACGCGAACTAGCGGCCATGCGCGAACGAGGCGACGACGTCGTCGTCGTCGACGGCCGCCCCGTCAGCGAATATCTGAAGATGACGATCCCGTCGTCGATCTGCTGCCCGAACGGCGAACTGGGGCTGCGCATCCGCGAGCTTGTCCCCGATGCAACCACGCCAATCGTCGTCAACTGCGCGGGCCGTACGCGCAGCATCATCGGTGCGCAGACGCTGATCAACCTCGGCATCCCGAACCCCGTGATGGCGCTGGAGAATGGCACGCAAGGCTGGTATCTGGAAGACCTTCCACTAGAACACGGCAGCACCCGCCGCTATCCCGATGTCATTGCGCCCGCTACCGTCAAGGACATGCGCGAGGCCAGTCAGCAACTTGCAGCGCGCTTTGCCGTGCCCGAGGTGGATGCAGCAACGCTCGCACGCTGGGTTGCACAAGACGAACACAGCCTCTTCCTGTGCGATGTCCGCACCCCTGATGAGTTTGCCCACGGCAGCCTGCCGGGCGCCCAGCATGCGCCGGGCGGCCAATTGATCCAGGCAACTGATCAGTACGTCGGCGTGCGCAACGCGCGCCTCGTGCTGTTCGATGCCGACGGCGTCCGCGCGCCCATCGTTGCCAGCTGGCTGCGGCAACTCGGTCACGATGCCTATGTGCTGCGCGACGGCCTAGCCAGCCATGCGAGCCTGCCGGCAACCACAACAGCATTGCCGCAACCGTTGCCCGAGGTCAGCGCGCAAGCACTCGCCACTGCGCTCGCGGCCGGCACCGCACATGTGATCGACCTGCGCCCCAGCATGAGCTTCCGCCGCGCCCATGTGCCTGGCGCGACATGGGCCATTCGTCCACGCTTGCCGGCCCTGGCCGCCGACCGCGATGCCGTCCTGATCGCCGACGACCCGCGCATCGCTCAGCTCGCCGCGGCAGATTGGGCAGCACACGCGCCGCAAGCCGCATCGCGTCTCAAGTTGCTGGCCGGTGGCATCACCGCGTGGACTGCCGCCGGCTACGCCACCGAAGGTTCCGACAGCGCACCGCCTGACGCCGATTGCATCGACTATCTCTTCTTCGTGCATGATCGGCACGACGGCAACAAAGCAGCGGCCAGGCAATATTTGGCTTGGGAAACCGGCCTGCTCGCCCAGCTCGACGCGCAGGAACTTGGCGCTTTTCGCGTGGGCGCCGCTGCCGCGCAGCCGTGACGCGCCCCTCTTTGAGACCCACGCACCATGTCGCCGCCGAACGCTTCGTCGATGCGCTGACGCCGTTCGGCATTGGCGCCTCGTAAGGCGGGTATGAAAGCCTGGCAACGGTCAGCAATGTGGCGGGCACGCCTACTAGCGCGGATCAGTCTGCAGCTGGCCCCGCCCGATCGTGCGCCTGCACATCGGATTGGAATATGCGCAGGACCTGATCGAAGATCCGGCACAAGCCTTCGCGCGCATTCGGCCATAACGCCAGCGTTATCGCCGAGCAAAAAAAAACGCCCCGGAATCTCGGGGCGTTTTTCTGGCAGATCGATTGTCGATCAGACCGCTTCTTCACGCGATGCGCGCTTGCGCTCGTGCTCCTTCAGGTGGCGCTTGCGCAGGCGGATGCTCTTCGGCGTGACTTCCACCAGCTCGTCGTCGGCGATGAATTCCACCGCGTACTCCAGCGACATCTGGATCGGCGGCACCAGGCGCACGGCTTCGTCGGTACCCGACGCGCGCACGTTGGTCAGCTGCTTGCCCTTGATGGGGTTCACGACCAGGTCATTGTCGCGGCTGTGGATGCCGATGATCATGCCTTCGTACAGCGCGTCGCCAGGCGACACGAACATGCGGCCGCGATCCTGCAGCTTCCACAGCGCGTAGGCCACGGCAGCGCCGTCGTCCTGCGAGATCAACACGCCGTTGTGACGCTCGCCCAGATCACCTTCCTTGACCGGGGAGTAGTCGTCGAAGATGTGGCTGATCAGGCCCGTGCCGCGCGTAAGCGTCAGGAATTCGCCCTGGAAGCCGATCAGGCCACGGGCCGGAATGCGGTATTCCAGACGCGTGCGGCCCTTGCCATCCGACGCCATGTCGAGCAGTTCGCCCTTGCGGCGGCCCAGCTCTTCCATCACGCCGCCCTGGTGGCCGTCTTCCACGTCCACGGTCAGGCGCTCGAACGGCTCGCACTTCACACCGTCGATTTCCTTGAACACCACGCGCGGGCGCGACACGGCCAGCTCGTAGCCTTCACGGCGCATGTTTTCCACCAGAATCGTCAGGTGCAGTTCGCCACGGCCCGACACTTCGAAAACCGTGTCGTCGCCGGTGTCCTTCACGCGCAGTGCCACGTTCGACTTCAGCTCACGGTCCAGACGGTCGCGCAGCTGGCGGCTCGTCACGAACTTGCCTTCACGGCCTGCCAGCGGCGAGGTGTTGACGCAGAAGTTCATCGTCAGCGTCGGCTCGTCCACCTTCAGCATCGGCAGGGCTTCCTGGGCGTCCGGCGCACACACGGTGCAGCCGATGCCCAGTTCTTCAATACCGTTGATCAGCACGATGTCGCCGGCTTCGGCTTCCTGCACCAGTTCGCGCTCCAGACCGCGGAACTTCAGCACCTGATTGATACGACCCTTGATCGGGTTGCCTTCCGGGCCGAACTTGACCACCACGTCCTGCAGCGGACGCACGCGGCCACGCGTAATGCGGCCCACGCCGATCTTGCCGACGTAGCTCGAGTAGTCCAGCGAGATGATCTGCAGTTGGAACGGACCGTTCGGGTCGTCGTTACGCTGCGGCACCTTGTCGAGAATGGTCTCGAACAGCGGCTTCATGTCGCCTTCGCGCACGTCGTCGGTCAGGCCGGCGTAGCCGTTCAGGCCCGATGCATACACCACCGGGAAATCGAGTTGGTCATCATTGGCGCCCAGCTTGTCGAACAGGTCGAAGGTCTGGTTGATCACCCACTCCGGACGCGCGCCCGGGCGGTCCACCTTGTTGATCACGACGATCGGTTTCAGGCCCAGGGCCAGCGCCTTGCGCGTCACAAAACGCGTTTGCGGCATCGGGCCTTCCACGGCATCCACCAGCAACAGCACACCATCGACCATCGAGAGCACACGCTCCACTTCACCACCGAAGTCCGCGTGCCCCGGCGTGTCGACGATGTTGATGTGCGTGCCGTTGTATTCGACCGCGCAGTTCTTGGCCAGGATCGTGATACCGCGCTCTTTTTCGATGTCGTTCGAATCCATCACGCGCTCGGCGATCTGCTCGTTCTCGCGGAACGTGCCGGCTTGGCGAAGGAGCTGGTCGACCAGTGTGGTTTTGCCGTGGTCAACGTGGGCAATGATGGCGATGTTGCGAAGCGCGCGCATGGAATGTGAACTCGAAAAGACGTGACACGAGCCCGGGACAGCACCCAAATTCAGCTCGCGGAATAACCTGACATTCTAGCATGCTGCGATGCGCAAGACATGACACTCGTTGACGAATCGGTGAAGGAACGTGGATTGGGTGAATATGAGATCACTCATTATTTCTAAAAATGGAATCACACATTCAGTACCTTGCCGTTTGCTGCGTCAATTCGTATATTTGTCCGGACAATGATTGTGCATACATAAGATGTCCAAACAGACAAGACCCGCCACCGAAGTTGCTGCCGGAACGCTCTTCCGGGTGGAGGACTACCGCATGTGCGAAAGCGTGGGCTACCTCGTGGGGCGCGCTAAGACAGCGCTGTCCATGGCCATCGAGCAGGAAGTTGCCGCGATGGACGTGACCCATTCCCAGGCCAGTTGCCTGGTGCTGCTCGCTAACGGCCGATGCCAGACCGCGACCGACCTCGGCCGCGAACTGAACACCGACATCGGTTCGCTTACACGCATGCTCAGCCGCATGGAAAAGCGCGGCTTGATCGAGCGCGTGCGCAGCGAATCCGACCGCCGCGTCGTGCATCTGGAGGTGACCGAAGCCGGCCGGGACTTGGCCGACCGCATGCCGGCCATCTATACGCACGTGCTGAACCGTTTCTTTGCCGGCTTCACGCCGGGCGACGTCGATACGCTGCGCGGACTTCTCAAGCGCATTCTCGATAACGGTGCCGCCACGGAGGGCCACCGCATGCGCCCCGCCGATCACTGACACTGACGCCACCTTGTCCGAAATGGACACGCAGCACCAAACGCTTCTTGCTCTCCCCGACCGCTTGATACATCGAACAACATGAACGCCTTGCACTCCGCCCCTCAGGCACTTTCGCCCCTAAGCCGCGCAGGCAGCATGCGCGCGCAATGGCCGGCGCGCCTGGGCGTGGCGCTTTCCGCCGTGACGCTGGCCGTGCTGGCCGGTTGCGCCAACCTCGGCAATTCGCACAGCACGCAGACACTGACAACGCCCGGGCAACTGGCGAGCACGCAATCGTTGCCCTCGCAAGGCGGCCAATGGCCGTCACTGGACTGGGTCGACCAGTTCAACGATCCGCAACTGCGTGCGCTGGTAGACGAGGCGATCAAGGACAACCCGAACCTGCAGGTTGCATTTGCTCGCGTGCGCGCTTCCCGTGCGATGGCCGATGTGGTGCGCGGGAATCTGTATCCGAGCGTCGGGCTCGATGCCGACATGACACGCCAGCGCCTGTCGGAATACGACATGTTTGAAGGTACGCCACTGGCCGGCCGCTGGTTCACGGAATCGAAGATCCAACTTGGCGTGAGCTATGACCTCGATTTTTGGGGCAAGAATCGCTCCGCGCTGGAAGCCGCCTTGTCCGACGACAAGGCCATGGAAGCGGAAAGCCAGGCTTCGCGACTGATGCTGTCGACCACGGTGGCACGCACCTACGCCAAGCTGGCTGCACTCTACGCGCAGCGCGACGTGGCCGAACGGTCCATCGCGCAGCGCAAGGATTTGACCAACCTTGCCGGCCAACGCTTGCGTGCCGGCCTAGATACGCAAGTCGAGACCACGCAGGCGCGCGCCAACGTGGCTGCCGCGCAGACGGAACTGGAGCAGGTTGACGAGCAGATCACGCTCGCACGCAACCAGCTGGCTGCGCTGCTGGGCAAGGGCCCGGACCGCGGCTTGACGATTGCGCGCCCGACGCTACTCGCACAAGCCACGCCCAAGCTGCCGAACAATCTGACCATCGATCTGATCGGCCGCCGCCCGGATCTCGTGGCTGCACGCTGGCGAGTGGAAGCAGCGTCGAAGGACATCGACGTGGCCAAGGCACAGTTCCTGCCGGATATCAGCCTGACTGCATTCCTGGGGCTGGCTTCGATCGCGCCGGAAAACCTGCTGCTCGGCGCATCGCGTCAGCTCGGCATCGGTCCGGCGCTCAAGCTGCCGATCTTCGAGGGCGGCAAGCTGCGCGCCAACCTGCGGGGCAAGTACGCCAACTATGACGCCGCCGTCGCCAGCTACAACCAGACGCTGACCGAAGCCCTGCACGACACCGCTGACCAGATCACCGCGCTGCACAGCATCGATGCTCAGATCGCGATCCAGCGTACCGCCCTGAGCGAGGCCGAGCGCGCCTACAGCCTGGCCCGTACGCGCTACAGCGCAGGCCTCGGCACCCAGCTGGTGGTGCTGAATGCCGAGACGACCGTGCTGCAGCAACGCAAGCTCGCGACCGACCTGCAGGCACGCCGACTCGACGCACAGATGGCCCTCATCAAGGCCCTCGGCGGCGGCTATACGGCAGAAGACCTGCCGGGCGCCAAGCCTGAGGCCGCCGCCTCGCATGGCTGACCTGTACTGAATTGAACTGAACCGACCGTTCCAACGTATTCTTTCGAGCCAACATCATGAGTGACAACAAGCCCCAAGCCGCACCGTCCGCTGCTCCCGCGCCCGCAGCCCCCGCGGCAACGCCTACCGGCAACGGCAACGGCAAGCGCAAGCGCATGCTGACCACGCTGGCCGCCGCACTGGTGGTTGCCGGCGTCGGCTACGGCCTCTACTGGGGCCTGTACGGCCGCTGGTTCGAGTCCACCGACGATGCATACGTGCAAGGCAACGTGGTCCAGGTGACGCCGCAGGTGGCGGGCACCGTGATCGCCATTCGCGCCGATGACACGCAGCTTGTGACCTCCGGCCAGCCCGTGATCGAACTGGACCGTGCCGATGCGCGCGTCGCACTAGAGCAGGCCGAAGCCGCGCTAGCGCAGACGGTGCGCCAGGTACGCACGCTCTATTCGAACACCAGCGCCTACACCGCCACGCTCGCCATGCGCGAGAGCGATCTCGCCAAGGCCAAGGATGATCTGGCGCGCCGCAAGCAGATCGCCGGTACGGGCGCCGTCTCGCAGGAAGAAATCTCGCACGCACAAACCGCTGTGCAGGCTGCGCAGTCCGCCCTGGAAGCCGCCAAGGAACAACTGCAGGGCAACCGCGTGCTGACCGAGCAGACCACGCTGGAGCGTCACCCGAACGTGTTGCAAGCCGCGGCGAAGGTCCGCGAGGCTTATCTCGCCTATGCGCGTACGAGCCTGCCCGCCTCTGTCACGGGCTATGTAGCCAAGCGTTCAGTGCAGGTCGGCCAGCGCGTCGCGCCTGGCACGCCGCTGATGGCCATCGTGCCGCTGGATCAGCTCTGGGTGGACGCCAACTTCAAGGAAGTCCAGGTGCGCCATATGCGCGTGGGCCAGCCGGTTGAACTGGTGGCCGACGTGTATGGCAGCAGCGTGACGTACCACGGCAAGGTGGTCGGTTTCTCGGCGGGTACGGGCTCGGCGTTTTCGCTGCTGCCGGCACAGAACGCCACCGGCAACTGGATCAAGGTGGTGCAACGCCTGCCGGTGCGCGTGTCGCTCGATCCGAAGGAGTTGAAGGACCATCCGCTGCGCGTGGGTCTGTCGATGGAAGCCAAGGTCGACATCCATGACGAAGGCGGCCAGAGCCTGGCGACCGCACCGGTTGCATCGCCGTTGCAAACCACCGTCTACGATCAGGCTGGCAAGGACGCCGATCAGGTCATCGCGAGCATCATCAGCGCCAACGCAGGTCGCGGCGGTGCAACGGCGCCGGCCGCTTCCACCGTGCCGGCCGTATCGGCTCCGCGCACTTCGCAACCCGCACCCAAGGTCTGACGCATGGCTACCGCCGCGCCCAAGCCGCTACCGCCACTGACCGGCGCCAAACTGGCGATTGGCACAGTTGCGCTGTCGCTGGCTACCTTCATGAACGTGCTGGATTCGTCCATCGCCAACGTGTCGATCCCGGCAATTTCGGGAGACCTCGGCGTGGCCCCGAACCAGGGCACGTGGGTCATCACCTCGTTTGCGGTGGCCAATGCCATCTCGGTGCCGCTTACGGGGTGGCTGACGCAGCGTTTTGGGCAGGTGCGCCTGTTCGTTACGTCGATCCTGCTGTTCGTGTTGTCGTCTTGGGCGTGCGGGCTGGCGCCCAATATGGGCATGCTGATCGCCGCCCGGATCATCCAGGGCGCTGTGGCGGGCCCAATGATTCCGCTGTCGCAATCGTTGCTGCTGTCGACCTATCCGCCCGCCAAAAGCTCAATGGCGTTGGCGCTGTGGGGTATGACGACGCTGGTCGCGCCAATCATGGGCCCGATCTTCGGCGGCTGGATCTCCGACAACATGAGCTGGCCCTGGATCTTCTACATCAACATCCCGGTGGGCATCCTGGCTGCCTATGCGACGTGGGTCATCTACAAGGACCGTGAATCGCCGACACGTTCGCTGCCCATCGACAAGATCGGCCTGGCGCTGTTGATCCTGTGGGTCGGCTCGCTTCAGTTGATGCTTGATCGCGGCAAGGAACTCGACTGGTTCAACTCGACCGAAGTCGTGGTGCTGACGGTCGTCGCCATCGTGGGCTTCGCGTTCTTCCTCATATGGGAGCTGACCGAAGATCACCCCGTGGTCGATCTGACGCTGTTCAAGGGCCGCAACTTCAGCGCGGGTGTCGTCGCCATCTCCGTGGCGTACGGCCTGTTCTTCGGCAACCTCGTGATCCTGCCGCTATGGCTGCAGACCATCGTCGGCTACACCGCCACCGATGCGGGCCTGATCATGGCACCGGTGGGCATCTTCGCCATCATTCTCTCGCCCGTGATCGGCAAGAACCTGCCGAAGATGGATGCACGCTGGGTCGCGACCACGGCGTTTATGACCTTCGCGCTGGTGTTCTGGATGCGCTCGCGCTTTACCGTACAGGTAGATACGTGGACGCTGATGATCCCGACGCTGATCCAGGGCGCGGCCATGGCGATGTTCTTCATCCCGCTCACGTCGATCATCCTGTCGGGTCTGTCGCCCGAGCGGATTCCGGCCGCCTCCGGGCTATCGAACTTTGTGCGGATCATGTTCGGCGGTATCGGTGCATCGATCTCGACCACGGTGTGGGACAACCGCTCCGCCCTGCACCATGCGCAACTGGTTGAACACGTGAATCCGTACAACCCGGCCTATGCGTCGTCGATCAACCAGTACACGCAATTGGGCATGCCCAACCTGCAGGCCCATGGCGTGATCGAACGTGTGATCTCGCAGCAGGCCGCAATGCTGGGCGCCAACGATATCTTTTGGATTTCGGCCGTGCTGTTTATCGTGCTGATCGTCTTCATCTGGCTGACCAAGCCGGCGAAGTCGGCCGCCGGCGCAGAAGCTGCAGCCGGCGCGCACTGATCCAAGATCGCGC